>NZ_VIDW01000007.1:0-170385 GCF_006519665.1 Paenibacillus sp. tmac-D7 | reverse complement strand
ACAAGCCCGGCCGCTCATCGGTTCAGGGCGGGGCGCGGAACCCGCGCGGCCTCACCGCGCAAGCCGGCCGCGAACGCGGCTGCTCAGGCACCGGAGACGCCGTCGGCCGATGCCGGTGCGCCGGAGACCGCTGCGCTGACCAAGGAAGCGGCGGTTATGCCGCCGGTCGCAAGCGAAGCGCAGACCGAAGCGGAAGCGGTCCTGCCGGCGGCGGAGCCGGCAAACGACGCGGCACCCGCTAATATGAGCGCGTCGTCTTCGCCGGCTGATGAATCCGGTGCGGGTACGCAGGCCTTGGGCAAGGACGACGGGCTGCAGCGCCTGCTAGGCAGACGCTTGAAGAAAAAGAAACGCAACGAAACGCACGAGAAGGATAGCGTATATATCCGCAAGGATCTCAAAGAGCGGCTCGCCAAGCTCGCGGCGAACCACGGCAAAGGGTTCCGCACGCTGCTTCTGAACTACGGCTTGGAGAAAGCGCTCGACGAGCTTGAGCAAGCCGATGCCGCGCTGCGCCAAGGCGAGCAGCTTTGACCGACGCCGAAATAGCGGAACAGCGATTCGCTATTTCGGCATTTCGCCGCAACCGTACAAAAATAGCGGAACAGGGATGCCTTATTCCTCGAAATGCCGTGCTACAAGCACGGATTCGACGTAAATAAGATACCCCTGTTCCGCTATTTCCATTTCTTTGGGCAGCGCCCTTCTAGATCGGCAGCAAGCGAACGGAGTCGCGCTCGTGCAGGCCTTTTACCATACGGTACCAAGCGTCCGGCTTCTCGGTCAAGACTGCGTAGTACGTTTCCAGGAACGTGGCCACCAGCGAAGCCGGAACTGCATCCGCGTCCGCGTCGTCGATCGGCATAAAGCACAAGTCCAGGCCGTGTACGGCTTCGCCGTCAATTTGCCAAGAAGGGTGCACATAATCGAGATCCAGCTTCAGGTAGCCGAGATGTGCCAGCACTTCACGGCGCACGTAAGCATTCATCGATTTCACGCCGCCGAACTCCAGCCCTTCGGACAACGCCGGGTTATAAATTTCGGCGAACATCCCCTTCAGCTTCCCTCCGGCCTCGGCTGCCACCTGACGAAGATCGGCCATCCGGCGGCGCGCCAAGAACGGCCCGATGCCAAGACCGTCGCGACCGATAATCGTAAAGTCCGTCATCGCCACCTGCATGTCGGCATAGTAGCGGTACTCGGTCGCTCCGACGACCTGACCGTCCAAGATGGCTACAAACACGCGGATTCCGGGATCCTGCAGCGGCTCCGCCCACAGATCGTAGGCCAGCACTTCCTCCGGTGGAAACACGGTTTGCATCAGTTCGTGCATTTGCCGAAAATACGGGTCGGCGATATTTGTAATGCGATGGTAATCCAAGGCGATCCCTCCTTTTTAGCTACAGCTTACCTGTTTGCGTCCCCTTCGTCAACGCCGTCGGGGCTGCGTCCCCATCCTAGCATGCCCTCGGCGAAGGGAATCACAAACAAGCCGTTAAAAGCCGCCAAGGCGGGTTGCCCGTTAGAACCGATGAGCGATGCCGTACAAGCCCGGCCGCTCATCGGTTCAGGGCGGGGGTTACGACGCCTGAGCCGGCTCGGGCGTCCCTTTACGCAGTAGCCGCTTGCCGAAGGCCGTGCGGTACAGCAGCCGCTCCAGCAAGCCGAAGGCAGAGCCGGCCATCCAGTACAGGCCGAGGGCGATCGGCGCTCTCCACGTTACCAGCAGCGGAATCAGCATGAGCACGATTCCGAGCATCGCGCGTTTCCCGCTGCCCGGCGCAGGACCGGCCGCCTCCGTCAAAGGAATCAGGCTGACCACGAACGTCATCAGACCGGTAAGGACGGGCAGGACGTGCAGCGGGTCCGCCAGTGCCAAATGGGACACCCATGGAACAAGCAGCGAACTCATCGCGCTTCCGTGCGTCAGGAACAATCCGTACATCGCGCTTAAAACCGGGAGCTGCAGCAGGACACCGCCCATCTGCGCAAACGGGTTGACCTCATGCTCGCGGTAAAGCTTGCCGGACTCCTGCATGAGCCGGTTCGGGTCGGCGGCATGCGTTTGCTGCAGCTTTTTCAAATGCGGACCCATGGCCGCCGTGCGGATATGCTGACGTGCCGCGGTGAGATTGAAACGGAACAGCGCCATTTTGACAACCAGCGTCAGCAATATGATGGATACTCCCCAATCGTGAGTAAACGTGTGCAAATAAGATAACGCCTGTGCAAGCACGGCGATGATCGGTTGAAACCAAGTATACATAAGCCCATCGCTCCCTATGAATCGGCACCCTCAGGGTGCACGGAATAACGTTGTCCGGCCGTCCTGAGACGTACAGGCTCAACGTGTCAATCGTTAACCGATTCAGACCGGGAGCGCGGAGAGTCCGAGCATTCGGAGGAACGGGGCGGTCTTTTGCGACGAACGAATACGGTACGCAAACTTTTCAACGAGCGGTTATGCGACTTCAGCACAAGCGCACAATCGACCGGCTGCACCAAGCCGTAAGGCAACCGGACTTGGGCCAATTCCGGACGCGGCAGCACGAGCAGCGCGGACAAGCCGAGAACCAGCATGAGCACCGAAAGATCTATAGACCATTCCATCGTTCATCCCCCCTTTCTTATAGGCAACATGAATTTACGTGCAAGCCGGATTCAGGTTTCGCACGGTGACCGTCCCTGCCTCCAGCCCCACGTAAGGCGCTATTCCGCTTGCCGCAGGGCATACAGCTTGCGGAACTTCACAAAACTGGCGACCCGCCAAGGCACGACATAAGCAACCGCGATTAAATAGAACAGCATCGCCAGCTCCGTCGGGTCAAGTCCGGACAAATAGCTTCGCAAACCCAGGCGGAGCGCGATCAAGCCGATGAGGGCAACAACGAAAGCGGCGCTTTTTTTCGGATAGATGAGTCCGTCCTCCCGCCTTTCGTAGTTCGTGGTTAGAATCATGGGAATGGACAAAACGGCCCCGCACAGCAGCGATAGCACGACTTCCTTCACGGTAAGGTGCAGCTCCGGATTCAGAAGCCCTGTAAGGCCTAGCGCCAAGAAGAGAAGCGGCAGCAGCAAGCGATAGCCTTTGCCCTTAACCGGACGGGAGGTTGCGCGCATTCTTCGCCATAGAATGAGCCCGGCTGCAATCACCATAATAAACACCGTATTCAGCTCCATCGTGAGCCTCCTCTTCGCCAAGTAAATATACCGTCACGGATCATTGCTTTACCATCTAATATTTTAGCACAAAAATGAATAGGCGACGACTCTCCCAAGATCTCCCTCCCTTGCCCGATTCCAGTTCCGCCGTTCCGCAGGTTGTTTGAAAACCTGTCACTTGACCCGGAGCCCAGGTATCATTACGCTAGAGATACCAAGGGACGGGAGGTATGGACATGGACAAAGAGGAACACGCAGCGCGCTCCGCACGGCAGCCGAGAGACGTGCTCGAGAACCGCGACGCCATGGATTCGATCGAGCGGCAGAAGGAAGGCTGGGCCAACGACGCATACGAGCAATTCGTTCAGAACGGGGGCTTGGAGCGCCTCGCGGGAATAGGGAAGCCTCTTGTCGTTCCTACCGACGACGTTCTGGATACGATTCTGCGCAATGCGAATGTAGATCCACCGTGGATCATGCTGAGGAAGGAAATCGGTTCGAATATGGCTAAAGTGATCCAGCTCTTGGATAAAACCCCGGCGGCTCCGGAAATCGATGCGCTTTTGTCCGAGCTGAACAAGCAGATTATCGAGTTGAACGCGCTTGCTCCCAGCCGCTCGCTGCACCGCCATCTGATTAGCCGGCATAACGTTAGGGAGCAGTATCAGCGATGGTACGTCAAATAAGCCCCACCGGCCGCGTGATTCGGATATCGAACCACGCGAGCCGGCGGGGCTTCGCTTTTTCGTCGGGATACGGGGAGAGTTAGAAACGCTCGTGAATAACTTGATGCTCGAGCGGCAATCGATCCGTTGCCCGGCCTTCCTTCTCGGCTTTCCCGATCGGAATCATGACAACCGGCACATAACGGTCGGGAATTTGGAATTCGGAGATTAGGGCATCCTTATTGTATCCGCCCATTGGCACCGTATCATACCCTTTCGCTTTGGCAGCCAGCATCAGCTGCATGGCGGCCAACGAAGCGTTACGAATCGCCTCGTCTCTGGCCAATCCCGGATTGTTCGCATAAGCGCCGTCGACTTGCTTCACCATCAAATCGCGAATTTCCTGCGCCGCTTTCTCGTACACCTTCGAGGTCACCTTATTCGCTTCCAGATCGCCTAACACGATAATAACAGCCGCGGCATCAGCCACTTGTTGTTGACCGAACGCGATTTTCAGCAGCTTCTCTTTATTGGCTTGCTCGCGCACTACGAGGTAACGCCAGTGCTGTAAGTTCCACGATGACGGAGCGCGCGAAGCGAGCTCCAGAATTTCGTTCAGCTCGGCGTCGGACAGCACCAATCCTTTCTGGTATTGACGCACCGAACGTCGCGAGGTCAAAAACTGCTCGGCGGAGAATCGGTTTTCCGTATTCACTTCCACTTGCTGACTCATATCTGAATCCACTCCTTTGATATTTATCTGTTTAACTATATTATCATCATCATCTTACTTTAGTAAAGTTAATATATATTACATCTTCCCTTATATCTTGGTAAAAAGACATAAAAAACCCATGCCTTCAAACGAAGTCATGGGTTGCTCCACTAGGCTGATCAGGGCAAGTATAGCATGAACGTACTGCCTTGCCCCTCCCGGCTGAATACGGACAAGTATCCGCCGAGCAGCTTCGCCAGCTCCAAGCTGATGGACTGCCCGAGCCCGGTGCAGCTGTATTTCCGGCTGATGGAGCCGTCCGCTTGGCGGAACGCCTCGAAGATTAACCGCTGCTTGCCCTCGGCAATGCCAATTCCCGGACCTGGAAAGCGATCCACCTCCGATCCGGTTCCGGCCGATCCTCTTCGGCCCAATATTGCAGCTCCTCTGCGTTCAGACGTCCTTCGTGCTGTTCCCTGATCAGCTGCGACAGCAGAATGATGCTGTTAGGGGCGTCTTCTCAACACGATGCCAAGCGGCAAGGTGAACGGGAATATCTTAGTCGTGTATGTCCAAATCGAAAAGCGACCCGAAGATCGAAAGATGAATCGCGTTAATCAAATTGACTACCAGCAGGGTTATCGGCAATTTTTTGCGGAAGGACTTGATGACGGTGAAACCAGCCGCCAAATACAAACAAGCCTGCCAAAGCGGCAGACCTCCCTCTTGCTGAAATACGTTCAAACCCGCGGAACCGGCGGAATATGTATGTATAGTCCAGTTTCAACAGAAACGCCAATGTAATCAGCACGCCGATGTTGATGAAACAACATTCAGGCCTTCTGAACTTCCATCGGCTCCTTCTTCCAGGGTCCGCCGCGCGGGACCTAACCGCTTCACGCCCGCACGGCTACCAAGCTTCCCGGACAGACTCCCGCACGGATGCCACCGCCGGCCAAGCGGGCGAGCCCTCATACGGTCCCGCCTGCAGCCGGAACATCGCATCCCACGCCCGCTGCGTCGGCTGCTCGCAGCGAAACCGTTCCGCCTGCTGGCGCATGGTCGCAAGCAGCCCGGGCGAATCGATAAGCTCGAGCACCTGATCGAGCAGCTTACGCTCCTTGGACGCGCGAATCGCAACGCCAGCCCCCTCGAGCACCGCCGCATTTTCTTCCTCTTGGCCGGGAATGGGCTTATACAGCAGCATCGGCAGCTTCATCGCCACCGCCTCGGACGTCGTCAAACCGCCCGGCTTCGTCAGCAGCATATCCGCCGCTCCCATCCAGCGGTGAATATCCTCTACGAAACCCACGATCCGAACGGAGGGCGTCGGCTTGAGCGCCAGTTCCTCCTCGAGCGACTGCTTGGCAGCCGCGTTGCTGCCGCAGACGAACACAAGCTGAGCCCGCAGCCGCAGCGCCTCCGAACGCAGCAAGGCGCGCATATCCTTGCCCATCAGCCCGCAGCCGCCGCCCATGACCAAGACGACCGGCTTGAGCGGGTCCAGACCGAGCTGCCGCCGGAACGTCTCCCTATCTCCGGGCTCGAAGAAGCTCTTCCGAATCGGAATGCCCGTCACGCTGACGCAAGAGCTGGAAATGCCGCGGCGATACAGCGCCTGGGCCACATGCTCCGAGCCGACCAAATACAGGTCGGTATGCGGCTGCACCCATAACGCGTGGTCGGCATAGTCCGTAATTACCGTCACGAGCGGTACGGACGAAAGTCCTTGCGCCTTTAGCAGCGACACGGCGGCCGACGCCAGCGGGAACGTGCAGATCACCACATCCGGCTTACGGTCGCGCAGCAGCCCAAGAAGCTTAGACATTCCCAGCTTCAAGAACGATTTGGAGAACAGCGACATCTCTTCGTTCATGCGGGACTTGCGATAAAAGTAGCCATAGAGCGAAGGAGCCTTCTCTACACCTTTCAAGAAGCAGTATCGAATGACTGGGTGCAGGAGGGCGTAGATCTCTTGCATATAATCGATAACCTCGGCCTGCACGGGAGAATCGGGCCTGCCGCAGCCTTGCGCCAGCGCACGGGCGGCTTGCCGGTGTCCGTCGCCCAGGTCGCCTGCCAAAATTAACGCGCGTACCGGAGCTGGAAGCTGATTTTTCGTATACATGGTTACGCCTCCTGCATGTTCCCATTGTTTGGATTCACTGACTTTCACTGACTACAGGTTAAAAGTTCTTACCCCTACAATACCAGATATCTCACGTCCTGGCATCTTGAAGGTAAATTCTGGTATCTCTGTTTCCGGGTATGGTATGCTTAGGTCACTTCTACACGGAAAGGAATTCGATGAGAATGAAACTACTCGCATCCGGCAAACGATTTGCGGGCTTGGCGCTGCTGTCTGTCGTCTGCGTCGTCGTGTACGCGCTGCTCCGCCTATTCAATCAGAACACGTATTACGATTTCTTGATCTGGAACTTATTTTTGGCCTGGATTCCTTATGTATTGTCGTCGGTCGCCGCCATCCTGCACGAGCGGTCCACATCCGTCCCTCGGCTCGCCTTGACCGTTATCGGCATCGTGTGGATACTGTTTTTGCCAAATGCTCCTTATATCGTAACCGATATGATTCATTTAACCATTTTGAAAAGCAATTACACAGCGGAAGGCCATCTCGGCCTCGGTTTTTCGTATTGGAACGACTTTATGGTCATCATGCTGTTCGCTTGGAACGGCCTGCTGCTGGGCGCCGTTTCGATGCACCAATGGCACGCGATCCTTCGGGTTCGGACATCATCGCAGGTCTCCTGGGTTTGCGCCGCGCTCGTCTCGTTCTTGAGCGCTTACGGCATCTTGCTGGGACGCGAATACCGGTTGAACAGTTGGGACTTGCTCACGAACCCCGCTTCGATCGGGCGGTCCGTGGTCGACAGCCTCCATCCGGAGGCGCTGTTGTTTTGCGGTATGTTCGGCTTGTTCATCTTCGCGGTGTACGCCATGGTTTACCTTCTGATGAGCAGCGCGAAGCATGCAAGTTCACGGTTGTGAAGGCCCGCGCGGCCTCTTCGTACTCGCGGAGGAAAAAGGCGGACGCTTCCCGCTTCGAATCCGGGAGCAAGCTTCGCCCGCCCCGCCGCTTATCCGTATAAATGCGTCCGCGAACCAATCCGGGCTTCCAGCCGATACGTATGCGTGAACGTGCCGGCCCCGTCCGAGGCTGGCCCCATGCCCATTGCGGCCTCGCCGCCAAAGCCCTGACCGATTCTGGCAGCGCCGAAGCCAGCGCCGGCGCCACCGTCCGGCGGCGCCAAGCCCCCGGGCCCCATGATGGTGCCCGGTCCAGCTGACAACGGTTCCCTTAAGCCGGCTGCGTTACCGTTCGCCAGCTGGTGCAAATATTTAAAATTGGGGAACGTCGTTTCGTCCATCAGATAAGCACTGATCTGCGCTCCCGGAATCCGGTAACGGTTGAGCAGGCGGATGATGAACCACGCACTGGATACGCCGGTTCCATGCCCGAAGTATCTGCCGCCCGGCATCACGATGACGTTCACGCCTTGCCACTGCATCGACTCGGGATCTACCTCGGGATTCTTGAAATACTGAACGTCCCCGGGAATCCCTTCCCCCTCGGCGTGCACCGTGATCAGCTTCAAGTCCGCATCGTGATGCCATGAATATAGATAAAGGCGGTCGAAAAATCGATCGAACTGCTCACGACCGATAATATCGAGCACCGCCTTGTACAGCACGACTACGATCCCCATCGCACACTCGAATGCGTAGAAGTGACCGTGAATATAAATATCTTCGATCGCATCCGACGGATGAACCGTAGGCTTCAACCTAAAGCCGCCTTTCATATCAAGGGTCCAGAAACGTTCGTTGCAGCGCGAATTCTCAAACGTATCGAACGCGGCTCCGCTTTCCCCCAGCATAAGCGCTGCATGCACGATCGCTGCGCGCACGTGCAGCTCAAAGCGGAGCTCTTCGAACGACGCATAATAATACGGCGTCCGGCTCAGCTGCTTCTGCTGAAGAATACTCTGCTCCAACTCACTCGACACGATATGAAACGGCGATATCGGTTCTCCCTGAATGTAAATCAACACCATCCCCCCCTCCGCCCTTACGGCGAATGCATCTTGTACATTCTATGCGGAAGAGGCGGCGAAAAGGCCTCACGCCCCCGAATTAATCCATCTCGTAGATGGACCCCGACTTGCTGGCGAACAGCTCTGCGTACACCTTCTCGGCGTATGCATCCGTCATGCCGGATATATAATCGGCGACGAGCCGGGGCCACGACCAATTCGATTGGTGTCGCTCATAGTTTTCCAACCAGTCCGGAGGCAAAATCAACCGGCCGTTCTCCGGAACGATGAAGCTGTCCCACAGCCTGCGAATCATGATTTCGCTGCGCTTCTGCAGCCGCTGTACCCGGAAGTCCTTAATCAGGGTAACCCAAGCCAGCTTCTTCAGAATCTCCATCGTGCGGTGGAGTTCCAGATCCTGCCTGCCTTCATGCACGAACGTCACTTTCTTCCAGCCTTTGACCGGATCGTCGATGATCCCCACCTTGCCGACGAACGTGCTGACCCACCGCGCCTTCATCTCCCGCCGGGTGCGCGACGCTTCGCGGTCGCAGGCCGCGTAGATCGTCTCCCACTGGGCCAAATAGTCGGTCAAGACCCGTTTCACCATGTCCGGAATGTCCACCTGATCCCAGCCGACCTCATAGTTGCCCCGGTCGTTCACAATCTCCTGGACCAAATGCTCGACCAACCGGTCGTCCTCGAAGAACGTGCGGTTCATCTGGATTTTACCGGCGCGAATCCCATCTTCGATGTCATGCGTCGAGTAGGCGATATCGTCGCACAAATCCATCAGCTGCGCCTCCAGCGTCGAGCAGCCGACAGGCATGTTCCAGCGGTCGCGAATATAGCGAATACCGTCCGTCCATTCCATCCCGTACACGCCCTTCAGACGGCCGGGTTCTTCGAGGCTGTACGGATATTTGTTGATGCCGAGCAGCACGGCCGCCGTCAAATCCAGACCGCTGCCGCTGCCCGCCCGCTTCTCCAGAAACATCAGGATGCGGTAGTTTTGCGCGTTCCCCTCGTAAGCGAGCCCATAAGACTCCTTGAGCAGATGGTTGAGCACCTCTTCGCCCTTATGCCCGAACGGCGGATGACCCAAATCATGGGCCAGCGAAGCGCATTCTACGACCGCCGGGTCCAAAATCAAACCCGGATGCTCCTTCCGCTCCAGGAACGGATACTGCTTGTTCATGCGCCGCGCGGTCTCCCGCGCAATTTGCGAAACTTCGATCGAATGCGTCAGCCGCGTCCGGTAATAGTCTCCCGTTCCGGCGCCGAACACTTGAGACTTTCCCTGCAGCCGGCGAAAAGCCGGCGATTGGATCAGCCGCGCATAATCTCGCTCATATTCATCCCGTTCTTCGCTAAACGTGCCCTGAGCCGGTTCATCCAGTCGGAACTTACGCAAATCCATGGTCTTCCCCCCAAGTTGCCTGCCGATTCGCTCCCGATATTCTCTTCGTCTGGAACCGGACCGATTTTTGCAAATTGTATCACATTTGCACCATGGAGAGAAAGGACGGACCCGCCCCGGCGGGAAGGCGGCTGTCCGCTGCTTGAAAGTTACCGGTCAGCCCCCCGAGGAAGGAGCGGCTCGCGCCGCCATCAGTTCGCTCAAATATTTGGCCACATACTGGTGGCCGAACATCTCGTCATACTGAAGCTCGCGGTAAATCTCGACGTCCTCCTGCACGGAAGGCGGCACCTCGGCATACAGCTGACCGCTCGAATCGACGACCAGATTGCGCAGCAGCCCCGGCGTTTTTTGCGCCAGTTCGGCGTTGTATGCCCACGCGGCCGGCAGCTCCAGCCCGATGCGATTCAGCACATAGGCGCCGAGGAACGAGGTGCTGAGCGTCGGCACGTGCTCCTTCGGCAGCCCTTCGTTCGTCCACATGACGAACGGAACGCTATGCATGCTTTTCAACTCTTCAAGCGACCACTGCTCGGAACGTCCGGTCGAGACGAACCCCGCTTGCGCGTACACGTCGTAATCGTACCCCAGCATCGGCAGATGGTCACCGTAAAACACGATGACCGTCGGCTCATCCGACTGCTCGAAGTGATCGATCAGCAGTTGCAGGCTGCGGTCGGCATCGCTTGCGCCCTGCACGTAAGTTTCCAACGTATTTTTGGCCTCGGCGGTCTGCAAGCCTTCCGTCTTGATCGGATTGTCGCCGTATCGGTTATCGTCGTAAGGACCGTGATTTTGCATGGTTACCGCGTAAATAAACGTCGGCTCTTCGTTCTCTTCAACTTCTTGTATGATCCGGCGGGACACCTCGTCATCGGCTATAAAAGCGCCTTTGTTGACAGGATTGTCGAATCCCTCCTTGCTGATAAATTCATCGAAGCCCATGTACCGGTACACGTTCTCCCGGTTCCAGAACCAGCGCTCGTACGAATGGATGGCCGTGCTGGCGTAGCCTTGCGATTTGAAGTAGCTCGCGAGGCTCGGCAGCGGCCTGCTGATATATTGCTGATACGGAACCGATCCCGCGGGCATGAAGCTCATCGACTGGCCGCTCAGGATCTCGAACTCCACGTTGCTGGTGCCGCCTCCGAATTGCGGCGACAGCAGGAAGCCGCTTGTCATCTCCTTCTGCAGACGATGAACGGTCGGCAGCGGGTCTTCGCTGAACTTTACGTTCTTGAGCAGCGTCGGATCCCAGAACGCTTCGTTCATGATGAAGATCACATTCGGCTTCTGCGTTTGCGATGCGGCCTTTGCCTTAGGCGCGCCGACCAGCTCATTCAAGCTGTCGGCCAAGCCGGCCATGGCCGATTCACTGTAGCCAGGCGGCCGCGGCACGATCGTGTTTTTGACATTCATTGTAAACGCGAGCGCCAGCCCGTTCTCCCCGTAATTTTCCTGCTGATTCCAGACGATCTCGTTCATGCCGGCACGATCCACCAGCGCATTAAGCCATGCCGCCCGCGTACCGAAAGCGTAAAGCCCGAAGCCGCAAACCGCCACTAACGTCAGACGCGTCAGCCATCGCGGCGACATTCGCGGCATGGCCTTGCCGATCGCGAACAAGGCGATAGCGGTGCCGAACACGAGGGCAAGCCGCAGAACGGCTTCCCTGCTCGTCACAAGCGGCAGTATATTCATACTTTCTTTATTCAAAAAAATATCCCATGGAAAAAACGGCTCGCCGATCAGCTTTTTCTTGAAATAACTGATTAAGGCGACCATAGAAAGCAGTAGCACGCTTAAGCCCGCGGCCATAAACAGCCGCCCGACCAAGCCGTACAGGAATAAGAAAACAAGCATGGCCAGCAGCCCGTTCAATAGCGCCAGTTTCGGATGAGACGCCATCCAGGTCCCTGTTTCATGCAGAGAACCCCTGTGAAGCACTTCCATCCCGACAACCAGCAGCACCGGCACGATCAGCAGCGCCGCGGCTACAATAACGGGGTTCACCATTCGCCGTTTGGCGGGACGGGGTGACTTCGTTCGTCCTTGTATCACGGTTGGACGCACCCAGATCACTCTCCTATCGGCCCGCTCACGCGGCGGACATATTTGCAGTTCATGTTAAGACATTGTAAACATGAAATCTTAAAACCAGCTGAAAATATGCTGAAAGTTAAAAAATGGTTCTCGGGACGCATAGGCTTTCGCGTATAATCGACAAATATTTCGTCCGGTCCACAGCCTATTTGCGCCACTGCGTGTGGATATGTTACGTTCAAGTATGCAAGCGAATGTCTAAGAAGAACGGAGTGACAAGGCTATGGAGCAATACCAACCGTTAATCGGCGTCATCCTGGAGAAGCTCGATCAGACCTATAAAGATTTACAATTTAATTACAACGGCCTTGACGGCATCATAAAGGGGCATTCCGAACACGAAGTTCGAAACACCCCTGAACTGATTACCATAACGGAGCTCCGCGACAGCTATCTGGAGCTGCTTCAAGTGATGGAGAAGCGATTTCCCGGACTCAAATAAACGGTGGAGATCGAACCGTTCCTGAAACTTTCAACCGTCCGCTCCGTAGTTACAGGTATCATTAGCTAAAGGAGGAAACGTAATGTTTAAGCATATTTTACGCAAAATCGCAAACAGTGTGCTGCATTCGAAACGTCCTCATTACCGCGGCGGCAGCTCGAATCGTTACCATCGTCCAGGCCCTCTCAAACATTCGTCGTCGTACTCTTCCGGTCGCGGCAATTCTTACGGACACCAATACTACAAGAAGAAATTTCATTCCAGTTCCTGACGTTTCGACCGTTACGTTAAGGCGGCTATCGCCGCTTCGACATCCTGCATGAGCGCCGCGTCGCTCTCATAAGCCTCATCCAGCCGCAGCAACCGCCGGAGCAATCGCCCGGTTGCCATCGATAAGGACAGCTCTTCGTGCCATTCGCCCGGAGGCTGTCCTTCTTGCGCTTCATAACCGGAGTACAAGAGGAATAACAGAAAATGACCGACCGCATACCAATCGCTCTTCACGTCCGGCAGGCGCCGACGCTCCTCCTCCTCGCTTGAGAATGGTTCCAGCCCCTCCGTATCTCCGATCCGCCGCGCCAGTCCAAAGTCGATCAGCACGTAAGTCCCGTCCCGCACCATCACGTTCGGAATGCGAAGGTCGAGATGAACCCAGCCACGCTCGTGCACGAACCTGACGACCGGCAGCAGCCGCGCAATGAACGCCAAGCTCTCTAATTCCGAGAAGCCCCGCTGCTGTTCGAAAATGAGATCCTCCACTGTCGCGCCGTCGATCCAATCGGTGACGAGAAATAACCGCTTACCGTCCTCAAACAGACCGCGGCACTTCGGAATGCTCGGGTGCGTCAGCGCGAGAAGCGCCTCCTGCTCCCGGCGCAGCAGCTTCCGGCCGAGCCCCCGCTTGCTCGGCTTCGACTGCTTGACGACGACCCGCTCCCCCGTCTGCCGATCCGTGGATAAATAAGCGAGCCCGTAGCTTCCCTCGCCGAGAAACCGGACAATTTCATAGCGTCCTTGCAGTCGATGTCCCGCACGCAGCGGATAATCAATCCAAGCCTGGTACACCTGGCGTAAATAACGGATCATGGGTCTTCCTCCGGTCGCCCGATATCGAAATAATTCCTATTCCTAGCGTACACCAAAACGGCGAATCCCTCAAAACCGCTGCAGCGTATACCTACCTGTAGCCACACCTCCCCCGGTTCGCCAAAAAACCGCTTGGCTTCATCATCGCCAAGCGGTTCTCTTTTATCGTATTGGCCTTGCTTCTATTACCATTCAGCGACCGTTCCGTCCTCCTGCCTCCAGACCGGATTCCGCCACTGGTGGCCGATGGCCGCCATTTCTCTTACTTTCTCTTCATTGACCTCAATGCCTAAGCCCGGTCCGGTTAAATTTCGGACAAAGCCGTCCTGGTAGGCGAAGACGGAAGGATCCTTCAAATAATCCAACAAATCGCTGCCTTGATTATAATGAATGCCCAGGCTTTGCTCTTGAATAAAGGCGTTAGGCGAGCACGTATCGAGCTGCAGGCAAGCGGCAAGCGCGATCGGACCGAGCGGACAGTGAGGAGCTACGGCAATGTCGTAAGCTTCTGCCATCGCAGCGATTTTCCGCGTTTCCAGAATGCCTCCGGCATGCGACAGGTCCGGCTGAATAATGTCGACGATTCCTTGTGCCAGCAGTTCCTTAAAGCCCCACCGCGTATACATTCTCTCGCCCGTAGCGATCGGGCAGGAGGTGTAGCGGGCGATTTCCTTCAGCGCCTCGTTATTTTCCGGCAGTACCGGCTCCTCAATGAACATCGGACGATACGGCTCCAGCTCCTTGGCGATAATTTTGGCCATCGACTTATGAACGCGCCCGTGGAAATCGATTCCGATGCCGACTTCCTTCCCGACCGCTTCGCGCACGGCGGCGATACGGGCGATCGCCGCTTCCACTTTACCAATCGAATCGATGTAGTGCATCTCTTCGGTGGCATTCATCTTCACAGCCGTAAAGCCCGCTTCAACCTGCTGTTTAGCCGCTGCACCCACGTCGCTCGGGCGGTCTCCGCCGATCCAGGAATAAACGCGCGTCCGGTCGCGGCAAGCCCCTCCCAGCAGATCGTAGATGGGGGCATTGTAGAATTTCCCTTTGATATCCCACAACGCTTGCTCGATCCCCGAGATCGCGCTGGAAAGAATCGGTCCTCCCCGGTAAAATCCTCCGCGATAAAGCACCTGAAACAAATCCTCGATCCGCATCGGATCTTGACCGATCAAATACTCGCTCATTTCCGTTACAGCCGCAGCGACGGTGTCCGCCTTGCCTTCCACGACGGGCTCGCCCCAGCCGGTAATGCCTTCATCGGTCTCAACCTTAAGAAACAGCCATCTCGGCGGAACCTTGAACAGCTCTAATTTTGTAATTTTCATTGTGACTCTCCTCTTCTCTATATGGGGAATATCGGCTGCGCGGCATGCCCGGAGCCTTTAGCTAAATTGATCCCGGTACTCCTGCGGCGTAATGCCGAACTGCTTCTTAAACGCATGATTAAACGAGTGCGGCCGCTGATAGCCCAGCCGTGCGGCAATTTCGTAAATTTTCTCCTGACTGTTCTTGAGCAGAAATTCCGCTTTATCCATCCGGACCCGGTGAACATAATCGCTAAGGTTGTCGCCGGTTTCCAGCTTATATATTTTTGAAACATAGACAGGATGCAAGTACACATGATCGGCAATCGTCTGGAGAGAAACGTCCTGGCCTATATGCTGATCGATAAACCATTGAATTTGCTTGATCAGCACCGACCGGGAATCCTTCGTCTCCTGATCCATATCCTGCCGGATCTGCTTCAGCGTCCGAAGCGACCAATCCTTCAATTGATTCACGGAACGAAAAGGAAGGCCTTCGGTCATCTTGTCATAATCGCTCCCGATTAAATCGAACAGCTGCTTGCCGTTCTTGTGCGCGATGTAGGCATAAGCGGATGCGATGGAGAAATAAGCCTCCAGCACATGCTCCTGGGAGCCGCCGTAGCCGGTTTCCAATTCATCGAAAATCAGATGAAGCTTCTCTTCGATCCGGTCCCAGCGGGCCGCTTCCAGCAAATGAATGAGCGTAGGCGGCTCGTACAAGCTTTGCGGCGATTGCGTTTCCGGCAGCGCCTGAGCGTCCCCGAGGCGCATGAACAGCTCATGCTCGCTGCCGATTCGCCTGCGGAAAGCCCCCACCGACCGGGTATACAAGCCGGCCAAATCTTCAGGGAAGCGCCCCTGCCCGCTCACCAGAATGGACACTTTGCCCTTCAAATAGGTGCTGACGGCAGACTGAAGCAGCGCCGCGGTTCGTTCCACCCACGTCGAGTCGTCCGCCTCATCGGATGTCTGCTTGGGCTTCAGCAGGAACGCCAAATAATCGTGAGCATCCTTGGTGTACCAAATGTCGAATTTATCCCCGAACAGCTCCTCGACCATATTGCCGATCGCGTATTCCAGCAGCGACAAGCTGTGAGCATCGTATTGCAGGAAATATTCCTCGAGCCGAACGAGCATAAGCGTGAAGCATTGATCGAGATAATGGGACAGCTCCAGCATTTGCATCTTTTCCAGCAGCGCCGCATGGGACAGCTTGCGCCCTTGCAGCAGGTCATGGAGCAGATTGCCCCGAAGCAGCGGCAGGTTTTCTTTAAGGGCATAAGCCAAGCGCTGCTTGGAAGTAATCTCTTCCCACTCCCTTTGCAGCTTCCCCATCACCCGTTGAACCGTTTCGACAAGATTGGCTTCGGTGACCGGCTTCAACAAATAATCTTCCGTTTGATGCACGATCGCTTCTTTGGCGTAATTAAAATCCGAGTACCCGGACAGCAGGATGCACTTGGTTTTCGGCCAACGATTGCGAATTTCCCCAACCAGCTCCAGCCCCGACATTCCCGGCATCCGGATATCGGTAATCACGATATCGATGGAGAATTGCTCAAGCAGCGCAAGCGCCTCAAGACCCGAATAGGCTTTGTATACGTGCTCGATCCCCAGGGACATCCAGTCGATCGTGCTTGAAAACCGTTCCACCACGTGAATTTCATCATCAACAAGCAAGAGCTGAACCACCGTTTACCCTCCTTCAGAGACCGGAGCCGTTTCAGGCAAAGCGCCTTGCCTGTTCCAAGTAACCGTAACTCGCAGCCCGCAGCCCGTCCCGTGCTGGAACGTCAAACCGGAGCCCGCTCCGAACTTATAAAACAGCCGGTGGTGCACATTCCAGGTCCCGCAGCCGATGTCCTCGCTCATCGGCTTCTGCAGCTGCGCGTGAAGATGCTGCAGCTGCCGGTCGGTCAAGCCCGCTCCGTTATCTTCAATCACGACATAATTGCGCAGCTCATCCTGTTCGCCGGTGATCGTGATTCGCCCGCCGCCCATGCGATGCTCGATGCCGTGGACAATCGCATTCTCAACGAGCGGCTGCAGAATCAGCCTCGGGACGGCTTCATCCCACATCTCCTCAGGAACCTCGATATGATAGTCGAGGCGCTGCATGCGTAAATTTTGGATGTTCAAATAATGCTTAACCAATTCGAGCTCATCCCTGAGCTTGACCGACTGGTTCTCCACGCGTGTGGCGTAGCGGCAATAGTCTGCCAAATTTTGGGCCATCCTCACAACCGAATCGCGGTCTTCCATGACGGCCGAATTGATAATAAAAAATAAAGAATTATAGAGAAAATGCGGATTAATCTGCGATTGCAGCTGCTTCAGCGACGCCTCCCTGGACCGGATCTTCTCGACGTACACATCCTCCACCAGCAGCTGGATCCGCTCCGCCATTTCATTGAACCGCTGGATTAAATAATCGAATTCATTCTTGGACCGGTACTCGATCCTTGCCGCTAAATCGCCCCGCTTCATGCGCTGCATGCTGCGAATCATCTGGACGATCGGAATCTGCACATTCCGGTATAGCAGGAAGACGGCCAGCACACTCATCACCAGAAGAAGCCCGACGGATACATAAAACAACCGGCTCGTTTGCGTAATCGGTGCCAGCATCTGCTGAACCGGCACGTAGTCGACCAGATACCAGCCGATCTGCTCGGATTGCACATAACTGACCAGGTACTCCTGCCCATCGATCTCTTGTCTGACTTGACCGACGGCGTTCATGGGAGCCTCGCCTAACCGTGTACGGATCGTCTCCGAAAGAGACCTGTTCGAGCCGCTGTTCCATATCGTTTGATAGGCCGGATGAAAGAGAAACGGATCGCTATGCTTATCCAGCTTGTACACATCGAGCATATCGGTGATGTTCCGAATGGTGAAGCGGACTTGATACACGGCCCCCGCTTCTTCAATCCGCCCCGCTCTGGCCGGCTCGCTAACCTCCCGGACGAACATGGCGGTTGCCTGATCTCCCGGGCGGTCCTCAACATAAGTCCATTGCTTAAGAATCGGCCGGTTCCATTGCAAACGGTCGCCCCCTCCGAGAAAGATACTCGAAGAAACCGTTTGTTGATTAGCCGGAAGGAGTATCGTTAAATCGTTATACCAGCCGCTTGACACGCTTTGCAGGCCAAGCTTCGCCGTAATGCGGGATTGCGCCTTCAGAACGTCCATGATCGGGGCTCCCTGCATATCGATAAATTCACGAATGTAGGGATCGTTGCCCATAATGACGGGGAACATGGACAGGTTGGAAATTTGCGAATCAAGCTGATGCAGGAAAAATGAAAGCTGATTCACATTCGTAGACTCGATTTGTTCCTGTACGACACGGTTTGCGGTTCGGTTGGAAATGCCGTAAAGCACCAGGATCGGAATAAGCAACAGCGCGATCAGGAGCAGGATCTTGCTGAAAATATTCAATTTGTAAGGCATCTGATCCCCTCCTGCGGAGTAACTTAGCCACTTCCGACTCTACTGCTTAACGACCTCGTGACCGCCGAATTCATTGCGGAGTGCAGCCACGACCTTGCCGTGAAAAGCATCCGTCTCCAAGGAACGATATCGCATCAACAAAGATAAAGCAATGACCGGGGTGCTGGCTTGAAGCTCCAGCGCCGTCTCCACGGTCCATTTCCCTTCGCCCGAGGAATGCATAATCCCTTGGATTTGATCCAATTTGGCGTCCTTGTCCAAAGCTCTTGCCGTCAATTCCATGAGCCAGCCCCGAATGACCGAGCCATGCGACCAGAGCCCCGCCACTTCCGCCAGGTTCAAATCAAAGCTGCTTTTGTGCAAGACCTCGAACCCTTCGGCTATCGCCTGCATCATCCCATACTCAATGCCGTTATGCACCATCTTTAGAAAATGTCCGCTGCCGCTTGCCCCCGCATACAGGTAACCATGCGGGACGCACACATCGGCCAGCAATGGCTCTATCGCCTCAAAGGCCTGCCGGTCGCCTCCAACCATCACGCAGGCGCCATGACGAGCTCCTTCCATACCCCCGGAGGTCCCTGCATCCAGGAAACGGACGCCCTTCCCGCAACAAAATTCAGCAAGCCGCATCGAGTCTTTGTAATGCGAATTGCCGCCATCGACGATTGTATCTCCCTCGCTAAGCAGCTCCGTTAACCGGGTTACCGTGGCGTTGACCGGATCGCCCGGCGGCACCATCACCCAAACGAGCCGCGGCGGCGTTAAAGCAGAAACCAGCTGCTCTAACGAATCCACCGCAAGCCCGGCATGCCCGAACAGCTTGCCGGCGTTCGAAGCGTCGCGATCATAGCCGACTACCTGATGCCCTTTATCCAGCAGCTGCATCGCCAGGTTGCTTCCCATCTTGCCAAGCCCAATCAGCCCGACTTTCATGTCTGCCTTCCCACTCCTTATCCTGCGCCCCGAAGCGAATGCTGCAAGGCGGTGATCGCCTCGAACGTTTCGCCCAGACCGGCGTAGGCTTGTTCATAGATTCGATACAGTTCCGTATACACTTGATGATGCTTCAAGCACGGGACATACGTTTCGCGCATATTAATCGTGGACTTGATGTCGCGGATATCGCCGTATTCCCCTAAAGCCATCATTCCAAGAAAAGCGGCTCCGTAGGCTGAAGCTTCCGCACAAGCCGGAACCTCCACCTCACAGCCGAATACGTCGGAAAGCAGCTGGAGCAGGAACGGCGAGCGGGCGAAGCCGCCCGAGGCGAGCACCTTGTTCTTCAAGCCCGTTAAATCATGCATCGCTAGAGCGACCGACAGGAGGCTCATCATCATCCCTTCCATCGCCGACCGCGCCAGATGCGGGGCCGAATGGGTCAAGTTTAAGCCAAGGAATACGCCGCGCGCATTCGGGTTCCAGATCGGCGCGCGTTCTCCGGATAAATACGGAAGAAAGAGCAGCCCTTCGGCTCCAGGAGGAATCCTCTCCGCTTGGCGCAGCATCCCTTCGAGCGAAGACTTCCCCGAGTCCGGCGCCTGTATCGAATGAAGCACCGTTTGTACCCAATCCAGAACGATTCCGCCGTTGTTCGTGCCTCCGCCAATCACCCAATGGCGGTCGTCAAACACATAACAGAACGTTTGCTGCCGATCGCTCGTTAACGGCCGGTCGACCACGGTTCGTACGGCACCGCTTGTTCCGACCGTCACGGCCAAATCCCCCGGATCGATAGCCCCTACTCCAAGATTCGCGAGCACACCGTCACTGGCTCCCAGCACGAACGGCACATCCGTGGACAGACCCATACGCTTGGCGTAGCCCGGATTCAGTCCGGTCATCACGCAGGTAACCGGATGCAGCTCCGAAAGCTGATCCCGGCGGATGCCTGCATCGCGAAGCAGCTCCTTGTCCCAATCCCTTTCCCCGAGACGGTAAAGTCCTGTGGCAGAGGCCAAGGAATGATCGATGACAAACTGTCCAAACAGGCGGTACAGCAAATATTCCTTGATGGAAACGAATTTGCCAGCTTTTTCGTAAAGGTCGGGCCGGTTTTCCCTCAACCAGAACAGCTTGGAGAGCGGCGACATCGCGTGAATCGGAGTACCGGTGCGCTTGTAAATATCCAGCCCGCCTGAAGCGGCGATCCGTTTCGCTTGCTCTGCGCTCCGATTGTCGGCCCAGGTCATGAGCCGGGTAAGCGGACGCCCCGAATCGTCCACGACCAGCAGCGAGTGCATCGCGGAGCTTAGAGATACGGCCGCCACCTCCCCATGAGACAGGCGCACGTCCGCCGTCACACGGCTGACGGCTTCGGCTGCCGCCTCCACGATGAGCCCGGGATCCTGTTCCGCATAGCCCGGACTTTCGCATATAAGCGGGTAGGGAACGGAGTGGACGCTCGCCACGGCGCCGTCCACTCCGAAAGCAACCGCCTTCGTACTTGTTGTGCCTATATCTAAACCGACAAACACTCTCATGGACCCGTCTCCTTAAGCCTTTCCAGGGCTTTTATCCCTTAACTGCGCCGGCAGCCATACCGCTTACGATGTAGCGCTGCGCGAGCAGTGCGATAATCAGCACAGGCAGCGTGATGATGCAGGCGGCCGCCATGAGAGCGCCCCAGTTGATTTCCGAATAGGACATAAAGTTAAATACCGCAATCGGCAGCGTCTTCGTTTTGTCGCCCGCCAGAATGATCGAGAACATAAAGTTATTCCACGAGAAAATGAACGACAGCAGCGACGAAGTAATGACGCCGGCGCCGGAGATCGGTAAAATAATGCGCATAAATACTTGGTGGTGCGTACATCCGTCGATCAAGCCCGCTTCCTCAATTTCCGTAGGGAGCGCTTCAAAGAACGAAATCATAATCCAGATAATGAAAGGCAAGCCGACCAGCATATGGCTCAAAATAAGCGCTGTGTAGCTATCGACCATGCCGATGCTGGAGAACAAAATAAACCACGGAATGAGGAACGTGATACCCGGAATAATTCTCGCCACCAGGATCACCATCCCCAATTTATGCAGATGATGTCTGGCAATCGCATAAGCCGCGGGCAAGCCGAGAAGCAGCGAGAGCAGCGTGGACCCGAGCGCCACGATTAAGCTGTTGACGATAAACTTCAAGAAGTCATATTCCTTAAACACGCTGGCATAGTTCTTAGCGCTCGCCGTGAATGCAAAAAAATGATCGCTGGACATTATCTGGGCCTGCGTCTTGAAGGAGGCGAGCAGCATCCACAGAAACGGGAAGGCAAACACGACCAATACAAGAAACGTTAATGCCGAGAGAAGCAGGTTCACTCCCAACCGCCGTTTTTTCCTCATTTCGCTCCCTCCAATCGTTTACGCATCCAGATCATCAATAACGTCAAGCCCATCACCAGCAGGAAGAACAGGACAAGCAGCGCGGAAGCCATACCCAGCTTAAAGTACTGGAAGCCCAGTACGTAGCCGTACAGGTTCAGCGTTTCGGAGGCAAAGTTAGGTCCCCCCTGCGTCGTTGCGTAGATAATATCGAACGTTTTCAGCACATCGATCAAGCGCAGCATCGTGGCAACCAAGATCGTCGGCCGCAGCAGCGGCAGCGTAATGGAGACGAATTTCCTCCAGGCGCTGGCTCCGTCCACATCTGCCGCTTCATACGGATCGCTCGGCAGTGTCGCGATCCCCGCCATCACGATCAGCGCGATCATCGGCGTCCACTCCCATACGTCGATGATAATGAGGGAAGGGATGACCTGGCTCGGTGAAGCGAGCCACAGCAGAGGCTCGAAGCCAAGCGATTTCAGCATCATATTGGCGACGCCGATCGTCGGCTCGTAGATCAGCATCCAAACCAAACCCATCGCGACCGGCGTCGCAACCATAGGCAGCAGGAATACGGTTTTTACCAGATTTTTACCAATGAAATTGCGGGAAAGCAGCATAGCAATAGCAACGCCGAGAATAACTTCGGCAGCAAGTGCCACCAAGGTAAAATAAAATGTCGAGCCAACGGCATGCCAGAAGCGTTCATCCTGAAGCAAGGCGTAATAATTGGCCAGTCCGACCCATTTCGGAGGCGTCGTAGCGGACATGCTCCATTCGAAGAAGCTGATCCGCACCGTATAGATAATGGGGAACAACATCATAAGCAGGACGAACAACACGGCCGGAAGCGTGTAAATCCATTTCAAGTGTCGATCAAACCAGCTGTACTGCATAATGAAAATCCACCCTTCCTTCGTTTTGTTGCACAATGGCCGGTAACATCAAGAGGGCCAATAGAGGCCCCCTTCATGTACAGCCGAGCGGAAATTACTTGCTTTTGTCTTTATCCATAATCGCTTGCAGCGCCGCGTTTGCTTTATCCGCAGTATCCTGAAGGTTGGTCTCGCCAGCCATAACCCGCTGTACGATTTCACCTACAGCGTCGCGGGCTTCTCCTACGCTGATGACCGTCGGACGGTCATGGTCTACGCCGCCCTTCACGCTTTCCTTGATGACCGTAACCAGTTCCGCCGGGAATCCGGTCGTGCCTTCAGGGTTATCCCAAACGGATGCGCGTGCGCCAGGGTTGCCTTTTTGCTGCGTTTTCAACACGATTTCCTTGCTGGTCGCCCATTTCATGAACTCCCATGCGGCATCCTTGTTAGCCGACTTCGAATTCATTGCCAGTCCCCAGGAAGTGATGTTATACGGCTTGGAACCGGCTTTGCCGCCCGGGAATACCGCGAAGCCTACTTGATCGGCCACTTTCGATTTCTCCGCGTCCGTGAGGTTCTTGTAAAGCGAGTTCGCATCCGTGAGGAACGCCACTTTACCTTGTGCGAATATACCGAAGGCTTGCGGCCAAGACATATTCAGTACGCCCGGAGGACCGTAATCCTTAAGCAGCGTTCCGTAAGTCGTGAATGCCTTAATGGCTTCCGGCGTATTGATCGTCGCTTTGTCCCCTTGCGAGAAGTCCGCACCTTCCGAGTACAGGAAGGAAGACACTTGCGTGACGAGCGGCGAGCGCTGTCCGCGGGCAACGAAGCCGTACATTTCGTTCTTCGGATCGTGCAGCTGCTTCACGGCCGCCACCAGCTCATCAATCGTTTTCGGCACGGCGATTCCCGCTTTTTGCAGCAGATCCTTGCGGTAATACAAAATCTCTTGCTCCGTAATGATCGGAATACCCGCCAGCTTCCCGTCCACCGTCACACTGCCGACGGCCGATTTGGAGAAATCGGCAAAATCATAACTGGCATCCTTCTGCGGGTATTCATCCAGCGGAGAAACCCAGCCGTTCTTATAGAACAGCTTGCCTTCCTGAAGCGGACGGTACATGAACACATCCGGGGTAGCCGATCCGGAAGTAAACTGAACGGTCAGCTTTTGCGTCAATTGGTCTTCGAAGAAGCTCTGTACATTAACTTTCATCCCGGTTGCGGCTTCAAACTCCGGAATGAGCGGCTTAATCGCATCGTTCCAAGGATGGTTCGCGGTAACCAGTGTAATATTTTTACCTTCAAAAGGTTTGGCGGCCGGCTTGGCAGCTTCTGGCGCTTCGCTTGCTTGCTGCTGTCCGCAGCCTGCTGCCAAGCTTGCCGCTACAAGTACGGACGCGCTAACGCCCATCCAACGACTCCAAGATTTTCTCATGAATAGACCTCCTATTTCATCTCTGTTTTGAAAAGGCTTTCTTACAAGATTCAGCATACCTGATCGCCTTCTGATCCGAAATAACGAAAACTAAACATCAATAACTACGCTTAAACATCTTTGCAAGGGAGACCTTTCGAACCCAAGAAAAAAGAGGAGACATTCCTGAAACGTCCAGGAACCATCTCCGATTTGTTCATTGAGCCTCCCGTTAATGAGAGGATCTTCTTATCATTTCTCTCTGCTTGGTTCTCATTCGTCTGTCGTCGGGCTCATTAGGCCCCCCGTCCTTCTACATGACCTTCCTTCCAAATCCTGCATCTCTATACGACCTTTACTAGCGGCTATGGCATCCTCTCCTTCAGGCGCATGCCAAAGCCGGACAGACCTGCATCGGTCTGTCCGGCTATCACCACTAGAGCGCCAGGCCGGCTGAACCGGCTCAGCTTTTAGTCGGCCTCCTGCCCGCTGGCCATCGGCCGCTCCTGCCCGGAATCGCCGCCGTCTCCCCCGCGCAGCTCGATCTCGCCAGGCGATGGCTTCGCTTGGTCTGACCCTGCTTCCAACAGCCGGAGCAAGACGGCAAGAGCGGCAAGCCCCGCAGCGAGCCAGCCCGCTACTACCTCTATCCACATAGACTTCCCTCCCGTTCAGCTCTGGTCACGATAGTGCAGGATATGTGACTTGGTCGGGATTCGTTTGGACGGGCGGGCGCTCATCCCCGGGCTTATCTGTTTTCTGACGACTAGTTATCGCTCGCATACCGTGACATAGCGGGCGAACGAGCCTTTCTTGACGATGCAGCCGTCCGTAATCGTTAAGCCGGCCAGCCGGATCGACGGCTCGATCGGATCGATAGCGATTACGACTACGCGCTGCGCCATTCGCCGGGCGCTGCGGAGCAGGTCAAGCTGCTCGTCCTCGGACAGCTTCGAGCACAAATTGTACGGCAGGTCGAGAATCGCCGTATCGTAGCCGCCCTCCACTTCGCGCATATCCCGCAGCTTGACGACGTCCGGATAGCCGAAATGGCGAAGGTTCTCGCGTGCGCCCCGCACCGCCAGCGGATTGACATCGAAGCCTTCGATGTCCATTCCCATCGACAGCGCCTCGATCAGCACCGTACCGATGCCGCAGCACGGATCCACGGCGCGGACTCCCGCCGGCTGCGGAACGGCGATATTCACGATCGCCCGGGCCACGCGAGTGCTCAGCGCCGTCGAGTACGGACGCGGCCTATCCTTGTGGCGCAGCCATACCGCCGCGTTCTCCGACAGCTCGCCGAAGACCCAGCGATGCTTCAGCTTGGCTAAGCCGAACGTCCGCTTCGGCGTTCGCATCTCCGCCTTCCCGCGCAGCCGGGCCCCGACCTGTCGCTCCAGAGCGCGGCGCTCCTCGTAAGCCGCCGGCTCATCTGCGGGCACATAGATCACCTTGAACGTATCGCCGTTCAGATCGATCCCGCTCGCCCGCTCCGCGACCTCTTCGACCGCAGCTCCTTCGAACATGACGTCGAGGCGCTGCTTCATGAACGGACTCCGGCTGGGGTCCAAACCGAGTTCGCTTTCAATCCAGAGCGAGGCGTCCTGCACACCGAACCAAACGCGCTGCTCCAGCGCGCATAACGAGGCCTCGTCCTCGTGATAAGCGAATGTATATACATAACGAGCTTGCGGCTCCAACATCATCGGCTCCTTCTGGCCGGCCGTACCGGCCGGGAATGCTTCCATTGTATACGAAAGCAGCCGAAAAAGCCCGTTCCTGCCAAGCCAAAAAGGACCTTGCGTTCAAGGTCCTTCCTTCCGTGCCCTTACCGAGAGACCGGTTAGCTTTCGATGATTTCATCCAATTCCGAATCGCTGCGGTTCGCTTCCGCGATAATGCTCTGATCCGTTTCATTCTTGCCTTGGATCGCTTCTGCCGCCTGCGCTTGCCGGTTCAACTGCTCTTCCGTCTGCCCGATGCCGTGGGCGCCTTGATGGTTTCGGCTCGAAGTCATTCGTATCACCTCCGTACATGTAGATGCCGGCTTGCCGGGTGTACAGCTGACTTTTACTATGCACCGTTTCCGGTAATCGTATACAAGAAGGACTTACTTTACCCGAAGGTCATCGTTTATACTAAATAACAAATACCCGATCGTTGCCCAGCCAAATCCGCCCGAGGAGACCATAACCTCATGTTCAATCGAAATCGATCCTGGAGCGCCCCGCTTCCGCTTGCTTTCCTGGCATTATGGGGAGGACTGGCCTTACTGCTGGGGCCGAACGACCTGTATCTATCACGGATGCTGGCGGACACAAGCTCGCAATGGGCCAGGTTCTTTGAAGTTTACGGCGAGCATCCGGCCGTTCTGTTCGCTTGGGCCGGTTCTCACCTCCTGCTCGCTAGTTCGCGCCTGCGTAAAGACGGCTTGTCGTTTACGCTTCGGCTGCTCCTGCTCGCGGCGAATGTGACGGCCGGCTACGCCATCTTGCACATGACCGCAGAACGGGCCTTTCATGTGAAGCCGACCGGCCTGCACGCCCTGCTCTCGCTGCTGGCCGTGGCGGCTGCTGCCCTGCTCGTGCAGCGACTGCTCGCCCGCTTGTCGGCGGAGTATCTTGCCCGCTTCGAACGGGCCGCCCTGCTCTCGCTGCTGCTCGTAGCGGCCGAGCTTGCCGCCGTGCATGCGTTGAAGTGGGGGTGGGGCCGCATCCGCTTCCGGGATCTGCTGCCCGATCATTCCAATTTCACCGTCTGGTACTTGCCGCAAGGACCGAACGGCAACCGCTCCTTCCCGTCCGCCCATGCCGCCAACAGTTGGACGATGCTGCTGCTGCCCGGCTATGTCGCCGCCGCAGGCGTCCGCGCCTATTGGCGTTATGCGGCATGGGGCTGCGCCATTGTGTGGGCGTCGTGCACCTCGTTGAGCCGCATCGTCATGGGCGCGCATTATGCAACGGACATCTTGTTCGGCGCCTGCATCACGATCTCGCTATACTGGGTGCTGCACCGAACCTTGGAAGCGGATACGGCGTCTGTTCGTCTCCGGCCCTTTACGCAGCGAAGCGGACTGCCTAAGTAATGTCCAGGCTCGCTACGAAAGATATTACGCATCATCGTTCAGCTATAGGCGGGAATAGCTTGCGCAAGCGGATCGCGACAACGACGCCCCCCGGAGCACCTTGGCCTACCCTTGCATCGGCAGCCGGACCGTCACCTTCGTGCCCTCATCTAGACGGCTCTCTACGGTAATATCGCCGTGGTGGTGCTCCACCAGCTGCTTGACCATGAACAGTCCGATGCCCTGTCCGCCTCGCTGCTCGTTCGTTTTCTCATACTTTTGAAACAATCGGCTGAGCTGGTTATCCGTCATGCCGACGCCATAATCCTGCGTGACGAGCACCAGCTGCCCGGTCTCCCTATACGCCTTGAAATCAACCGGCTTGCCCTCGTCGCTGTATTTGATCGCATTGCTGATAATGTTCGACACGATCAGTTTAAAGCCCGTCGCATTGCTCAGCAGCGTCTCCCTCCCATTCAACCGGATCTCGTGGTGCAGCGCGATATTTTGCGTCCTCGCCTTGACCTCCATAATCTCCATCACGTCCAGCAGCAGCTCCTTCGGGACGGTCAGCCTGCGCCGCCAAAGCGCGTCGGTGGTCAGCATTTGCTCCGTGCTGATGATATGGGAAATTTCATTATCGATCAACGCAACGTAGTCGCGAATCGCCTTCAGCTTGTCGCGGTCCTCCTGATCCTGAACCTTGCTCATCAGCAGCGAGGAATAGGCCTTGATAACCGTCAGCGGATTACGAACCTCATGGGAGACAACATGGACAAAATCAAGCTTCTGCCTGTACAAATCCATCTCCGATTCCATTTCCTTCTGTACGGCCAGCGCCGGATAAGTCACGGCATGATTCGATTTATGGTTATAAAGACTCGACAACACCAACTTGTCATCGGTCATCAAGTATGGATGCGTTTTCATAGCTTCCAAAAGAACAGCCGCGTTTACGTTCGAAGCATCATACCCACAAACGGTCACAAACCCAAGCCCGCTCAGTGAAATGTCACAGCCATGTTCATAAGCATGAATCTTCTCCGGCATGTCCGGCTGCTCTTTCCAGCCCACCTGCCCCCACAGCCGCATATCGACCTGATCTTCTAAGTAGGGGGCGATAATTTGGTTCAAATTCAACAAGATCCGGGAGAAATGAAAATCCTCGTGCATGTCATAAAATTCGGTTTGATTGATGTAATGGACGTACTGGCGGATACGTTCATCCGTCACTTCTTTCCGCAGCGACTCTGTCATCCTCTCAAAATGGTCGGACGTATCGATGATAATAACCCGTTGATCCAGATTGATCCCCATAATAATAAACGAAACGGCATTGCTGATATATTTCTCCGTATCGTTGTAAAAGTACAAAATATGCGAACCGTTCTGCACATGGAACTTGCTCGTAAGAGGTATGCTGCTTTGTCGGGTCATCCGTTTGTTCCTCCAAAAAGTCGTTTCCTGTCATCGCGCATGCGCCGATTCGTCGCGAATCAAGCTCTTGCCGACTGCGATTTCAGAGTTGTTTCGCTGCTTTAGGATCTACTTTCATTATAGCCGTCCCGATCGAAAAGACAATGAAAAATCGTCAAGTTTTTCCATCTTCTGTTGATCCTTGCCAAATTGAGACGCACTTCCTCCACAAATTCCACTTGCCCCTTTTTATCCCTATTATGGATAATATAAGTAAAAACTGTCGGGAGATCCTGCATGTCAACCACCGCAGAAAAGGAACTGCAACTATACAAAAATGCTTTCTTCTATGATTTCGTAGGAAAATCGATCGTTGACGTTCAGGGCGCATGGATCAAAGTAAGGAAGAAAAATTACTACTTGTCGATTATGGAAGAGGAGCTGCGCCGGATCGAGCAAATCGTAGGCGAGCTGCTCCTGTTGGCCAAGCCGCCCAACGTTCAATTCCGCAAATATAATCTGGTCGATACGATTGAGCAGATCGTCGCCCTCTTGCAAACTCGGGCGATCATGAACAATATCGAGATCGAGTTCCAGCGCCGGGCGGCCGAAACGGAAATATACTGCGACGAGAACCAAATCAAGCAGGTCTTCATCAACCTGATCCAAAATGCGCTCGAAGTCACGCCTGTCGACGGCCGCGTCGCCATCGACATCGATTCTGACGCGGATGGCGTCGCCATTGCGATACGGGACGAAGGTCCGGGGATTCCGGAGGATAAGCTGCGGAAGCCGGGAGAGCCGTTTTTTACGACGAAGGAAAACGGGACCGGCCTCGGCTTGACGGTCAGCTACAATATCATCGAAAATCACGGCGGCCGCATCCAAGTGAACAGCATCGTAGGTCAAGGTACGACGTTCACGATTCGTCTGCCCTTTGAGAAGAAGACATTGGCGGCGGAGCCGCTGTTGACGGGATAGCGCAACGCCAAAAAAACCCCCTCTATCGTTCACGTTACGATGGAGGGGGTTTTGGGTTCATCGTTCCATCCCTTTATTGAAGCGAACGGAACATCATCTGATAAATATCGCCAAGCGCCAGCGCATCGCGCTCCGGATCGATCACGCTCTGCACCCGCATGCCATATAAGAAAGTGACGAACATCATAGCCATTTTCTGCGCATCTACTGACGGCGGAATGACGCCGTTCTCCTGACCGACGCCGATCCACCTGCTGGAGGTGGCTAACGTATGCTCGTAAATGCCGCGTACGAGCCCGGCTACCTTCGGGTTGTCCATTTGCCCGAGCAAATAGATGAAAATTTTGTTGGACACGTCCAGATGCTCGGCACTGCGAGCCATTCCTTCGGCAATCGTCTGCAGCGGCCGGTTGACGCTCGCCGTCTGTTGATCGGCTACCGTTTCGAAAAACTTCACGTTCACTTCTTCCATTCGCGATTTCAAAATTAACCCGAACAGTTCGTCTTTGCCGGAGACGTAATGGTAGATGGCGCCCTTCGATAGTCCGGAGCGGTCGATGATGTCCTGCAGCGTCGTTTGCCGGCAGCCTTTCTCCCGGATCAGTTGTTCAGCGGTGTCTAAAATGAGCTGAAAGCTCGCGCTTACGGGCGAGGGTTGAACCATAACGTTAATGACCTCCTGCCTGAAGTACATATAAAGCCAGTATATACCGACGGTCGGTTTTTCACAATGCCGTGTCGGCCGATGCCGCTGAACCTTGTCGAATCCCGCCCCGATGAGGGTGGGGGCGATGACGATCCGCCGTCCATAGCGCGTTCAAGTTGTCCGCCGGCGTCCAGATGCCGTTCCGGCCGTAAAACCCGTAGGTCAGCACGAGGATGAGAAGCACGAGCAGCGCTTGCTGCAACAGCTTAGTCCCATCCGTCAGCGGTACGGCGAACGAGACGAGCGATACGCCGTAATCGTCGTTGAACCATAGATCGAGCGCCCAGTTATGCGCCGCATGCACGGCGGAGGATATCCAGAGCGAGCCGCTCTTCAAGTAGACGTAGCCGTAACACAGGCCTCCGATGAAATGGATGAGCAGCGGGTACATGTGCAGCCCTTTCGTCGGGATATGCGTCAGCGCGAACAGGAACGAGGCGGCGAGCAGCATCCCGAGCGGGCGCAGCCGGTGCAGATTGGCGAACATGTAGCCGCGATTCAGCACCTCTTCCTGCATGGAGGCGATGAGCCAGCCCAGGAAGCCGTACGCCGCGGCACCCAGGAAGGCCGTGTCGCCCAGCTTCTCGAGCCGGAACACGGTGCCTAGCCCGGGCTCCCGGCTTGCCGCCGCGAAGGCGAAGACGATGGCGGTCGTCATCGACGCCGTTACCGCCGCAGCGGCGAAGGCCAGATCCTTGCGGCGTACGGCGAAGCCGAGCCGGAACGGCCGGCCGCGGTCGAGCAGCTTGTATGCGGCGAATACAGCCGCAGTGAGCCAGAGACCGACGAGAACGTTCATAGAAGCGAGAAAAGCGTATTCCGTTCGCACCCTTTCAAGCTGGTCCATAACGGCCAATACGCCGAGAAACGCAAACATCGAGACGAAGTAGGCGACAATGGCCATACTGATCCGTGCAAACGGGTTGAAGCGTGGGGACATAGGTTTATACTCTCCTTTAAAGTGAAGTTCGCGCAGGGCGCCGCCGATTGACCGTACAAACTTGTCTTTTCCGCCCCAGATACAGACCGTCGGTCGGTTTGTTAATAAGTTCAGTATACATACCGACCGACGGTCTGTCAAGGGGCACAATAACCGCCCTCCGTCAAGCGCCGTCATTTTGCCGCACGGCGTTGCCGCTGGGCAACGATCGGGTACAAGCCGTACAGCCCGCTTCACTCCTCAAATCAAACAATCGCACCTCGCTTAACGGATGACATCCGGCAAGCGAGGTGCGATTAAAGAGATGCCAAGCTTATTTATCCTTGAAGTGCATCGTGAAAAAAGCATTGTTCAGACGCTTCCACTGTTCGTCGGTCTTGACCGCATCATTCAGACGCAAGCGGACCGTGTACACAATGCCGTGCTTCTCGAACACGTACTCGTTCTGCGTGTAAGGCACGTTGCGGCTCTTGTATTGCGTCGCGTATTTCTTCACATCGGTATCAAACAGCTTCTCATCCGTTACCGTGTATTTGTAGTTGGCGTCCGTTTCGGCGCTTTTCTTGTAGTCCTGCTCCAAGCTGTTCACCTCGTCCTGGAGGTCGCTGGAATCGTCGGCGGTAATCGTGAAGCTGCCGCCCTCGAAATGGAACGTCTTCCTATCCGAGCCGCTCTCGTCGTCGTAACCGCCGGTCCAATCTTCCGGCGCTTTCACGGAGTACCGGTATTTTTCGTTGGTGTATGTCGATGTTCTGTTCAGGTCGAGCAGATCGTCTTCGTCTTGGATAAAACCGAGCGAAGGGTTGGTCGCTTCTTTCGGGAAATGGATCGATTTCTTCAAATCGGCTATCACTTCATTCATTTCCTCTTGATTCGCGTCCTCCGGGTAGGTCGTTATCAATTCGTACTTGTATTTGTCTTTGATCAAGTAAATGACGTGCATATGCTCCCATTTATCGCCCATCGTATAGGAGTAGCGGTTCTCGATGGCGGCGACGTCGGCGATTTCGGTCTCTTCAGCGCCCTTCACCTTCCGGTAGTCGGCCACATATCGATCCGTAAACCGGCTTTCCTCGCGGTTAGCCCATGCCTTCAACGTATCGCCGGAAGCGGCTGACGTCACTTGAACCGATAACGATTTCTCCTCGTCCTCGCTTCGGTAGGTCAGTCCCCCGCCCCATTCGCTGCCGCTCCACTCCGCCGGTACGTCGAACATGAGACCATACGGCGTCGTAACCGTGTCTTGGGTCTGATAGACGGAGATGTCTTTGAGCCCGCCATTGTCAGCGTCATACGAAAGCACGAACGAATCGAGCAAATCGTTATAGCTGTTGCGCTTGAAGCTGTTGTTGTACAGTTCCCCGCTCTTGACAGCCAGTGTGATGTAGAAAATTTTATCAGCCTTCTGATAAGCCCGAACCTGATAAAACTGGTCGCCGAACTCGCGTTTGCCGATTAATTTCGCATAGTTGTCCGGCTCCTGCTCGACATATTGCTTCTCCAGTACGGTGTTGCCGTATTGGTTGTCACTCAGCTTGCGCAGCAGGCCAAGAGGCGACAGATCGACGCTTTGCTTCTCCTGGATGTTGATGTTGATCGCGAACTCTCCCTTGGAATCGGCGAACGATACGCTTTCGCCGTCGGAGGATTGATCAACCTTGATCAGTCCCGCCGGATACTTCATTGACCAGCCGTAGTGGCTGTCGCCGATATGCGTCTTGCCTTGGTCCGCATCGATATAAGAGCCGTCCGCCTCTTGCTCCGGCGAAGTCGCGCTGGACTCGTCCTCGCCAAGCGTCAATTCGGCGACCTTCTGCCCGGCGGCGTTCTGCAGCTTCAGCTTCACCTTCTGCTCCGGCAAAAATTTCTTTAATGCCTCATTATATTCCACAAGCGTTCTTGTCTTGGCTTCTTCGATCGCCATCAAGACGTCGCCCTGCTTCACGCCCGCTTTCGCCGCCGGTGAATCCGGCTCCACATACGTCACTTCCAGCCCGTTGCCGGACGGAATGCCGACGACCGCCTCCCAGCTCTCGCCAAGCTCGACGCCAAGATACGGACGTTTCACCTTGCCGTATTTAAAGAAGTGGTCGAGCACGTGCTGCACCGTATCGATCGGGATGGCGAAGCCCAGACTGTCGACGCCGTACTCTACGTACTTCAGCGTATTAATGCCGATCACTTCGCCCTTCAGGTTGACGAGCGCCCCGCCGCTGTTGCCCGGGTTGATCGCCGCATCGGTTTGAATGAGCTGATATTTCGATTGCACGGAACGCTCCATGCCGCTGACAATTCCATACGTAACCGAATTGCGCAGCGTGAAGGACAGCGGCGTGCCGATCGCCATGACCGGCTCGCCGACCTTAATGTCGGTCGGGCTGGCAAACGTGGCGGCGGACAATCCGGTCGCTTCGATCTTGACGAGCGCCAAGTCGCTCTCCTCGTCGTAATGGGTCGTCTTGCCCGTATAGGACTTGCCGTCGGAAGTGACGACCGTTATGTTATGCATATCTTTGACCACGTGCGCATTCGTTAAAATATATCCGTTGCTTCGAACGACTACCCCGGTGCCGTGCGCCAGATTGTAACGGCTCGATTGCCATACCTTCTTGCTGTCCGTCGGCTTGCCGATGATGGCAACCACCGAGGATGTCGTTTTGTCGATGACGGCCGGGATGACGCCGCGATCCTCGGCAGCTCCGGCGTAAGCGGCAGGCGCCGACAACGTCGCCAGGATAACCGCGGTTGCGGTCGCTTTTACCACTTTGTTGCGGATGGTTCTGAGCTTTTTCATTCGTTGGTTTCTCCCCACGCCCATATAAATTGACCAATTATTTCCATGTATACTAAAATCTATCACAATCGCGAAATCGTTTGCAAGATAAATATAAAGAAAGAACGGAGGCCGATGCTTGCCGTCATGGCTTGTCTAACGCAAGCCGCCAAACGAAGAGGCTGCCCCCTCAGTGAAAGCTGGAGGAACAGCCTCTTGATTGAACCGTTTAAGCTTCGCCGGCCGCGGGCGGTGTGAACGTGCGCTGGGCGAGTTCGGCGTCCAGCATGTAGAACGCGTTGCTGTCCTTATCGATGCGGCGCAGCTTCTGAATGATGCTATCGAACGTTGCTTCTTCCTCCACCTGCTCGTCGATAAACCATTTCAGGAAGTTGATCGTCGCATGCTCGCGGTCGTTCCAGGCCGAATCCGATAAAGCGTAGATGCGCTTCGTGACCTCCTGCTCGTGGGCGAAGGCATGTTCGAATGTATCAAGCATCGACGTGTACTCGTTTGGCACGTCAGGCATGCCGGTTACCAACGCGCGTTTGCCGAGCGTATTGATAAAATGGAAAATTTTCATTGCGTGGAACTTCTCTTCCTCCGCTTGAACGATGAAAAAATTCGCAAACCCGTCGAAGCTTTCCGACGAGCAGTAGGCAGCCATGGCCAAGTAAACTTGAGATGAATAAAACTCGAAGTTCATTTGATCGTTTAATTGCGCGAGTAACGGTTCTTTTAGCATGTGTTCACGCCCTTTATCCGAAAGTTATGCGCGGGTTATTGTGCGACGGCAAACGAATGTTTATCCGCACACGCCGATTCAGGCTCTTCGAACCGCGCAGGATTGCGTCCTATTTTATCATGTTCCATGATCTTCCTCAACCGGGCAACCGCCTAATCAGGTGCTCTGACACTGCGCCGGGGGATAAGAAAGTTTATTTGGGGTAATTTAGAAAGGAGTCTAGGTATCCGCTGCCTGCGGGGTTCAGGAACAGGACGTCCGCACCGAAGCCAAGCGCAAGCGCTTATACTCGGATGTTTTTGATGATGGACGGACTGGCGTTAGGTGTCGGCATGCGTCGCGACATCAACACCAATTATTACCGCCTGATGCTTGAAGTTAGTAAATTTGCCGAAAATGGAGCCGAGATTATGATGAATAACCGATGGCTGGAGAAGCCGCCCAGCGCTGTTGACCGTAAAGCTTTAGCACGTTTGTAAGTACGAGACGCGTCTCTATGCCAAAAAAAATCCCTCTCGAATCTTTATTTTGGTGTATTGCCTTCCCCGGTTTCGGCCAATTTCTAAATGGACAGTACTTCAAAGGTATCATCCTCATCGCGCTTGAGTTCGCCATCAATATGGGGGCGAATCTGAACACAACGATCATCGAGAGCTTTCAGGGCCGAATTCAGCTATCAATCGAGCATACGGACTATCAGTGGCTGATGTTTTATCCTTGCGTATACATGTTCGGCATTTGGGACGCGTACAAACATGCCGGAGGAGGAAAATCGCCGAATGCCACATTTCCGTTCGTCTTTTGCGCCTTCTTCGCTACGGTAGGCGTGGTGTACTCCCCGAACTTCCGAATTGCGGGCGTGCTGCTCGGACCGGTATGGCTGCCTATGCTGTTCGCCTTCATCGGCGTCTTCTTCGGCCTGGGAATCAAGCGCCTGCTGGATGGCAAGGCAAAAGGATCCGCTTAGACAAAACGGATCCTCTTCCTGCTTAGTTGACGACATTCACCACAATTGTCGTTTTCTTCTTCGCGTAGGTGACCGTAACGGTCGCTTTTCCTTTGCCCGTCGCCTTGATGGTACCGTCTTTCACGTCCGCTATTCGAATGTTCGTGGAAGACCAGAGCCCTTCGACCGTGACATCCTCTTCGGTTCCGTCAAAGAAGGTAGCGACGGCTTTCATTTGCAGCGTTTCGCCCTTCTTCATCTCCACGGCAACTTCATTCGTCTTCAAATATTTAAGCTTGTCGACTTCTACAGGAATGCTCACGGTTTTGCCCCCGAACGAAACAAGTACCGTCGCCGTTCCCGAATCGACCGCCGTAACCCATCCGCCCGCTACATCGACTATTTTATAACTGCTGGATCTCCATACGCCCTGATCGGTTACATCCTTCTTCGTGCCGTCAGACAGCAGAGCGGTTAACGTAATTTGAACCGACTGCCCCTTCTTGGTCGAAATGAACTTCCTGTCGACTTCCAGCGACTGAACGACCCCGATTTCCACCGGAATCGACACCGTCTTGCCCCCGAAGGCCGCCGTAATGGTCGTCTTGCCGCGGGATACCGGCGTGACAACGCCGTTCACGACTTGAACGACCTTCTCATCGCCGGACTTCCATTCCGCCTCGGCGGTGACATTCTTGCTCACTCCGCTTCCGTCCGTCGCGGTCAGCGCAATGACCTTCGTTTCGCCCAAATCGAAAGCGAGCATGGAAGGCGCAGCCGTCAGCTTGTTAGCCGTATCCACTTGAACCGTCACCGTAACGGATTTACCGCCAAAGCTGCCGGTAACCTTGGCTTCGCCTGCGCCCTCAGCCGTAATGACGCCTTGTTCGACCGTCGCCGCATTCGCGTTCGAGGTGCTCCATTGCGCGTCCTGCACAACGTCGAGGCTCGTCCCATCCGTATACGTTGCCGTCAGCTTGATCGTGTAAGCCTCATGCTTCTTCAAGATCAACAGCGTCTTATCGGCCGTTAACGTCTTCAAGACGCCGACCGATACGGGAATCGCAATCGATCTTGTCCCGAATTGCGCCTTAATCGTCGTAGCGCCGGTGCCGACGCCGGTAATGAGACCGCGTTTAACCTCGGCGATGTCGGCCGCTGCAGTTGACCATTCCGCCCTGGACGTGACGTCTTCCTCGCGTCCGTCGGCATAGACGGCTTTCAGCGTCACCTGTTCGGACGAACCCGCTTGAAAGTTGACCGCCTTCACGCTTGGAACCAGCTTGGTCGGCACATCGACCGAGAGGTCCAGGGACACGCTCTTGCCGCCATACTTCGCCGTAATGGTCGCCCGACCGGCTTTATAGGCGGTTATTTTCCCTCCCGAAACATCCGCGGTCCCGGCGCTGTCGGATTTCCACTCGGCTTGTCCGGTGACGTCTTCTTCCGTCCCGTCCGCATAAGTAGCTTGCAAGGTGACTTGCTCGGATTCTCCAGTTTTCAAGGCAAGATCTTCCTTGCTCAGCTCCAGTCTGCGCGGTACGTCGACATCAACTCGCGTCGTCACCGTCTTGTTCCCGTACTTCGCGGATACGGTCGCTTCCCCGGATTCATTGGCGCTAAGCTTCCCTTTGATGACATAGACGACGTCTTCGTCGGTCGAAGACCACTCCGCCCGGCCCGTAATGTCTTCCGAGCTCCCGTCGGGATAAGTCGCCACCAGCTTCAGCTGCTCCGTCGCATTCTTCTTCATGAACAGGCTCTGCTGATCGAGGGCGATCTTCATGGCTTGATCGACATCGACCTTGATCGTCGTCGACTTGGTCCCGTAAGCCGCTTTAATCGTCGCTTGGCCCGGGCCGTATCCGGTGATTTTACCTTTAATGACGTCGGCCACCGTCTCATCATCCGACTCCCAGTCCGCTTTATCCGAAACATCCTCTACCGAACCGTCCGGGTAGGTAGCGAACAGCTTGACGGATTCCGTTTCGTTCAACAGCAAGGAGACTTGCGTTTTCTCCGGATCCACCCGTTTCACGATCTCAACATAGACCGGCACGGTTACCTGCTGATTGTTATATTTGGCCGTAATACTCGTGCTTCCGGAGCTTTGCCCCGTCACGTTGCCATTGACGACCGTCGCAATCGAACCGTTATCGATGTTCCAATCGGATTTGGCCGTTACGTCTTCGGAGGTTCCGTCGTCGTAATAAGCCGTCAATTTGATCTGCTCCGATTGTCCCTGCCGAAGCTCGATGAGCTGCTTATCTTTAATTAAAGAACGGACCCGCTTCGTCACGTCCACGTTGACAATGACGGTCTTGCCCATATAAGTGGAGGTGATAACCGCCTTTCCTTCTTTCTTTGCGGTCACGGAACCGGCGTATACCGAAGCCACGTCCGGATCTCCTGAATTCCACTCCGTCTTCACAGTAACGTTCTCCGTCGTGCCGCTAACGTAAACGGCGGTAGCCGTTAAGGCCGCGGTGGCCCCCACTTCCAGGGACAGCTCGTTCTTATTCAGCACCAGGCTCGATATTTGTTCCTGCGCCCGTACGCTCACGCTTCCAAAAGCGCTGGTCGCCACTACAAATCCAAGCAGAAGCATTAACAATCTGGTCATGCGAACACGCAATTGCTTCATCTTTCGCGTTTTCTCCTCTCCACGATTTGGTAAACCCGCCTCATCTATTATCGTCAGCCGCCGAAGGAACCTTTAGCTTTTTCCTCACTTCTTCCGAAATTTCAGCAAACTTTCAGTTTTCGACACCCCGTATGCTTATGGACGTTTAACGTTGACATGGAAGGTTGCTGCGTGGAATATGCTGTACCAAGCGCATTTTGCGGCGCCGCCGCAGGATGATTTTCCTTCAAAGGAGAAGGTTGCATGCAAATTCACGTGATTCAACCCGGACAATCGCTCTATCAGTTGTCCCAAACGTATGGCGTCCCCGTGCAAACGATCGCCGAAGCGAACGAAATCGACACCGCCAGCACGCTGGTCGTCGGTCAGGCGCTCGTCATCCCGATGGTGGGCCAATATTATTGGGTTCATCAAGGGGACAGCCTGTTTAAGATCGCCCGAACGTACGGCATAACGCCGGAAAGACTCGCAGCCGTCAACGGGATCAGCGTCAACCAGCCGCTTACCGTCGGCCAGCGGCTCTATATTCCTCCGGCGCCTCGCCGTCAGGCGGAAATCAACGCCTACATCGAGCCTCGGGGCGACAGCGTCTCCCCCGCCCTGACCCAGGCGGCGCGCGAGACCGCCCCGCATCTGACGTACCTCGCCCCGTTCAGCTTCCGCATTCAGCGGGACGGCACCCTCCTTGCGCCGCCGCTGGGCGAGCTGCCGCAAATCGCGGCCGAACAGAAGGTCACGCTCATGATGGTGGTTACGAACCTCGAGAAAGACCAGTTCAGCGCCGAGCTCGGCGAAGCCGTACTGAACAACGAAGACTTGCAGAGCAAGCTTCTCGCCAACATCATCGCCACCGCCAAACGGCTGAACTTCCGCGACATTCATTTCGACATCGAACATCTGCGCCCGCAGGACAAAGAGGCGTACAATCGCTTCCTGAGGAAGGCGGCCGAGGCGATTCACCGCGAAGGGTTCCTGATCTCGACCGCCCTCGCCCCGAAAACAAGCGCAGCCCAAACCGGCGAGTGGTACACCGCCCATGACTACAAGGCCCACGGCGAGATCGCCGATTTCGTTATCATCATGACGTACGAATGGGGCTACAGCGGCGGCCCGCCGATGCCCGTCTCCCCGATCGGTCCGGTGCGCCGGGTCCTGGAATACGCCCTCACGGAAATGCCCGGCTCCAAAATTATGATGGGGCAAAACCTATACGGCTACGACTGGACGCTGCCCTACGTTCCAGGCGGGGCCTATGCGAAAGCGGTCAGCCCGCAGGAGGCCATCCGTCTAGCCCGGGCTAACAAGGCCCGGATCGAGTACGATGCGAAGGAACAAGCGCCTCATTTTTCGTACTGGGATGCGAACCGGAAACAGCACGTCGTCTGGTTCGAGGACGCGCGTTCCATCCAGGCGAAATTCAACTTAGTGAAAGAGCTGGAGCTGCGGGGAGTCAGCTACTGGAAGCTGGGCTTGAGCTTTCCTCAAAACTGGCTGCTGCTTGAGGATAACTTTACGGTGGTCAAAAAACAGTCGTCCACATAAGCGGCTTGCCGGCGACTACAATGCGCCCGCCTGCGGCGTGGCGATGGTGCGGGCCACCGCCATGCGCTGACGCTTGGCGGTGACGGAGACGTACACCGCCAAGCTGCAAAAAAAAGGCACGAACCTCCTCGGTTCGTGCCTAGTCGTCGCTTTGCAGCCGCTTCATGAAATCTTCGGCTGCGCTGTAGCCCTGCTGACGCAAGTACCAGTTGTTGGCTGCCGCCTCCACCAATCCGGCCACGTCGCGTCCGGGCTGCAGTTGGATTTCGATATGCGGAATGCGGATATCCATGTACTCGGTAAACTTCGGCTCCAGCTCCAGCTCGTTGTTGAGCGCGTGATCCTGCCATTTCGTCAGCTCGATATCGAGCACGATCCGCGTCTCGTCCTGGAACGCCTTGCGTCCGTACAGCCGCGAAACGTTAATAAGCCCGATGCTGCGCAGGGCAAGGAACTCCTTCGTCTTGCCGTTATGCGTGCCGAGAATCGTCTCGGGTCCGATTTTCTTCAGAACGACGATGTCATCGGCCACCAGCCGGTGTCCCCTCCGAATGAGCGTATGCGCAGTTTCACTCTTGCCGACGCCGGACTTGCCGCGCAGCAGTATACCGATGCCCGACACGTTGACGCATACGCCGTGCACGGCAATCTCCTGCGCCAAAGCTTTGGTCAGATAAGCGTCGACAAGCTCGATGAATCTGGACGACGGAAGCGGCGTGCGGAGCAGCGGAATACCTTCTTCCTCGCAATACTTCTTCAAATATTTCAACCCTTCCTGATTGCGGGTAACCACAAAGCAAGGCGGGTGATATTTCACGATATTGCCGATGTGCAGGTTGCGTTCTTCTTCGCTAAGCGTATGCAAGTAAGTAATTTCTTTGCTTCCGAGCACCTGCACATGCGCATGCGGGAAAAAATCGAAATACCCGACAAACTCAAGGCCCGGCCGGTGCACCCTCCCTTTGGGGATGACGGCGTTTAATTTATGGCTTCCCGCCAGCACTTCCAAGGAGAAGCGCTCGACCAAATCCTGAACCGTTACCGATTTCATACAGCTTCTCTCCTTTAACCAGGTCATTCAACGTACTAGTTCTACAGCTTCAAGCCGATTCCTCCCTGCAAAGAAAGCATTTCCATGACAATTGGGCTCCGCTTCGCGCTTACACGCCATTCGTCTGGTGCAGCTGGCGGTTCCCTGCGAAGGAAAGAGCCGTTTTTGTATTTATATGTCATATTACCCAACCTTAATAACCTGGGCTTACTCCGCCCTTTGTATAAAATTACAAATCCAGCACCTTAACCGACTGCGTTATTTGTATAAATTCATCTTGATCGGGAGCGTCTTCTTCATTCCGATTGTGATTTTGATGCTGCAGTTGACTGGCGAAGCGAACCGGAATATCCGGTTTGCGGAGCAGGAGAAACAAGGGGCTCTTTTTCTCAAGCCGCTGGAGAGTCTATTTACCGATCTGGGACAATACCGCCTTGCGGCATTGGGGAACACCATCGGAACACCCCCGACAAAGGAGAGACTTCAAGAGCTGGAGGCCCGCATCGAGCGCTCCCTCGAAGCTCTGGACCGGCTTGCGCTTCAATACAAGGACGAGCTGCAAGCGACCGAAGTCGTCGCCGACATCTCCGCAAGCTGGCGGGAGCTCAAAGCGGTATCGGACGGCTCCAGCCCGACCAAAACCGATGAAACCCATAAGAAGCTGGATGAACGCTTCGTACAGCTGATCGATACGGTCAAAGTGAACTCCAATCTGATTCTCGATCCACAGCTCAGCTCCTACTACTTAATGGATTCCATAACCTCCACTTATCCTTCGCTGCTCGCCAAATTGAATCAAGCTGCGGCCATCGGCATGGAAGTCAGCAGCAAGACGCGTTTCTCAAACTCTGCGCAAAAAGACGAGCTGCTCCTGGCGATCGGGGAAGTCGACAAGCATCAAAAGACGCTTGCCAAATCCATCATAACCGCAGCCAAAACCGAGCCCGCTTTGCTCGAATCCCTCGTGAAGGAATTGAGCGAAAGCGAGAATGCAGTCGTTCAGTTTAACGATCTGCTGCATGTGCAGCTGATTAACAATGCGTTTATCATTGTGGAGCCGGAGAAGGTCCGAACGCTCTATGAGGCGGCCGTCACCGCCAGCGAGAACCTGTACGCGAAGGAGATGGGCCTGCTGGTCCAGCAGCTGGACCAGCGGATAGCGAAGTATCACGCGACCAAGACGTTCTCGCTCTGGACCGTAGTTATCGTCCTCCTGTTCATCGCTTATTTATTCTTCTCCTTTACCCTTTCCTTGCAGCGAAGCATCCGGCAATTAGGCGAGGTCTCGCAACAATTGGGCGAAGGCCGCTTAACGGTCAGAGTCCCCGTGGAGACGAAGGACGAATTCAGATATGTCATGAACGCCTTCAATGCGCTCGCCGATTCGTTCCTGCAGGTTGTACAAGAGGGCAGGCACGTTTCCAGAACGACCTTGTCCGCTTCCGAACAGTTACACGCGATCAGCACGTCAAGCACGGAGTTAACGAACAAGACTTCCCAGGCCTTCAAGGAAGTCGTGGCGGGGGCCGAAGTTCAAGTACAAGCCGCGCAAGAAACTTCCACTGCGATGAATGAAATGTCCGCCGGCGTGCAAAAAATCGCCGAATCCTCGTTCGTCGTTGCGGAGACGGCCGCTCACGCCGCCGAACAATCGGATATAGGCCGCCTTGTTGTCGAAGACGCCATCCGGCAGATGAATCGGATTAAAGATAATGTGGCCGGCACGTCGGTGACGATCCGGCAGCTGGCGGAATTAACCCTTCAGATTGACCGCATTCTCAAAGTCATACGTGACATCTCCGAACAGACCCGGTTGTTGTCGTTGAACGCCTCCATTGAGGCGGCGCGTGCCGGAGAGCACGGCCGTGGCTTTCAGGTCGTCGCCCTGGAGGTGAAGAAGCTGGCGGACGGCTCCACCGAGGCAGCCAAGCAAATTGCCGGATTAGTCGCGGAAATTACGCGCAGCTGCCGTAACGCCGTCGACCGAACCGAGCAGGATGCCTCGGAAGTTGACAAAGGCGCCGTCGCGATGGGCAATGTGGGGACGATCTTCGCCATGCTCGTAGGCGCTGTCAGTCAAGTATCCGAGCAAATCCAGGAAGTGTCCGCCGTCGCCGAGCAAATGTCGGCCGGAACCGAGCAAGTATCCGCATCCATGGAGGAAACGGTCCGCATCTCCCGTCATTCCACCCGGCACCTCCAGCAAGTAGCCTCGGCCAATGAGGAGCAGTTGGCTTCGATGCATCGCATTTTCCGCTCGGCCGAAACGCTCCAAACGTCTTCTCAAGAACTGCAGCGCTTGCTGGATCGGTTTAGAATATAGGCTGCATACGAAGAACCTTAACCCTGCTGATGTTTCGCGGGGTTAAGGTTTTTTGCTGCCGCAGTAAATGGAGATACAAGCTAAACTTATCGTTTAGTCCAAAGGGGATTCGCACGCATGCCGGATATGACGGAGATTCATTACGCGGTGGCCGGCATCATCATCGGTGCCATGTAACATCGCCGGGGGCTTCTGTAAGCTGAAGGTGTCTGTTCCTAGACTGGCGAGGCGCCTTATCCGGATTGAACCGGCTACGAGGCAGCCTCGCTTAACGGCAATCTAACCGTCACCTCGGTGCCTTGATACAGAACGCTCGCGATCTCGATTTCGCCGGCGAAATGGTCGATCAATTGCTTCGCCATGAACAAACCGATCCCTTGGCCGCTTTTTTCATGGTTCATTTTCTCATACTTGCGGAACAGCTTATGGGTCTGTTCTTCGCTCATCCCGATGCCTTGGTCGCGTATGACCAGCACGACTCGCTTCCCCTGAACACCGGCCTTGAACCAAACCGTGCCGCCCTCATGACTGTATTTAATCGCATTGCTCAGCAGATTGGAGATGATAAGCTTCAACCCGATCGCATTCCCGAGTATCGTCTCACCGCCGAGACTGCATTCGCTGTGCAGCGCGATAGCTTGCGTACGGGCTTTCGTTACCATCATAGGCAGCACCTCGCAAACGATAGGCGCTACCGCGATTTTCGATTTCACCCACAGCGATTCCGACGACAGCATCTGTTCCGTGTTGATAATATGCGTAATTTCATTATCGATAACGTCCACATAATCGATGATCGCCTGCAGCTTCGCTTGGGCGGACCGATCTTCTTCCCTGTTCTGCAGCAAGGTCGCGTAAGCTTTAATCACCGTCAAGGGATTGCGAACCTCGTGCGAGACGACGTGCGCAAACTCCAGCTTCTGCTTGTATAAATCGACTTCCGATTGCATTTGGGTATGTACGGCAAGCGAAGGGAACAGCACCGTTTTTCCTTTTTGGTTATAAAAGGTCGATTTCGCCAAGCTGGTATCGGTCATGACGTACTCATGGCTCTTCAGCATCTCGTTCTGCACGTTGGCCGGCACATGGCGCCCATCATACACGCACACTCCGAGAATCCCCCACTCGTTCAAGGACGTATCGCAATGACACTCATACTTCCGCAGCTGCTCCAGGATGTCCGCCTGGTCCTGCCAATAGACATGACCCCAAGACCGCACCGTAAGCAGGCGATTGACAAAGGGCTGGAACAACTCTTCCAGGCTTTCCAAGATCAGCTTTACATGAAACGCCCCGTACTTGCCGTAAAACTCCCGGTGATCGAAAAAATGGATATGCTCGAACTCCTTCTCTTCGATCACACCGGTTAAACGCTCGTAGATGAGCCGCTGGTTGTCGAGACTATCGATAAGCACGATTTCCTGCCCTTGCCGAAGTCCGGTACGAACAAACGCCACGGCATTGCTCAGGTAGCCCTCATAAGATTCGTAAAAATATAGGATGTGCGCCCCATTCGAAACGTCAATTTGGTCCGTTAATGAAATCGATGCCATCGCCATCTTACACACTCCCGCCTGCCGCTAGTCCACAAGTTAATGGTGTTGATTTCTTACATTCGACGTTACAAACAATTATCCTTTATCTGGATGGGACTGATTCTGGGCTTGTCCCCGTTCCCGCGTATAGTAAGCCTCGATCTTCTTGCTGGCCCATAACGAAGCGCCGATAAACAGCAGCACGTAGACGATTTGCGCCGGATTGCGGATATACCGCTCCAGGTCGTAACCGATATAGGAAACGTAGAACACCATAATGGCTTTGCCGAACAGGATCGCGATCAAGAACGAACGCAGCCGCATTCCTGCAAGGCCGGCCGCCATATTAACGACCACGAAGGGGCCTACGGGAAACAAACTTAACAGAAACACATAACCGAACGCGTTCCGGCGAACCCATCTCATGCTTCGCTCCACCTTCGGGCGGCGGGCCCACTTCTCCAGGTATGGGTGTCCGGAGATTCGGCGCACGAGCTGGAAAGTCACCAGGCAGCCGCTCACCATGCCGAGCCAGGAATAGAAGAAGCCGAGCCATAATCCGTACACCGCAGCGTTCACGCCAACAATGACGATCGTAGGCAAGGGCGGGATGAAAGATTTCAGGAAGGTCAAAAGTATACCGGGGAGAGGCCCCAGGCTACGGTAACGTTCCAGCAAATCTTTGAGGTTATCCTCGGTCAAATAAGAGATCATATCCCAGGCTCCTTTTCAAGAACTCGTTAAAAAATGCGTTATTTTATTATACGTTGAACCGGATCGAATTGAATAGCGGGAAAAAACATACGATGGCGAGTAAAAAAAAGCCTGACCCAGTTAACGGTCAAAGCTTTTATGAACGGAGCCGGAAGCGATCATCGCCCAATTTTCACGAAAATCTGTATGTCTGTGGATATGTTGATATCGACACGAAAACTTATGCACAGCAAGCGATTGCCGCTTGTGGGATTTGTGTATAACCCTGTGGATAAACATCGCTGTCAGCACGGTATCCCTCCCGAGTCCGCCGGCCCGGATAAGCTCATCGAATCAGGAATCCCGATCATCAACAACGCCAATAAGCGAGGTTAAATGAACGGCTTAATACTGGAAATAAACCACTTTCATCTCGGTATAAAATTCTTTGTTCGAGCTTCCGATCGAGTACGCGCCGAAGCCGGATTGCTTCACGCCCCCAAACGGCATATGGGCCGCGCTTGCCGTGCCATGATTGATATGCACCATGCCGCTTTCCACCTGATCGGCAAAACGGTAAGCCGAGGATAGATTTTCAGTAAAAATGGCTGCCGCCAATCCATATTCGACCGAATTGGCGATCTCAAGAGCTTGCTGCTCGCTTTCCACCGAAATGATGACAATCGGGGATTTCAGCCCCTCCAGACCGGGCTGCCTGCAATTGTAAGCATGGTAATTTTCTCTTCCCATATATCCATAACTTTGGTTATAATTTCTTAAGTGCTCACAATACGTTCACAGGAGATGGTTCGATGGAACTAGCGTTTCACTTTAGCAGATGGCTACATATTGTTGCGGGTTTTTTGGCGTTACTCGTATTTTGGATCCCGATTGTCACGAAGAAGGGCGGAAAGACGCATAATCGGATCGGCTGGATTTATGTATACGCGATGACCATCGTCTCCATTAGCGCTTTGTATATGGGGATTTTTCGTATTTTCCTGGATCCGGCCAGCGATCAGGACCGCATCTCGTTCTCATGGTTCTTAATCTTTATCTCGATCCTGAGCGGAGCCAGCGCCTGGTACGGCATTCGGGTGCTTCGCTTTAAACGGCGGCAGGAGAAGCACCGCAACGTATGGGATTTGATGTTCCCTATCCTGTTATTGCTCTCCGGAGCCGGCATCAGTATTTACGGGTTTACAATTGCTTTCCCCTTGCTGCAATACTTCCCGCTCCTCGGGGTTTTCCTCGGCGTAACCCATCTTCTGTATTGGTTAAAGGCGCCACGATTAAAAATGCATTGGGTCATGGAGCATATTGCCGGCATGCTCACCTGTTGTATCGCGACCATTACGGCCTTCACCGTATTCGGCGCTCCCAAGCTGCTGCAAATCCAATCCGTCAGCACCATCCTGTGGTTTATACCGACGATCGTTATCGTTCCTTTACTGATCGGGTTCTCCAATTACTATAAGAAGAAGTACAATCCGCCGAAGAACCGGGCCACCCTTGAACGGTAGCAACGCCCCCGTCACGGATAACCATTCCGGGCCGTTCCACGCGAAAGCGCGCTGACCTCAAACGGTCAGCGCGCTCGCTCCTAAAGCTGTATGGCTGTCCTTACACAATATCGAGAGGAACTTTTCTGGAGGGCTTGGGAAAGACGGCATCCAGTCTTTGCAAGTCTTCTTCCGTTAACTGAACGAGGCCTGCCGCCGCATTCTCAAGCACATGCTCTTCCGTCGATGCCTTAGGTATGGCTATCGCATCTCCGTTTCGGATACACCATGCCAAGAGAAGCTGCAGCGGCTTGATATGATGCCGATCGGCGATGTCCTTGACCACTTCGTTCTCCACCAGCCCTTTTCTTAAAGATCCCGCCTGCGCCATAGGACAGTAGGCCATGATCGGCATACGGTGTTCTCTTTGCCAAGGCAGCAAATCATATTCAATGCCGCGGGAACCAAGGTGATAGAGTACTTGATTCGTTACACAATGCGAACCTTTAGCCAACGCGGACAGCTCTTTCATATCGGCCGTATCGAGGTTCGAGACGCCCCATCTCCGTATTTTTCCCGCTTCAACCAGTCTTTCCATGCCTTCTATCGTTTCGCTTAAAGGAACGCTGCCTCTCCAGTGAAGCAGGTACAGGTCGAGGCGGTCCGTCTTTAATCGTTTCAGGCTGTCTTCACAGCTTTTGGCTATTCGGCCCCGTCCGGCATTATGCGGATACACCTTGGAAACCAGAAATACGCGATCCCTTATGCCTTCGATCGCTTCCCCGACCAGCGACTCGGATCTTCCGTCACCATACATTTCCGCGGTATCGATCAAGCTCATGCCAAGCTCCACACCGAGTCTTACGGTTTTGATTTCTTCCTGCCTTTTGGAAGGCTCGTCTCCGATAAACCAAGTGCCTTGACCGAGTCTGGGCAATACGGTTCCGTCCGGAAGCGTAACGGTACGCCCGGCGTTCGCACTTTTTATATTTTCGATTTGTTCCCGGCTGATTTTAGCCACAGGCTCCATCTCCTTCATCTGTTCATTTGCGGTATTTTTCCCCTAAGGCGGCATCCTAAACCTTCCCTCTCCAGCCAATCACGATCTTATTTCACCAAATCGAGCCATCGACACCCGGACTTCACTCCCCTTGGTTGTAAGCATCGGATTCGTAAACAGAACCCATCGCCCTAAACGTATTTTACAATAACCAAGGCCAGGATGCCGGTAAATCTTGGTGGATCCATGTACGCCGGGCCGGTATCCAGAAATACCGGAATTCATGCAAAAAAGGAGCCCGAACCGAGTACCTTCGGCCGAACCCCTTGTCTGATCGATTTGCCAACGCTCCACTAGCCGGTTAAGCATGGATGGTGGGCTGCATACATGCCAGCATCGGCTGATGAACGAAGCCATTGCTCGCGACGATGTTTTTCGTGAATAAATCGAAGGGGCGACCTGCCGTATCCGTCACGGTCCCTCCCGCCTCCTGAATGAGAATAACCCCTGCTGCCGTATCCCACACGTTCAGCCCGTATTCCCAGTAGGCTCCGAGCTTGCCCGATGCGACATAAGCCAATTGCAGGGCCGCTGACCCTAACGACCGGATAGACCTGCATTTCCCGCTCAATTCACCCAGACATTCCACGCCCACGGCTCTTGCCCGCTCATCCGTCGGAAAGCCGGTGCCAAGTAAAGTTTGTTCCAACCGGTCCACGTTCGACACCGATATGCGTTTCCCGTTCACGAATGCGCCCTGCCCCTTCGCGGCCCAATACATTTCGTCCGAGCACGGGTCATAGATGACGCCTGCCGTCAGCTCCCCCCGGCAAGCTAAAGCGATGGACACCGTAAACCCCGGCATGTTATGGACAAAGTTGCTGGTGCCGTCGATCGGATCGACAATCCATAGGAACGGCTCAGCCGACGCTTGCTCCAGCCTGCCAACGAATCGCTCGCCGCTGCCGAACGACTCTTCCTCCCCCAAGAAGGTATGCTCGGGATATTGTTCCTCAATGCGCTGCCGGATCATCAGCTCGGAAGCCCGATCAATTTCCGTGACAAGGTCAAAGCTTGAGCTTTTCTCATCCGTCACATAGGAAGTCCCTAAACGGGATTTGATCATGGCTCCGGCATCCCTGGCAATCCGCTTGGCGATCTCCAAATGGTTCAAATAGAACCTCCTCTTTTCTGGATCAAAATTGATCTCCTCCCTACTCCTGACCCGGCGGCAGCAGAGTAATGGATTGGCCCGACAGCCCGAGTCGGATCAGATCTCCCGCGCTTTTCGGCTCATGTAAATGATGCATGTAATCGACTACAACCACGGTTTGCCCGCCTAACGCGACTTCATATTCGACGTAAGGCCCAAGGTAAATCGCCCGTTCCACCGTGCCCTGGAACTTGCCTTCGGGATCGATGCTCCAAAATTCAGGCCGGATGACGCAATCGACCCGTTCCCCCGCTTTGACCTCAAAGATCGGGTCCTTCGGAATGACCAGTCTTTGACCCAGCAAGTTCAACCCGATATGGCGGGAGTCCGATTGCTCGACGATCGCCTTGAGGAAATTCGCCTTGCCCATAAAGTTGGCCACGAATTGATTGCAGGGTCTCATATAAATTTTCCGGGGCGATCCGATCTGCTGGATCTCGCCTTTGTTCATGATCACGACTTTATCCGAGATGGCCATCGCTTCCGCCTGATCGTGCGTGACGTAGAGGCTCGTGATGCCGAGGCGCTGCTGGATTTTGCGCAGTTCATCGCGCATATATTCGCGGAGCTTGGCGTCCAGATTGGACAGCGGCTCGTCGAATAACAGCACCTTCGGTTCGGTAACGACTGCCCGCGCCAGCGCCACGCGCTGCTGCTGTCCGCCGGACAGCAGCGAAGGCAGGCGGTCTTTCATTTTGTCCAAGTGCATCAAGGCCAGCACCTTGTCTACCCGTTCTTTGACCTGTGACTTCGGAATCGGCTTAATGCTCAAGCCGTATGCGACATTGTCATATACGGTCATGTGGGGAAACAACGCGTAGCTCTGGAAGACCATGCCCACATCGCGCTTATTCGGCGGCAAATGGGTAATGGTCTGCCCATTGATTGAAATCTCTCCCGCTGTAGGCGTCTCAAATCCGGCCAGCATCCGCAGCGTCGTCGTCTTGCCGCAGCCTGACGGGCCAAGCAGCGTTACGAGCTGTCCCGGTTCGATATCCAGCGACACCTTGTTGACGGCATAGACCGGTTCTTCGCCCGAATGGCCGGGAAACTGCTTGACGATCCCGGCAAATGTTACTTTGGATGATGGAACGGTTTCCACGATTGCGCGCATATCAGAAGGCCCTCCTCTTCTTCGACCCGAGTTGATTGACCAGCAGTTGCAAGATACCGAGAGCCGCCATGACGATAACGATCAGGATGACGCAATAAGCGGCGGCCACCCCCAAGCGGCTCCCTTCGACTTGAGAGAGGATTGTGACCGTCATCAGGTTCCAATTGACAGAGACGAGAAAAATGATGGCGCTGATCGAAGTCATCGATTTCACGAACGAATAAACGAGGGCGGAAAACAAGGCCGGACGCATCAGCGGCAGCGCTATTCTCCGGAACGTCGTGTAACTGTTCGCGCCCAGGATGGCCGATGCCTCTTCGATCGACGGGTCCACTTGGCGGAGACTGTTCGTGCCTCCCTCTATGCCGACCGGCATATTGCGGAACGTCAAGCAGATGATGATGATCGCGGCCGTACCGGTCAGCAGCAGCGGCTTTTCATTGAATGCCAGGATATACCCGATCCCAACGACGGTGCCGGGTACGGCAAAGGTGAGCATGGAGCTGATTTCCATCCACTTTTTGCCGATAAACTTTTTGCGGATGATTAGAAAAGCGATGATCATGCCAAGCAGGGCCGTAATCGGCGTGGAAATGACCGAAAGCAGCAGCGAGTTCGTAATCGAATCAAAACCGCGGGAGAGCACGTATTTGAAGTTGTCCAGCGTCATCGAATGGTTGATTCCCCATATCTTGACAAAGGCGCCCCAGACGACGGTCCCGTAAAAGACGAGGATTGCGCCGGTGATCAGCCCGCAAAAAGCGAACAGCGGCCAGACAATATAGTTCTCCCGAATCGGCATTTCCGTATGGGACGGTTTGCCGGTTACGGTTACATACGATTTTTTGCTGATCCAATATTTTTGGAGGAAATACGTCGTCATGGCCGGAAACAGAATGGCGACCGCCATAATGGCCCCCCCGCGCAAATCGTACATCCCGGTAATTTGCAGATAAGCTTCCACCGCGAGGGTGGAATAATCGCCCGCGATCACCATCGGATTGCCGAAATCCTCGATGGACTTGATGAATACGAGCAGCAGCGAGCTGAAAATTCCGGGAATGGCCAAGGGCAGCGTTATCGTTGTAAATACTTTCAGGCGGGAAGCGCCCAGATTCAATGCAGCATTCTCCACCGCCGTATCGATGGACTCCAGAATGCCCTTTAAATTCAAGTAAGCAATCGGGAAGAAGGACAACGTCTGGATGACAATCAAGCTGGTCAAGCCATACACGTTCGAGCCCTGCCACCCGAACAAGCCGCTCGTGATGAGGCCGTTACGCCCGAACAAAAGGATCACCGACAGCGCAATGACAAATGGCGGCGAAATGATCGGCAGCAGCGCGACCAGATGAAAGAAAGACTTGCCTTTCATGCTGGTTCGGGTGTTGGCATAGGCGAATACGAATCCGATGACAGAGCTGGTCAGCGCCGCGATGACGCCCAATTGCATGCTGTTCCAAAAGGACCGCAGGAATGAATGGCTTCCCAGCGTTTTCGCTACGGTCGTAAAGTCCAGCCCTTTATCGCTGACCAAGGTTATTTTGAACACCTGATAAATGGGATACACGGCAAAAAGAAACAGGGAAACGAAAATAAGAATGATGAGGCCCAGCAACCAGGGCTCTTTCCACATTTGCTGCAGGATTGACGTAAGTTTCGAAGTGGTTGATGCCCTGTTCAAGTTTGCGGCTGGTTCCAACTTAGCCAAATGGCCTTCCCCCTTTCCTTAAGAGAGGCTGCTGCAAGCCTCCCTCTATTTTGCCGCATCCGCACCTTTGATTTTTTCATTAAACTTCGTTACAAGGTCCTTCCGTTGTTGTCCCGCCCAGACAGCGTCATAATTGACCACTTTCAGCTCGCTTATTGTCGTCAGGCCGTCGGAAGTTTTGGCTTCGGGATTTACAGGCAGGCGGAACGTTTTGTATGTCTCGTACAAGCCTTGCGCTTCTTTGCTGATCGCCCAGTCGATGAACTTCTTCGCGTTGTCCAACTCGTCCGCCGGCCCGCCTTTGATCAACGCCGCAGCCCCGACTTCATAACCGGTTCCTTCTTTGGGGAACACAAGCGTGATCGGGTAACCTTCCGACTTGGGTTTCAAAATGTCATGCGAGAAGGAAATGCCCACGGCCGCTTCGCCTAATCCCGCCTGCTTCGCCGGCGCCGATCCCGACTTCGTATACTGCAGGACATTCGCATCCAGCTTCTTCAAGTAATCGAAGGCTTTCTCCTCGCCCATCAACTGAACCAGCGAGGCCACTACGGTATAGGCCGTGCCGGAGGAACCGGGATGCGAAATGGAAATGTTCTTCTTGAATTCCGGCTTCAGCAGATCCTCCCACGATTCAGGCGCTTTCACGTTGTTCTTCTTGAGCCATTCCGTATTGACTGCAAACCCGAGAGGACCGACATAGAGCGGCGTCCATAATCCGTCTTTGTCCAAGTATTCCTTCGGCAGCTTATCGATGCCTTGCGGTGTGTATTTATCGAGCAGTCCTTCCTTGGAGGCCGCGACGAAGGTGTCGGATGGGCCGCCATACCAAACGCTGGCCTGCGGGTTATTTTTCTCCGCCTGCAAACGGGCTAGCGTCTCTCCTGCCGACAAACGGACGAATTTGACTTTAATTCCGCTCGCTTTCTCAAATTCATTGGCATAATTAATGGCTTCCTCTTCGGGATAAGCCGTATACATCGTCAATTGCTTCGACGATTTCGCTGCCGGCTGCTTCGCTTCCTCAGACGCCTTCTGCCCGCTGCCGCCGGCGGCCGGTTGATCCGCCGTAGATGAACCGCAAGCTGTCATCCCGAGTACAGCAAGCGTCAATGCGGTAAGCTGGACAGCCTTGAATCTTTTTTTCATAGGTGAAGCCTCCCCTGATTTAGGTTTATGTTGTAAGCTATTAAGCTTCTTTCTCCATAAGCATCAATTTGTGTATGACCGCATGGATGGCGTGATTCTCATGATGCACCGTCAGTTCATCGGCCGCTTCTTTCAACGGCTGGCTGGCATTCTCCACCGCTATGCCGCGGTCCGCTTGTTGCAGCATCGTGATGTCGTTGCCATTGTCACCAACCGCAATCGTATGCAAGCCTTCAATCCTCAGCATGTGCACCAGTTCCCTAAGCGCGGCACCTTTGGTCGCGCCTTCCGGCAGCAGCTCTAAATAGTTGGCTTCCGAATAAACCATTTCGCAGCGGATTCCGCTTGTCGTGATCAGCGATTCGAATTGCTCCAGTTTATCCCTCGGTGCGATAAATAAGATCTTCGTGATCGGATCATCGATCCAATCCTCCCTCATGTCTTTGCATCTTACGCCGTCTTTGCGTTCATGCATCTCCAGAACCTCATTGCGCACCGGTGCAAACACGTCGCTCTCGCGGTACACAAGAATGGCCGACTCGTCGCACAAACCGGAAATAAAGCGCTTCCAAGTTTCCTTGGGAATAACGAGCCGCTTCTCATAAAGAACCTTCCCGGTGACAGGCGAATAAATCTTGGCGCCATTGTAGAGAATGACGGGAAGGTCAATCTCGAGCCGGCGAATATAGGGGAGGACCGCCGACTCCATTCGGCCGGTGGCCAATGTAAACAAGCCTCCCCTGGCTTTGAACTCCTTAATCGCCCTTGCATTTTCTTCGCTTACGTTCTGCGAACGGTCCAGCAATGTGCCATCCATATCGGTTACGATCAACACTTTGTTCAAGGGGTCAGCCTCGCTTTGCAAGTTCGTCGAATAACAAGTCTGGCTTCCATCAATTCCGATTCGGGCGTGTACTCTTTATCCGCTATCATTTGGAGCAGCAGCTGCGCCGCCCTTCTTCCCATCTCTCTGCGCGGCTGTTCCATCGTCGTCAATTGAATCCAGTACAGTCCGGCATACTCCAGGTTGTCGAATCCGATGACGGACACCTTCTCGGGAACCGGAATATCATGCATCGCCAACCATTCCAGAGCGCCAATCCCGAGCAAATCGTTCGCTGCGAAGACAGCGGTCAAGTCCGGATTGTGCCCGAACAGCTTGCCCATCGCTTCCCGTCCGCTTTCAATCGTGCGGCCTCCGAAGATCATATGGCCCGCTTCCGGCGTCAGCCCGTTCTTGCGCATGACATCCGTATATCCGCGCAGTCTTTCATTACCGATGAAAGAGCTCTGGGGCATTCCGATAAAGCCGATTTGCCGATGTCCGAGTTCAATCAAATAATTCATCGAAACCGTCGCCGCCTGGTAATGGTCTACGTCTACATACGGAATAGACAGGCCTTCCGGAGGTCTCCTTCTCAAGAACACAATCGGTATTTCCAGACTCGACAACAGTTCAATAAATTCATCATCCAGGAAGTCAGGGGTCAGAATGAGTCCGTCGAATTGTCTTTCGATGGCGCTTTGAAGAAATTGTTTTTCCTTCTCCGAGTTCCGGTTCCCATTCCCGAATACAACCTGATACCCCTGTTCAAACAACGTCCCTTCCACGGCATTGGACAGGCTCGTAGGGAACGGATCGGACAGATCGGGGACCATTAACCCTATCGTGAACGTTTTTTTCTGAATCAGGCCTTTGGCGAGCGCATTGGGCCGGTAATTAAAATAACGGATCGCCTCCATAACCTGCAGCTTGGTTTCTTGGCGTACATCGGGATGATTGTTCATCGCTCTGGAAACTGTAGAAACTGAAACACCCAAATGTTTTGCTATATCCTTGATGTTAGCCAAAATCGTACCTCCATCTATGAATCCAGCCTGCAAACGTTACCGGAAACGTTTCCGGTAACGTTTGTTATTATCATACACCATTATTAAAGCGTTTACAATATGGATTAGGAAATTTTCCCACAGCAAAAAACACAGACCCGAAGTCTGTGTTTTCGCACTTTATAAAGACAAGACTTTCTGAAGCATCGTTCCCGACTGCTTGTAATTGGAATGCCACGACAGCGCCTTTTCCAGCACATGCGGAGTTTGTCCTCCCCGCGTAAGGGCTTCCTTATAATAGTCCAGTAAGGCTTCGCGGTACAGCGGATGGGCGCAGCGATCGATAATAAGCTCCGCACGCTCTCTCGGCGCCAGTCCGCGCAAATCGGCGTAGCCTTGCTCGGTGACGACCACATCCACATCGTGCTCCGTATGGTCCACATGGGACACAAAGGGCACGATACTCGAGATGTTCCCGTCTTTGGCGATCGATTTCGTGACGAACACCGAGATACGGGCGTTTCGCGCAAAGTCTCCCGAGCCCCCGATGCCGTTCATCATTTGCGTCCCCAGCACATGGGTGGAATTCACGTTGCCGTATATATCGAATTCCAACGCCGTATTGATGGCGATCAGACCCATGCGGCGAATGACCTCCGGATGATTGGACAGCTCCTGCGGTCTTAGGATGAGCCGGTCCCGGTATTTCTCGAGATTCGGGAACACTTGCTCCATCTTCGGAGCCGAGAGCGTAATCGAACAACAGGAGGCAAACCGGACTTTGCCCGCATCCATTAAATCGAACACGGCGTCCTGCAATACTTCGGAATATACCTCCAGATCCGTGAATTCCGATTGCAGCAAACCATGAAAAACCGCATTGGAAACCGATCCGATCCCTGACTGGAGAGGAGCCAGCCGGTTCGTTAATCGTCCCGCGCGGACTTCCTGACGCAGAAACGCGATTAAATGCCGGGCGATTGTTTCCGTGTCCTTGTCCGGCGCTGTGATGGTTGAAGGGGAATCGGTCTGGTTCGTAAACACAATCCCCCGGACTTTACTCATGTCGACGGGTATGCCCAAGGTCCCGATCCGGTCATCCGGCCTGGAGATGGGAATGGGGGTACGCTCCCCTTGTTTACCCGGTTCGTACAAATCATGAAGTCCTTCCAGCGACTGCGGTTGCGCCAGGTTGATTTCGACAATAATGGAACGCGCGTGCTGCGCGAACACCATCGAGTTGCCTACGGATGTCGTCGGGATAATCATGCCGTCTTCCGTTATCGCAATCGCTTCCACGATGGCGAAATCAATGGGCTCCAGCACCTGAGCGCGCACCATTTCCGACGTTTTGGATAAATGCTGATCTATGAAATAAAACTCGCCTTGATTGATTTTCCGCCTCATCGTCGGATCCGCTTGAAAAGGAAGACGTTTATGGAGCAAGCCGACTTCGGCAAATAACTTGTCGATATCCGATCCAAGAGAAGCTCCCGTATATACATTAACTTTAAGCTTTTCACTTTTTGCACGCTCCGCTAACGCCATGGGAACCGCTTTTGCATCTCCGGCCCGCGTAAATCCGCTTAATCCCAAGGTCATTCCGTTTTTAATCCAGGAAGCGGCTTCTTCTGCAGAAACGACCTTCTCGTGGAGACGTTGATTTCGAATGCGATTGAAAACGTTTTCCAAAGGGTTTTCCCCCATTCATATGTCGTTTAGCCACATTTTAACCGATGATCGGCCGCGGAGAGGCATTTTCGGATGAAATAGGGAAAAAATCGGACAGAACACGTATATGGACGAACGAAACCGTAAAAGTCCATTAGAAACCGAGCAGCTTCCGGAAATAGCGGATATACGATTGACTGACCGTGATCTTGGTCCCGTTCCTCATGATTAACACAAGCGTGGAGTGCGTATCCGGGTAGATTTCCTTAATGTGGTTTACATTCACGATAAAGGAACGGTGGCAGCGCACAAAATAGTCTCTCGGCAGCAGAAAGTCAAACTCATTTAGCGTGTATTTATGGGTGCCGGAGAGCTTCTCGGTGACGACGTACGTTTTGCGGTCGCTTGCTTCCAGATACAGCACTTCCGGGAAAGGAACCGGAACCCACCCGTCCTGATACTTCACGGTGACAACGGATTGTCCCGTCGTCAGGGTAGGGAAAATCGCAGACACGCACCCCTCGAGCTTGCCTTCATGGATCAAAGGGACCGCCATACCGTAATAAGGGACTCCGAATATGTCACGGTCAATGAACTCGGATACTTTTTGTTTGCCTGTCAATGCTTTATGCGTAATCGTCCCTTCCTTAATGGGATCGCCGGGCTTAATTTTCAGATCGATCCTTTTGCTGGGCCTGTAATAGATGTACTCCTTAGTATTGGCAACAACAATCGAGGTTTCGTCCGAGAACAATTCCCCAATCGCATTAAAGATGGACTCCATTGTAAAATGCTCCATATCCCGCACCTTCTTCGAAATAATCATTCCTTTACGCAAAGCTTATTTCGATGCAAACCAGGAATATCCTTCTAGCACGCCCGAATCGGACGCCTGGCAAGCTTGAATTACTTTTGTCTGACCCAAGTAACGATAGATAAAAGAATCGACAGGCACACAAGCAAGGCCGGCAGCTCCATAGAAAAAGGCTGCTTCATAAGCGAAGCAGCCCCTCGTTTCATACAAGTCCGGCGATAGGCCGGAAGGTCTCATTGCTCATGCACTGGTCTTGTTCTCTCCCTTCGTCGTATCGATGTCAAGGATGTCCAATAAAAAGACGAAGATCGGAATACCGACGATCAAGCCCCAGATTCCCAGGTAATGCTCGGAGAAAATCAGAACGATAAACGTATAGAACATAGGGAGGTTCATTTTCGAAGACATCAGCTTCGGGTTTAAGAAGTAACCCTCCAGGAAATGGAGCACCGCGATCATCGAGAGCACATAGATCAGCATCAGATGCCCGCCGATATTATACCCGATAATACATAAAGGAAGTAATGAAATGAGAAAGCCCGCCACGGGAATTAAACTAAGCAGGAAGATCATGATCGACAGCGCAAACAAATAAGGAAAGCCTAGAATCCATAATCCGATCACCGTAAATATCGTATTGAATATCGCAATAAGAAATTGCGCCTCGATGACTTTCCCGAAGGACAAAATGAATTTTTTGCCGAAATACTCAAGCTCTTCATACAGCCAAGAAATTTTGCTTTCTTTCAGCCTGGAAGTAAAGGCGATGACCCTGTTTTTCTCAAGAATGAAGACAAGGCTTAAAATGATCGCCAGCACGAAGGTCGTTCCCCAATTGCTGATTCTTAGAATGTATTCGAAGCCTTGTTTGACATAAGCCTGCAAATTCAAGTCTTTCAATGTTTTGTACACATATTGGGAAACTTCATCTTGGGGGACGGGCATATTCGTTAAGCCGATCAACATATCTTTGACCTGTTTGATTTGAACAAAGACCTTCGGCAAATAGTTAATGATCGCAAACACTACGATGGTGACCAAAGCCAGATAAAGCAAAATAATAATGAACTTGCTGTTGATGGCGATGTATTTGCTTAGTTTTCTCGTTAGCATATGTTGCAGACTGTTCATGATGTAAGCTATTAAGAACGTTAACAAAACCAGGTTGAGCATATCCCTTATACTAAATAACAGTACAACGATCAGGGTCAGAATGAAAAATCTTCGTACCGTTAATGTTTCAAAAAAACGCTTAATACTTTCCATCGGTTCATCTCCATTCAAGTAGGCCGCTAATGCGCTCTTTTCTTAGTCTACAGCAATGAAAATGATTATAGCAATGAAATAAACCGAATATAGCGAAAAGAGCGCCCGTTAAGGCACTCTCTTCATGTACGAATGAACAAATCGTCCTAGGAAACACCGAGGTAGGCTTTGGCGACTTCCCGGTTGCCCCGTAATTCTTTGGCTGTTCCGCTCATGGCAATATGGCCGTTCTCCAGTACATAACCGCGGTCGGCAACCGACAGCGCCTTATTGGCCATCTGCTCAACCAAAATAATCGTCATTCCGTCTTGCTTCAAGCCCTTGATGATATCGAAAATTTCATTGACGATAATGGGCGCCAATCCGAGCGAAGGTTCATCCAGCAGCAGCAGCTTGGGCTTGCCGATTAAAGCGCGCGAGATCACCATCATCTGCTGCTCGCCGCCGCTTAACGTTCCCGCCAATTGGTCGATGCGTTCTTTCAGACGGGGAAACCGGAAAAATATATGTTCGAGCTCACGGTCGAATTCTTTCTGGTTCACCCGTCCCACCCGTTTTTTCAAACCTAAGCGAAGATTTTCATAAACGGTCATACTGCTGAATACTTCTCTTCCTTCGGGTACCAGGGAAATCCCCATGTTTACCGTTTTATGAGCCGTTATATACGTGATATCCTGGTTCGAATACGAAATTTGTCCCGATCGGGGCTTCACCATCCCGAGGATAGCGCTCAACAGCGTCGTCTTGCCCGCTCCGTTGGAACCAATGACGGCGACGACTTCCCCTTCATTTACTTCGAGACTTACTCCCTTCAGCGCATGAACGCCCCCATAATACATATGAAGATCAGAGACTGTCAGCATGTTCCGTCTCCTCCTCTCCGAGATAAGCCTTAATGACATTGGGATCATCCTGAACTTCGTCCGCTTTACCTTCCGCGATCTTTCTTCCGTAATCGATCACGGTCACTTTATCCGAGATGCGCGACACGAAATCCATATGATGTTCAATGAGGATGATCGTCAGGCCGGCTTCTTTCAGCTTGCGAATGACATGCTCAAGCTCAACAATTTCTCCCGACGTCAAGCCGGCGGCCGGTTCATCCAGCAGCAGCAGCGACGGTTTGGCCGCCAATGCTCTGGCAATTTCGACGACGCGCTGGTGCCCGTACGCCAGATTGGCCGCTTTGATGTGGCGCAGTCCCTTATATCCCGCCAGATCCAGGTAGGCGTGCGCCAGATCAGCGATCCGCTGCTCCTGTCTGCGCATGCCGCCGGAGCGGAACAAGGCCGAAAACAAATGTTGTTTGTGGGATTGGGCCACGCCGATCATGATATTTTCAAGAACCGTCAACTCGCCAAACAACCGAGTGTGCTGGAACGTCCGGGCAATGCCTTGGTGCAGCATCTCTTGGGGAGTAGATCCGTCAATTTTTTTCCCGTTTAAATAAATATCGCCGGAGGTCGGCGTATAGAAACCGGATATCATATTAATAACGGTGCTCTTGCCGGCTCCATTGGGCCCAATAAGCGACAACACCGTCGAGGACTGAACCTCCAATGAAAGATCTTTAATGACATGAAGCCCGCCAAATTGTTTGTTGAGATTGTTAATGCTGAGCAGCGTACCGGAAGCGGTATTGGCATTGACGTTCAGCAGTTGATCGAGCGGAATGGCGTCATAAGCAGCCCGATTTTCCTTGGGCGTTTTTTTCTTTTCCAAATAATCAATGATCGTACCCGATATGCCCTTAGGCAAAAAGTAAAGGACCACAAACATTAATAACTCAACTTTCGCAGAGCAAAAACTAGCCTAAATCCTTGCAGCCACAGGGCTACTAAGCAATCAGATACATGGCTTGCAAAATAGAAAAACACCGCTTCGTTTGGTAAAGTGAAAGTGCGAGCAATCACTATCAAACAGAAGAGGTGTCTTCCATCATGATAGACCATCAGCCCGATCTTAATCAACTGCCAAACGAATTAAAGTCTGCTTTTCAAGAACTGAACGTCATGAAACATCTTCGACAAGCTGGGTTGCGCAAGCGATTTGGTTTCAGCTGTGCCCGACTGTTCCAACTCGTCTTTGTCCTGTTGTTTCATCAAAAGAACTGGTTTCGTCTGCTCGAGAGCAGCAAGGGAGAATCGTTTCCCGGCAAAGATGCGGTGTATCGCTTCCTCAATCATGCCGGCTTTGCCTGGCGTCGCTTTCTGACATCACTCAGTGTCGCCACGGTACGGAAGGTCAGCACTCTTACGTCTGTCGACCGGGACACCGTCTTCATCGTTGACGATTCGATGTTCGAACGCAATCGCAGCAAGGCTGTTGAGTTGCTCGCCCGATTCAAAGATCATGCCACCGGCGCTTATTACAAAGGATTTCGTATGCTCACCATGGGCTGGTCCGACGGGCATACCTTCTTGCCGCTCGACTTCGCGCTGCTCAGTTCAAGCAAGTCTGCCATCAACGGCATGAGCGAGAACATCGACAAACGATCGCACGGCTACAAGCGCCGTCAGGAATCGCTCCGATCGGCTCCGCAGGTCATTGCGTCCATGCTGGATCGCGCTTTGGCAGCAGGGGCGACCGCCTCCTACGTCTTGATGGACAGCTGGTTTACGCATGCGCCTCTCATTGGCGAAGTCATTGCCCGCGGGCTCGACGTGATCGGCATGGTCAAGAATGACAATAAGCGTTTCCTGGTTCAAGGCCGGAAGCTGTCGCTCAAAGAACTGTACGCGGCAGCGTTTCCTGTGGTGAGCAACAAGCGTGGCATTCTCCGCTGCATTCGAACCGAGCTTGCCCCAGACATTCCGGTTCGCGTGGTGTTCGTTCGTCATCGTACGAAGAAGAATGAATGGCTCGCTATTTTGACGACAGACCTTTCCCTTTCCGTAGAGGACGTGATCCGCATCTACGCGATTCGCTGGGACATTGAGGTCTTCTTCAAGTGCACCAAATCACTGCTTCGTTTGCAAAAAGAGTTTCAAGGCCGCTCCTATGATTTGCTGATCAGCCATACGACGCTTGTGTTTTCGCGCTACATCCTGCTGGCTTGGCAGCATCGGCAAAGCACCGATGCGCGCTCCTTCGGAGGCTTGTTTTATTTGCTATGCGACGAAGTCGGTACGCTCGATTGGGCGGTTGCCTTACAACAATTGCTCGATCTCATCAACGAAATTGCCACGAAGGCCGGCAAAAAGCTTTCGGCTCTGATACAGCGTCAACTCCAGCAATGGATTGCCGTTTTGCCCAGTTACATCAAGGCTTGTTTGCCGATTTCATGCTGCGAAAGTTGAGTCATTAACTCCAGCGATCTCTTGTGTCTGTAAACGTGTGGTGTACAGATTCGGCGTTACCAAATCGGAGACGAGCACCAAAATATCCGATAACGTATTATTGTAGGCAGCTTTCGCAAGGAATAGATGGAAATCCAAGTCCGCCTGGATTTGAGCCTGCAAATCACTGGCCGAACGCATACGCTCCACCGCATTTTGCAGCAGCCGGATATCAGCTTCTTTTCTGCGTTTGGCCGCCAGCTTTGCAACGCCGCCCTCAAGAACCTTCCTCGATTCCAGCAATTCAATGGATGTTTCCGTAGGAATCGTGAAAAATTGGAGCATCGTCGTCAATATTTTAGGGATATGGGGGGTTTTAAGAATGGTACCCTCTCCCGGTTTGGAATAAATGACGTCGAACATTTCAAGGATCCGTAAAGCTTCCCGCACCGAAGATCTGCTCACCTGCAAATAGGCCGCCATCTCACGTTCCGTCATCAACTTATCTCCTGCCGCCAAATTGCGCGAAGAAATATACTCGCGGAATTGGTGCAATACTTGTTCAAACATGCGATGGTTTTTATTGACCGCTGTCACTTCGTTCACCTCCTGCCGGTTAACCTTCCGTATCCGCATCTTTTTTCTAAGTTTTCACTTATTTTACATAGATAACTATATATGTCGTCCTATCCAATCTACATGTGATATTATATACCATAACTCTGATGAATTGTAACTCCCGCCATCGCAAGCTATCGAGAATCCGCTTACAAAATAAATTATCCATAGTGCGAAACTCCTTAAACCGACCTGCATGTAAGAGTATCATATCATCTGACTTTCAGCGCAACAACAGGAGCCCTCGCTCCATTTTATTCCCTTTTTATGACAATTATGAGGACTGGATCATCGGGCTTCGTCTATGATGAAATCAAATAAAATTGTACATGCATGTACTAGTTCTTATAATGGTCATATATTCCTGTCACCCGAAAGGCAAGCTGCAGATTGAGGAGGCTTACAATTTCAGTGGAAATGGTTAATCTCAAACCGTTAAAAATCATGATTGTTGACGATGAGCCCGATATCGTTAATTTATTGGAAACGGTCCTGTTGAAAGAAGGGTTCCTGCATATCTATCACGCATATTCGGGAATATCGGCAATTGAGCGCTGCCGGGAGGTTAAGCCGGATGCGATTATTTTGGATGTGATGCTCCCTGACATGGACGGGTTTACGCTCTGTAAACAAATACGCCAATTTTCTTTATGCCCCATCTTCTTTTTGTCCGCCAGAGACGACGACACCGATAAAATTGTGGGCCTTGCTTTAGGCGGAGACGATTATATCACCAAGCCTTTCAGCCCAAAGGAAGTTGCGTATCGGATTAAAGCGCATCTCCGCAGAAGCCTCGTCTACTCCAGGCAGTCTGAGCGGGAGCCTTGCGTCTTCGGGAATGTCCAGATCGACGAGCAAAGGGGCGAAGTGCGGAAAGATGGCGCCCTTGTTCCATTGACGGCGAAGGAATTCCAGCTTCTCGTTTATTTGGCCAAGCACCCCTCCCGCATTTTTAACAAATCGGAATTGTATGAAGCGGTATGGGGAGAAAGTCTGCTAAGCGGTTACGACAATACGGTCATGGTACACATTCATCATTTGCGCGAAAAGCTTGAACACGACCCGGCGAATCCAAGGCTGATCCTAACCGTAAGAGGGCTTGGCTATAAATTGCTTCCGCAGGATGAAAGCCGATGAAGTGGAAAATTATATTTCAATTTTTAACGGCTATCTCCACCCTGGCCATCCTTCTTGTCATCCTCATCATAGCCGCCGTGCACTTTGTCTTCAATCCTTTTTTCAGCGGCAACCGTACCTTGCAGGGTGTCGAACGGCTGGTCCTTGATTTTGAAAGTCAGATCGCGTTTCGGGATCACCTGCCCTATGTGACAGACGAAGGCATGCAACTGCTCGATTCAAAACAAGCGTGGATTCAAATCCTCGATACGAATGGGTCGGAAGCTTATCATTACAACTTGCCGGGTCACGCTCAGAGCCACTATTCGCCTAGTGAAATTGTTTTCATGAATAAATTTTCCGTAGGAGGATATACGGTGTTTACCGGGCGAACCGAACGAGAAGGTTACCATTGGAGCTATCTGATCGGGTTTCCCGAAATGGCCATCTCGAAATTCACGTTTTACTTCGGTCCCGAACAGTTTTTCACGATGTGGCACAAGGGCCTGCTCTTATTTATGGGAACAGCCATCGCCGCCATTGTGCTCGTAGGTTATTTATTTTCCAGGTGGTTGTCGAACCCGGTATGGTTAATCATCGGAAGCATCAAGCAGCTGGCGGAAGGCCGCTATCAGGTAAACCTGAAGCCGAAGGGTTTATATAAAAACGTGTATCTCAGCCTCAACCATTTGTCGCAAACGCTCCATTTCCTCGCCGAACACAGGAAAGTAACGGACCAGCTTCGAGAAGAGTGGGTATCCAATCTTTCGCATGACATGAAGACGCCCTTGTCTTCCATTAAAGGCTATTCGGAATTGCTTGCCGATGAGGAGTACGATTTGGAACGACGGGAACAAATCGGATTCGCCAAGGTCATCGTCCGGCAAGCGGCGTATATGGAGGAGCTGCTTCAAGATTTCAAGCTTACGTTTCAATTAAAAAATCAGACCCTTCCGATCCACAAGCAGGAAGAAAATATCGTTCAATTGCTGGAAGGACTGCAAACACTCTTGCTAAACCATCCCCGATTTCAATCAAGGACTATCCTGATTGAAAAGGACGGCCCGCCCGTATTCCTGGCCTGCGACTCCAAGCAGCTGCGACGCGCCTTTCAAAATCTGATTAGCAATGCGCTGATTCATAATCCGTACCCGGCCCAGGTACGCATTCAGATTCAATCTACCGACAGAGAAGTGTTTGTTCAGATCAGGGATACCGGCAACGGTATCCAGGAGCAAGAAATTAGCCGATTGTTCGAGCGGTATTACAGAGGTACGAATACGATGGATCACGAAGGAAGCGGCCTCGGGTTAGCCATTGCCAAGCAAATTATTGAGGCCCATCACGGTACCATCGGCGTACAAAGCCATACAGGCAGCGGCACCCTCCTGAACGTACGTTTGCCCAAACAATTAAGCTAGATTTAAGGTAAGCTAAAAGCAGCCTTAAACGCCAACTCGTATCATGCTCTCTGTACGATATCTACAGGGAGCGTGATTTTTTTTGAGTTTCTTAGTGGAAACGAAGCATTTATCCAAGTCGTTCAAGTCCTTTTATCCAGTGAAAGGCATTGATTTGAAGGTGAAGCGCGGTGGCGTGTACGGTTTCCTGGGCCCGAACGGCGCAGGCAAAACGACTACCATTCGCATGCTATTAGGCTTGATTCAGCCAACACAAGGAACGATCTCTATATTCGGCAAGGATGTTCGGAAGCACCGCCTGGAAATTTTGAACAAGGTCGGTTCCATGGTAGAATCTCCATCCTACTACGGTCATCTTAGCGGATATGAAAATTTGGAGATCGTGCGTAAGCTGCGCGGAGCAGCCAAACGTGATATCGGGCATGTGTTGGGTATTGTTCGCTTGCAGGAATGGCAGCACAAGAAGGTAAAGACCTATTCGCTGGGGATGAAGCAAAGATTGGGCATCGCTCAGGCCTTGCTAGGCAATCCGGAGCTCCTGATATTAGATGAACCTACGAACGGCTTGGATCCGGCCGGTATCCAGGAAATCCGGGAATTGATAACCCGCTTGCCTGTTGAACAAGGAATTACAGTGCTTGTTTCCAGCCATATTTTAAAAGAAATCGAGCTTATGGCAAGCGAAGTCGGCATTATTTACAAGGGTGAATTGCTATTTCAAGGTTCCTTAAGCGAATTAAGGAGCAAAGGGTATTCAGGCATCCGGGTCGCCGCAGCGCCGGTTGAAGAATCGGCCGCCTTGTTGTCCAGGCTTGGCTACACCTTGAAACGGGATGGGGATCATTTGCTTATCGACGCCCCGAGCGAACGGATTTCCACGATTAATCAGGATTTGGTGCTGGCCGGCTTTCGGGTATCTCATCTCAGCGAAAGCAAGGAATCGCTGGAAGATATTTTCTTGAACATGACAAGAGGGGGCGAAAGCTGGTGAAATGGGGCGCTATTTTTTTGTCCGAATGTCAGAAACAAAAGAAAATGGTATGGATTCTTTCAACAGCAGGCCCTCTGCTTGTCGTTCTATTGCTGTTTGTTAATTTGTTTCTGCGTTACGACTATCTTATGATGAAGTTCGCTCCCATGACGTCCTGGGAAATTGCCATGCGCGAAATCTTTTTCTTATGGTCTTTTTTCTTCCCCATCGGCGTGACCCTGCTCGCGGCTATGATCCACTTCTGCGAGTTTCAAGACGATGTATGGAAGCAGCTGCTCAGTATGCCGGTTGCACGTTCCCACATTTATTTGACCAAATGGTTCCTTCTGATCCTGCTGACCGGCATGTCCATCCTTGTCTTCCTGGCGGGGATATGGGTTACGGGGCTGATCTTCGGATTTCCGGAGCGGTTTCCTATCCTTCTTTACGGCGAGTACGGGCTGTACTTATTCGTATCCGGTCTGGGTATCTCCAGCATACAGCACTGGCTTAGTTCCAAATGTAAAAATACGATGATTCCAGTCGCTATCGGCATTACAGGAAGTGTTTGCGCACTCTTTTTGGCGCAATCCGAAATGACGCAGTACATGCCATATGCCTCCGCTCTTGCTGCGCTGCCGCTCCTGGACACCAATCAGAACATTGCACTGATTAGCGGGTTAGGATTTGGCATCGGAGGCATTGCGCTGGGAATGCTGGAGTTTCAATCCAAAGACATGATGTGAATGAGAGAATGAGAGGAGATGGGGTTCAATGACCCACTTATTGAGGGCGGAATGGAGCAAATTAAGACACTCCAAATTGATGTGGCTCGTTCTGCTTACGCCCGTATTGATTTCAGCGCAAGGCACGGCCAACTTCATGAGGTATAAGCAAATTTGGACGCGGGATGCCTGGACCGTCCTTATTGAACAAAGCTTTATTTTTTATTCGTCGCTTATGCTGCCCCTGTTCATTGCTGTGCTTATGGTCATGATGGCGCGCATCGAACACAGCCATAATGGCTGGAAGCAGTGTTTAGCTTTGCCCATCGGCAGAGCGCCCTTCTATTTGATGAAATTTGCCATCGGTGTTTTTTTAACGTTCCTAAGCATAGGCATGCTGTGCGTCTGCATCCTATTGGGCGGATTCATCGTTCAGGCGGAAGGACCTATTCCTTATGACCGGATTTTTCTCCCTATGCTTCTCGCTTTTGCGGCCGCTATGCCCATCATGTCCATTCAATATTGGTTGAGCGTCACGTTCGCCCAAGTGGGCATTCCTTTGGCAATCGCCGCGGGATTATCGCTGCCCAACCTGCTTGTGGCCAACTCTAAATATTGGATATTCGACCCCTGGACGTACCCGATGGTCGCTTCCCTTAACGGTACGCTAAACCAATTTCATGGGAGCCCGGCCATGTTCTCCAGCTCCCTGCTGCTCTTCTTGCTCAGTCTGGGCGCGGGCTTGATTCACTTTAGGAAGAAAGATGTTATGTAATCACAATTTGACATTTTTTTGCACGATTCCGTAATAAAGCACCAACTGGGTAACAGCCGTAATCATCGATATCCAGGCAACCAGATGATAATCCATTCCATCAGCAAACAGCATAAAAAAGACGATGGGAACTATGCGGCCGATGGATAAAAATATTTGACGGGTAACGATCAGCTCCGTCTTTAATTTTTTCCCGTTATTAGGCAGACTGGACATTAATAAATACATATGGCTTGTATACGAATTTCTTATGGGCGGGTTAAAAAAAGCATTTCCAATCATGAAGATCAAGAGGGTGACCATGCTGATTTCATACATGAGCACCCCTGTCGTGACTACCAAACCGATTGCAGCTCCCAATGTATACTAGTGATAGTTTTCTTTTTTCCCAAAACGGCCTAACCAGTGATTCGATAAAATACTCACGACTCCAAACAGTACGGTTAACAAACCAACCGTGCTTTCTTTTTGTACGATGTGATAAAGAAGAATAGGAGGAAACAACAGGATCACTCCTTCTCTTAATCCCATGATGAGCCAGCCCAAAAAATGGCTGATCCACATTCGCTGTTTTAGACTCCTTTTAAAAATGAAAGCAAAAAGAAGGGTTTGGGCGCGAAACGTTTCTTCGGTCCTTTTGTTTGGATACCCAGCCTCCGGCAATAAATCCAACCACGACAAAGACGAACATCGAAATATGAAACAAACCGTTGACGATCCAACTCTCCGTTAATCTCCACAAATAAATCGATAAGAATAGCCCTGATATGGAGGTGGAAAACGCAAACACGAAATTCAGACAGAGCAACAATCTGCTGTCACCCCGTTACAGGATAAGCCATGCGTCAAAAAACAACGGAACAAAAACCAAAGAAGCAGCGGGAAACTGCTCCTTCGGCTTTTGTTCCGTCCCTATTTGTCCACGTATTTGATTGTGCAAGTCCATGACGATCTCGCTGCGGTCAGCCAAATTTGTAGGTGATGCCGTGTCCCCCCTTGGGATAAACCCATTCAATGTTGTCGTAAGGACAGGCGATACGACAGGTGCCGCATTCGATGCAGTTTTCATAAGCGACCGTCGTCATCTTTTGCTTCTTCTCCCATTCATACACATCGGCCGGACAAAAATAATTGCAATCTTTCTTCACGCATTGCAGACAGTTCGCGTGCTCCTTGATGATCAAATGGGACACATCATCGCATTTGAAGCGGATCGTAAACAATTTGTCGGATATGGAATCGCTCATCCATTCATCGCCCTCCAGCTTTTATAGCCTAATTTCATCAAATTCATCGTTCCGCCGGCAGCATCTTTGATTAATTTAACGGCTAGCTTTTGCTTATCCGCCTTGGATACGCCATCCACCAGAAACATGTGATAGGCGGCTTCATTCAGAGCCTGCGGCAGCTTGTCGAACAGCAGCTCCGGGTCTTGCTCTTTAAGGAACTGATGCATGCCTTTGTATTTTTTCAGATCCTTCTCGAGGAAAGAGCTCCTGATCTTGTCATCGTATGCCTTTAGCGTATCTCGTGAATAGTCGCCTTTCTCCCTGGCCTGGACAATGGCTTCGCCCGCTAACCGCCCCGAGGTCATCGCGAGGTTCGTACCTTCCCGATGTACGAAATTAATCAGCTGCGCGGCATCGCCGACGATACACCAGCCGTCTCCGGACAGAGGCGGAATGGAATGGTATCCGCCTTCGGGGATCAGATGTCCCGAATATTCCAAGACTTCTCCCCCCTGGATTAATTTGCGGATCATCGGGTGCTGTTTGGCCGCTTCCAGCAGGGCATAGGGCTTGATCCGTTTCTCCCGCAGCTGATCGACCATGACCCCGACGCCCAGGGAGAGCGTCTCCTTGTTGGTATACAAAAATCCCAGCCCGGCCATCCCCAGTGACGTTTCGCCCATAAACTCGATCGTAACCCCTTCGTCCCCTTCCACCTGAAACCGGTCTTCGATCTTCTCCCTGGGAAGGGCGATCACTTCCTTCACCGCCAGAGACACCTCATCGGGCCGCCATTCCTTATGGATGCCGAGCGATTTGCCGAGCAGCGAGTTGACCCCATCGGCGATGACCACGACATCGGCGTAAAGATTCCCGTCGGCCCGGTCCGTCTTGACTCCGACAACCCGGTCTCCTTCCTTCAGGAACTCGGTTGCGACCGTCTGGTAAACCGGGATAGCCCCGGCCTGCACCGCCTTGTCGGCAAACCATTGATCGAACTTGACCCGCAGTCCGGTAAAACAGTTGAACGGCTCTTTGTAAGCTTCATTCCGGTGCCCGAACGTGACGACGGATTGTTTACTCATCATCCAAATCCGCTGTTCCACGATTTGCCGCTCCATCGGAAACCCTTTTTCCGTCCAAAACTCGGGGATCAGATCCTCTAACATTTTTCTGTACAAGACGCCGCCAAAAATATTTTTCGCCCCGGGAAACTCGCCACGCTCCAGCAGAACAACCGAAAGACCGGCCCTGGCCATCGTCAAGGCCGCCGCCGCGCCGGCCGGACCTGCACCGACGACCACCGCGTCAAACTTTTCATTCATCGTCCCTCGCCCCTTTCCGACAACAAGGCTTCTTCCGGTTTCACGCTGGCAGAACCGGTCTGATCCGCTTTACCAGGCATGCCCGCCGCCCGCTTCTTCTTCACTTGCTCCGTAAGGGCAGGTACGATTTTGAACAAATCGCCGACGATCCGGTAATGAGCGGTTTGAAAAATCGGCGCCTCCGGGTCTTTATTAATCGCCACGATCACCTCCGAACCCGACATCCCCACCGTATGCTGAACCGCTCCGGAAATGCCTATGGCAAAGTACAGCTTAGGCCTCACCGTACAGCCGGTTTGTCCGACCTGATGCGCATGCTTGATCCAGCCGGCGTCAACGGCCGCCCGCGACGCGCCCACTACGCCTCCCAGAGCATCGGCCAGTTCCTTCAGCATGGCGAAAGGCTCCGGCCCCCCTAATCCCCGGCCGCCGGCGACAATGATCTCCGCTTCTTCCAAATTCAACGTTGCTTGCCCTTGAATGAAATCGAGCACTTGTGTGGCCATTTGTTCTTCGCTCATCCCATTTGCCACCCGAACGATTTCCCCTTGCCGGGACACGTCGCGCGGCAAGGCCTGAAACACGCCGGCACGGGCTGTAGCCATCTGGGGGCGATATTGCTTGCACAGAATAGTCGCCATCATCTTCTCCGAGAAAGCCGGCCGGCTTGCCAGCAGGAGCCGGGAAGGCGGCGGTTCCACATCCAATTCGGTCGTATCGGCCGTCAAGCCGGTAGGCAGGTGCGTCGCGATGGCTCCAGCCAAATCCCGGCCGGTGCCCGTAGCCCCGAACAAGCATATCTCAGGCTTGGCCTCGCCGATGACCTTCATCGCAATCCGGCTGTACGGCCTGGTTCGATAAGCTTTGAGCTCCGGCGCCTCGCACAAGAACACTTTGTCCGCTCCGTAATAAATCGCTTCTCTGGCCAAATGCTCCACTTCATCCCCGATAACAAGCGCTATCAGATCGACGTCAAGCTTATTGGCGAGCCGTTTCCCCTCGCCCAGCAGCTGCCAGGAAACTTTCTTCGCTTCCCCTCCACGCTGTTCCACATAAACAAACACGCCCCGGTAATCGGACCAATCGGGTGCTGGTTCCGTCTCTTTTCGTGCGCACACCGGCTTCTCCTCCTTTTTTATGAAGTCCAGCCTAATCTTTCCGGCAGATCGCTTCCCCACAATTTCTCTATGAGCTCTTCTGAGATTTGTTCCGGCTTATCGCCGCCTATGACTTGCCCGTTAATCTTGCGAAGTTCGGGCACCCAGGTTTTACTTACGATCGTTGGCGACCCCTTCAGCCCAATCTTGGCCACTTCCAAATCCGGAAAATCGGCCGTTGTCCATACGGTCGGCTTATATCGGGCAGCCCGGATCATCCCCGGCAGCGAAGCTCTGCGGATGGTGTTCAGCTCCTTCAACGCGGTGACAAGCACGGGCATGGCAGACTGAACCACCTCGGTGCCGTCCTCCAAATACCGGTGCACGGTTACTTTGCGCGCCGCAGGGTCTACTTCGGACACTTTGCCGACATACGTAAGCTGCTCCACATCCAGGCGGCAAGCAATGCCGGGGCCAACCTGTCCGGTATCGCCGTCCAACGTCTGCTTTCCGCAAAAAATAATATCCGCCTTCCCCCATTCCTGCTCTACCTTTTCAATCGTTTTGGCCAACACGTAGGAGGTCGCCAGCGTATCCGCGCCGGCAAATTTACGGTCGGTCACAAGCACCGCTTCATCGGCCCCCAGGGAAATGCATTCCTTGAGCGATTTCTCAGCCGGAGGCGGCCCCATGGTGACGACTGTAACCCTGGCGCCATGCTCATCCTTGATGCGCAGCGCCTCTTCAAGCCCGTGCAAATCGTAAAAATTGACGATACTCGGAACGCCCTGCCGGATTAACGTGTTGTTCACAGGATCTATGCGGATTTCGCGGCTATCGGGGACCTGCTTGATGCAAACGATAAGGTGGAGCATGCCCTTGCCTCCTTGACGGTAACTTAGATTGCAGCCCAATTGTCCCAATACGGGTGGACGAACTTCAAAGTGAGCTGATCGCTCTGACAGCTTGCTTGTATAGCCTCGGACAGTTTCCAAGCTTTCTCGAAGGAGGAGGGCGCCAGCGTATGAAACAGCGGGGGCACCGTCCAGAACACCCTCTCCTCCGATACCGGGAATACCATGACCTTCCAGCCGTTAGTCTCTTGCTCCGCATACCACAACAATACGACCAGCCAGTGTGTGAACCTGATGGACTTTCCCTCTTTGGAGGTGTACATATCTTCCAGCTCATGCTTATCCTGCTGTCCTATAGGAAGCGCGGGTCTTGGGAACAGGTCCACAAGATTAAAATAATGGAACATCAGGCCGCCCCCTCATGAGTCTCATGGTGGAGTTCAAACAAGTTGATGTTTAAGCGTTTTCAAGCCTTGGCGCAACAAATATTGCATGTTCTGTTATATCATATGCCGACTTTCACAAATATTTCCCTGTCCGCCTCTCGTATTTTCGCGGATTTCAAAACATGCAGGGGTATCGTAGGAGGGAGCTGACTTTCGAACTATGCTATAATGAAACAAAGCGAACGCCTGGTGGGAATGGCTTTCGCTTCGTCATTTAGGGAGGATATTATGATTCTGCATAAGGGCGAAACCTTATTTCGTCAGGGTGAAACGGGACCGCTTTATCACCTGAAGAACGGACTACTGAAAATTGTTCGCGTTCACGAAGACGGTACAACGATCTTAGTGAATATTATCGTGCCGAATGAAGTCATTCCGCACCATTCTCTCATTAGCCCGAATCCGTACTATGGAACGGCGATTGCACTGATGACAAGCGAGATCGAAGTGTTGTCTGCGGCGGAATGGTATCGGGAATTGGAGCGCAGCCCGGATCGATGCCGCAGCATCGCCTTGCAGCTGCAGGAGAAGCTTCGAATGATGCAGCAGCGGATCGACCAATTAACCGAAGTCGCTCCCGCCGAGAGGCTCAGGAAGCTTCAAATATGGCTCCGCTCCTATGCTGCGCCCGCCTCCTTAACCCAGCTGCTGACGCAGGACGAGATCGGCCAGTTCATCGGCCTTCGCCGTGAAACGGTGAACCGGCTGCTGCGCGCTCAATCCAGCTCCGATAATTAATCGGTCGTTATCGCTGACGGCTGACTTCGGCCTCAGCCGTTTCGGAGGGCTGTTCCAGATCGCCGGCCGGACCGAAAAACTCATAATGAATATCCGACGCCATAATCCCCCAGTCCTTCAGCGCGCGGTTCAACGCTTTCATGAACGGAACGGGACCGCAGAAATAGAAGCCGGCATCGCGGGTCGGTATGACGGTTTGCAGCCAGGGCAAATCGATAAATCCTTCCTTCTGGAAAGCGCCCTCCGCTTTATCGAGTTCAGTCGGTTGTTCATAGCACCAAGACACCGACACCTGTGGGTGTTGGGCGGCGATTTTCTCCACATGCGCCTTCATCGCGTGTACATTCCCGTTCCGGGCGGCATGGATGAACGTCACCTGGCGCTTCGGATCCGTTTCCACCAGCGTGTCAAGCATGCTGATCATCGGCGTCAACCCGACCCCGCCGCTAATCAGAACAACAGGCCGCGTATCGGTACGATCCAGCGTAAACTCACCGGCCGGCGCAGAAAGCCAAAGAAGCTCGCCTTCCTCGATCTGCTCATGCAAGTAAACGGACACCTTCCCTGCAGGCCGCCCCTCTATCGCATCCTCCCGTTTCACGGAAATCCGGTAATAAGGGCGCCCCGGCGCTCCCGAGAGGCTGTACTGACGGATATGGGTATGGGACTCCCCGGGAATTTCTATCTTTACACTCACATATTGCCCCGGTTCAAAGGCCGCGATCGCCTTACCATCGTCCGGCACCAAGTAAAAAGAAGTGATCACTTCGCTTTCCTTCACTTTACGCTCCACCCGAAACGCCCGGAAGGATGGCCAGCCGCCCTCCTGACGTTCGGCATTCTCGTACATCTCCGCCTCTATGCCCATGAAGACGTCGGCTATTACGCCGTAAGCCTCCGCCCAGGCCTGTAAGATGTCGTCGGTTGCCGCATCGCCCAGTACGTCCTTGATCGCAGCGAGCAAATACTGCCCGACGATCGGATAATGCTCGGCTTTCACACCCAGACTGCGATGCTTATGTGCAATCTGCTTGACGACCGGAAGGATGGCCTCCAGTTTGTCTATATTGGCGGCCGCGGCATACACCGCGTTGGCAAGTGCAGTTTGCTGTCTGCCCTGATTCTGATTGGCGTGATTAAATACGTTCAGCAGCTCAGGATGATGGGTAAACATCATTTGATAGAAGCGCTTGGTAATCTCCTTCCCATGAACCTCCAACACGGGTACCGTCGATTTAATGGTTTCAATCGTTTCCACACGCAGCATGATGATCTCCTCGCTTTCGCGTTTGCTTGATATGAACCAAGTATAAACAAAAGGATGTACCGCCCGTGTGATTAGAGTCACAGGAATACGCAAGGTTCTGTGACGGACCCGCAAGACGCCTGCCGCCCTGCCGCAGGGCCTTAATTTACTTTCGGACAGGAGGGACAATAGCTCTCATGGTCGGAAATCATATAATAATAGCAGCAGGTTTTCCGAATGCGGATCGGTTGATCTGAAGCCGGGACTATGCATTTCGGGCTGTCAAATCTTGCGAGGTGTTTGACGTTATTCATTGGGATCAGCCTTTCTGTATATATTGAGAATTATTCTCATTATATACAGAAAGACATACAATTCATAGCCCGGGGCTCTCCCGGCTGCAGCATCCTATCCATCACCGACGTGCAATCGCAAGGCCAGCCCGCTTGAGCGACCTGCGGCCAAATGAAAAAGCCGAGAACCCTGCATACAAGGATTCTCAGCTTCAGGCTTAAGATCACAGACGGGTTCACAGGTGACTTTGTTTCCGTTCCAGGACGGTATCCGTATCACTGTCCGTGCTGTTGACGATCAATTGGCTGATGGTCATAAACGCTCCGCCGATGAGCCCGGCCGGCCTCCCGAGTGTCGACTTATTGATACGAAGATCGCGCGTGGCGAGCGGAAGCGACCGCTGGTATACCCCCTGTCTTAACGAGGCGAGGAAAATATCCCCAAACTCGGACACGCTGCCGCCGATCGAAATTAAGGATGGATTAAAGAAGTTCACTAACGATGCGATAACGCGTCCAATCGTCGCGCCGCTGTCACGAATTAATTCCACGGACAAGGGATCGGGCTGTTGAATGGCGGCTCTTATATCTTTAAGCGTAATGTCGTTCTTTTCTTTAAGCGTTTCCATAAGGAACGAACTGTGTCCGGAAGAAGCCAGCTCTTTCGCCTTTGCGGTCAGTGCTTTCCCTCCCGCGATAGCTTCCAGACAGCCGCGGTTTCCGCACCAGCATAACACATCGCTGCCAACGTCAATATGGCCGATATCCCCTGCGCTTCCGTTGGAGCCGCGGTATAACTGCCCGTGACTGATGATACCGGCGCCGATTCCCGATCCAATCTTGATATAAATCAGATTATCGACTTCAAAGTTCAACCCTTTAGCATGCTCGCCCAAGGCCATAATATTAACGTCGTTATCGACATAACACGGGCAGTCAAAATATTTAGCCCAAAAGTCGCGGATGGGATACCTGTCCCATCCAGGCATAATCGGCGGAGAAATAGGCAGACCGGAAATAAACTCTACAGGACTTGGAATACCGATACCAATCCCTTTAATCGAAGTCTTAGAGATCCGGTTCATTTCCATTAATGAGCTGATCCGCCTGTAGATTTGTTCCAGGACTTCATCCGGACCTTGACCAAGCTCGATGGAAGCACGGTCGGAGAACTTCAGATTACAGTCGAAATCGCAGATGGCAAACTGTACGCTGGAAGCCCCGAGTTCAATAGAAATGACATGCCCGGCGTCTTTATTCAGAGCGTACAGCCGTGGTTTGCGTCCTCCGCTCGAATTTCCGATCTCTGAAATGATGATTAATTTGTCGCTGATCAAGCGTTCAATATGATCGTTAACGGCCGACAAGGATAGACCTGATTCCGCAGCAATGTCTGTTTTGGATAGCGGATCTTTAGATCTTCTAATGATTTGAAGAACGCGAGCTGTTACGGAATGCAATTCAATCACCACTTTCATTCATAATACGGAAAATAGACAATTAATCCGATTTATTCAATCGGATTAACGAAGCCTGCCTATATGTATTCTAATAAATGGAAAACATGATTACAAACGATCAAGCTTTGCTCACACAATACCAAGTGGATATTACCAGTTTATGGTCAGAACGTCAAGATGTTCTTATAGGACCGCAAACGGTGCCATTCGGCTCCTTCTAAACAGCAGCGAAGATCCTGGCAACCCGCTTGCGGACCCCTAACAACAGAACGCCGGTTTCCCTGTTTGGAAACCGGCGTTCTGTTATATTCCTTCTTTTACCAACCAAAGTCCAGCGTCCTTCCGGTCTCGGTAAAAGTCTTGATGTTGCTGAGGATCATCCACCAATGCGATTGAGCATTAGGATAAGAAGGATGATTCGCTGACCACTGGTCATTGACCAACGTCAGTTTGGTACATTGGCCCACCGTTTCCAGCGTAAACGTTACCCTAGACTCAAGCTCTGCATGGTTCGGAAAGTAGGACGGACCGGGATGTTCGATAAAACTTAGCGTTTGATGAGGTTCGTAAGCCAATAACGTGCCATATACATGAACGGTTTCGTCGCCATCGTTGCCCGGACCTACATACTCCAAGGCATCGCCTGCCTTGAACGTTGACCTGATCACGCTGCCGAAAAAGGTTTTGCGCGTTCCTTCCGGGGACACCAACGTGTTCCATACGTCCTCGGGCTGTGCATCGATATAAAATTCGTATTTGAGTTCCACATTGTCCACTCCTTCGTGATTTGAACTGATCCTACCTGGTCTTGTCCGCGGTTCCGCCTATAGGCAGCTCATATGTGCTAAGATGATTATAGTTGCGTACTTGGCTGCAAGTATTGTAAAAACGCGACAAGAGAACCGACCGGCATAACTCAACCGGATAAATCCTTCATCCTGGCGGAACCCTCTTCCCGAAAACAATGGACTGGAGTGACTGAAAGTGATTTCAAATGTCCCAAAGCCCAGTATGGGCGTATTGCATTTAAATGGAGGCGAAAAAAAATTCCAGCTTTCCCGTTATGCGCCCTCCGGCGATCTTGGTTTTTTCGTCAAGCACTTCTGGATCGTCAGCTGGGATTTAACAGGGCAGGAGCCGTATTTGCAAGATGTCGTCCCGAATCCTTGTGTGAATTTGGTGATCGAACCGAATCGGACAGCCTTCTACGGCGCCGCAAAAAGTAAGTACTCCTATCTCATCCAGGGAAAAGGGTGCGTGTTAGGCGTGAAATTCAAACCGGGCGGATTTTATCCGTTTATTAAACAACCGGTGTCGAGGTTATCCCAACATCCCATGGACGTCGGCAGCGTGTTAGACGTAGATGCCCAAACGTTAGAGAGCGCCATTCTTTCTCAGGAAGATGAAGCCAAGATGGTCGAACATGCCGAGCGTTTTATTCGGCCGAAACTTCCGGATAAGGATCCCCATATCACGCTGATTAATCAAATCATCGACCGGATCATCGAAGAACGGGATATGACTAAAGTAGATCACATTTGTACCGCGTTCAGTCTTAACAAAAGAACGCTGCAGCGCCTCTTCGATCAATATGTCGGAGTCAGCCCGAAATGGGTCATTCAACTTTACCGGCTCCAAAATGCGGCAGAAACGATGGATCTTCATCCAAACCACGACTGGGCGAAGCTGTCGATGGATCTTGGCTATCACGACCAATCGCATTTTATCAAAGATTTCAAAGCCACCATCGGTATGACTCCGGAGGAGTATGTCAGACGGCGTACAGCATCGACCTGATGCTTTTATAGCGTACAGCGCAGTGCGCGCAACACGGAAAAACCCGCTCAAAGAGCGGGTTACTTCGCAAACATTTTTTCCGCATCATCCAGTGCCATTTTGCTGCCTAATGCTGAGTAATCGAGCCATGGCTGATCGGGGATGGCATATACGTGGTTTGCTTTGACGGCCTTTAATCCTTGCCAAATGGGACTGCTTTGGATTTGCTGGTATAACTTTTGGGCTCCATCATCTCTGTTAACAACGACGAAGATCGCATCGGCGTCATAGTCAGGAAGCACTTCCTGTGAAATCAGCTCATAGGCCTTGTCCTTACTGAGCTGATCGAATCCTTTGGCAGGCTTTAAGCCCAGGTCTTCAAACAAGATCGGTCCCATGGGACGTCTCCTACTGAAGACTCAGAGCTCTTTCGCTGTGACGCGTACCGCCATGACAGTACCGTCGCCGATCTTATTATGGGCTTCCCTGACTCTCTCTTATTTCCCCCCTGCTAGTTTGACATACCGGAAGCTTTGTTCTTATGATAATGATTATCATTACTAACAAGGATTTTATAACCCCTGTCATTATATTGTCAATGAAAATATCTGGAGGGCGGCGATCGAAATGTTCGCCACCTTGACAGCAACGACGTCTTTCATCTTACTCAAAGTGAGAAAGCTCTAGATCAATATGCGGGAAAGCCTATCCTCGGTGATCGGAGCGATAGTAGAACCGTATCACGAAACTACGTCATATCTTGCTTGGGATGTCCAGGCAAATTCCAAAATAATAGACGGATTATTCCTGCGCTTAACAAGATGGCCCCTGCTGTTCGAAAGGAAGCACAATAAGAATCTTGTAAAGCAATCAATCTTGCCGGCTCCATACCGCCAACATTTTGTAAATAGGAAAGCGCCGCATCCGCGCCCCATGTAGGGCTCATGAATAGAATTGAGATTCCAATTACAATGAAAACAACCGAAAGCAACTTTAGGGCCACGTTTAATCCTCCAAATGAATACATTTTATGGTAAAGACGCATTCATCCGAAAAAATGTTGCTTTTAAGATCTGCGATTCGTTGGGTGAGACCATCAGGCATGCGGCGGCAAACCTCCTGCGACAAGCGAACCTTCACGCTCGAGTTGAAGAAGCTTTGTCTTCATATCCATGCCGCCCCGATAACCGGTAAGGGCGCCATTCTTGCCGATTACGCGATGACACGGTACGGTGATCAGGACGGGATTCGCGCCAATCGCTCCTCCAACGGCACGTACGGAAGCAGGCTTCCGGATGCGGGTTGCAATATCCGAGTAAGACACCGTTTGTCCGTACGGAATTTCGCCAAGCGCGTTCCACACCGCCACCTGAAACGGGGTTCCCCGTAAATCGGATAGAACGGAAAAGCTCCTGCGTTTCCCCTGCAAATATTCGATGAGTTCATTCCCATAAGGCTTCAACTCTTCATCATGCTGAACCAGCGTGCGGCCGGGAAAGCGAAGGCAGATCCAGTCGGTCATTGCTTCAAAAGGTTGATTGGGCGATCCGACGTAACAAAGCCCTTCCGGTGTGGCCGCAACGTGCAGCCTCCAGTCTTCATAGGTCAATAACGTCCAGTAGATCGCCGAATTAAGGCTGCTTTCCACGCGGTAACACCTCCACAGGAGTTTGGTTTTTGAATTGACGATAACTCGTGGGCGTATGCCCGGTTTTCTTTTTAAATAAGGTTACGAAATAGGGAGTATTGTGCAGCCCCACGCTTATTCCGATATCCGCGACGGCTTTATCTGTAGAGCGTAATAGCTCCTTGGCTTTCTCTATTCTTTGGTTCTGAATATACGCAACCGGTGTCATGCCTTTGATGCGTTTGAACGTTCGGTGCAAATGATACGGACTGCCATGGCTTATATCCGCCAATGTCTCCGGCGTCAATGCTTCTGTATAATGCTTGTCAATAAATGCGGTGACGATCGCTACCCACTCCTCATCCGGCAAACGCCGGCCGGTTGGTTTGCAGCGCTTGCAGGGACGGAATTTTCCGGTGACCGCGTGGTCAGCATGCTGGAAAACACGAACATTTTCTTTCTTTGGCGGCTTGGATTGGCAGGAAGGCCGGCAAAAGATGCCTGTTGTCTTGACCGCATAAAAAAACTGTCCGTCGTAAGATGCGTCATTGTTGAGAATAGCCTGCCACATCTCGTCCGTGAGTGAATCCGGGTTCGTCATTTCGTTCACCTCCGTGCCCCTTATTATACCCCCAATCGTGAACGTGTGGGTGTTTGCCCGAATGGAACAGCAAGATAACGAAATTATGAAATTGCTTTTTTATGTTACAACTAGAAGGGGGAGCATACCGAGTGGAATGGGGGATTACATTGGAACATCATGATGCCGGCTTGCCTCAAGGCTGCTGGGAAGATAACGGCTGTGAGTTAAAGCTGCACGTGCCGAACGAGTTCAGCTTCGATGAAAATCTGAACTATTTGGCGGCTGCCTCGAACGAGTGCTTGTTTCACACGAAAGATCGGCGACTGTATAAAGCGATTCCGGTGGAACAGGAAACGCCCGTAGTTGAAATAAGCGCGGATCAGGACGGTGCGATCCTCATCCGTTTTTTGGGGGATACGATCCCGAAGGAGCAGAGGGTCCGGGCCGCGGTCGCACGTTATGTCAGGGACTGGTTTGATCTGGATACGGATCTGCTTCCGTTCTACGGCATGGCGCGCCGCGATAGGCTCTTGAAACAAGCGGTGGAGCGCTTCTACGGCCTGCGCAATGTCGGCATTCCCGATTTGTTCGAGGCGATCAGCTGGGGAATCATCGGACAGCAAATCAACCTGACCTATGCGTACACGCTGAAAAGGAGGCTTGTCGAGAATTTTGGCCGACGCGTGGAGTGCGAAGGGGAAACCTACTGGATATTCCCCACCCCGCAGGTTATTGCAGCTCTAACGGTGGAAGATCTGGATGTACTGCGCATGACGGTCAAGAAATGCGAATACTTGATCGGCGTGGCCAAGCTGATGGCGGAAGGGCAGCTGACCCGTGACATGCTGATCGACGCAGGCGACATCAAAAAGGTCGAAAAAAAGCTTGTCGCCATTCGAGGCATCGGTCCATGGACGGCCAATTATGTACTCATGCGCTGCCTTCGGATGCCTTCCGCCTTTCCGATTGACGATGTCGGCTTGCATAATGCCATCAAATTTCTACTGGGGACGGAGAAGAAACCGACGAAGGATGAAATTTTGAAGCTGTCCTCCGGATGGACGAATTGGGAGTCCTATGCCACGTTTTACTTGTGGAGGTTTCTTTATTAGGATAAGCCCATCTTGAAACGCCGGGCGCCGCCGGGCTTCGGCCTAGCCCGCCAAATCCTCCAGCAGCACCTCTTTTTGAATCCACGCGATGACCTGCTCTAATCCTTCCTCGCTTTTCAGGTTCGTAAAAATATAGGGACGCTCTCCCCTCATTTTCCGCGAATCGCGGTCCATGACCGACAGATCGGCGCCTACATAAGGGGCCAAATCGATTTTGTTGATGACCAGCAGATCCGACCGGGTGATGCCCGGGCCGCCTTTGCGGGGGATTTTGTCGCCTTCGGCCACATCGATCACATAGATGAAGGCGTCCACCAGCTCCGGGCTGAAGATCGCCGACAGGTTGTCCCCGCCGCTTTCCACCAGGATGATCTCCACATCCGGGAAACGTCGGACAAGACCGTCGATGGCTTCCAGATTCATCGATGCATCCTCGCGGATAGCCGTATGCGGACAGCCGCCCGTCTCTACGCCGACAATACGCTCGGCCGGCAAAACACCGCTGCGCACCAGAAATTCCGCGTCCTCTTTCGTATAAATATCGTTGGTTACGACCGCCATGCTGTACTGCCCGGACATATGACGGGCCAGCTTCTCGGCAAGCGCTGTTTTTCCCGAACCGACCGGTCCGGCGATTCCGACTCGTATATAACCCATATGCTAACTCCTCCTGTGGAAATTGAGGTGAACAAACCTCGGGTACGGGCAGCGCAAGCTTACGAAGCGGCTTTCTCGCGGAAAGCCTGCGGATGCCGCTGCCCTGCACCGTTGTCACCTCTCGGCCGCTGTTTTTTCGGCCAAACCCGCGCCTCCTGCACGTCAGAAACCGACGCGAAGCCCGTTTTCACGGTTTCGATGATGATCGTGATCATGATCGTGGCCGGCTGCATGACTGTGATCGTGATGGTGGCTGTGACCATGGCTGGCTGCATGCGTGTGACTGTGTTCATGACTGCTGCCGTGGCCCGTGCGATCATCGTGGTGATGGTGTCCGCCGCCCTTGGGAATCGGCTGGAACCGTCGGCTCTGCCTTTCATAGCGGGCGCCCAGCTTGGTCAGCAGCGCCTCCGTCGGATCGTCCGGAAGGACGACGATCTCGCCCTTCTCGGTAACCTGCAGCGGCAGATGGCGGTTTCCGAGCTCGTAGGCAAGCGTCCCCAGCTCCCGCACCGATTCGGCGAAAATAACCAGAACCTCGCAGGGCTGAACGAAAACAAGCACCGTATGCTCCTCATCGCGGAATAAAATGTCACCGTGCCGCAGCATCGTTTGCAGCGGAAGGGAGATGCCGATCACTTTGCCGAGATCGGTATTCTTGCGCAGGATACGCTTGGCGCATTCATCCCACGTCAACGCCACGATCTCGAATCCGTACAATTCTTCGTTATCCTGCGCCAGCTCCAGCTCAAAGGAATTGCCCAATATTTCGGTACATATCATGGATGTCCGCCTCTTTTCTGCTCGTCGAAATCAATGTCATCGAATAAAATACAGCTTGCTCAGCGGAACCTCTTCCAGCGGCTCGCAGGTTACCGGCTCCCCGTCGATCTCCACGCGGTACAGCTCGGGGTCGACGGTGATATTCGGGCAATAATCGTTGCGCACCATATCCTTTTTGCCGAGATTCCGGGTGTTCTTAACCGGCACGAACTTGCCCGCCGAAGCCGGGAGCTTCTGCGCGATGCCTTTATCCAAAGCGGCCCGGTTCACGAAAATATACGAGAGGCTGTTCGGATTGCCGCCGAAAGCGCCGTACTGCGGACGATACATAATCGGCTGGCAGGTCATCAGCGAACCGTTCGCCTCACCCATCGTCGACCAGGCGATAAAGCCTCCCTTGATAATCGTCTCCGGCTTGGCGCCGAAGAACGTATGTCGCCACAGTACGATATCGGCCAGCTTCCCCGGCTCCAGCGAGCCGACGTAATCCTGCACGCCGAACACCGTGGCCGGGTTGATCGTATACTTGGCCAAATAGCGGAGAACCCGAAAGTTATCGTTCTCCCCCTGCTCCTCCGGCAGCGGCCCGCGCTGACGCTTCATCTTCGAGGCCAGCTGCCAGACGCGCAGGACGGTTTCCCCGATCCGCCCCATTCCCTGGGAGTCGGAGCCCATAATGCTGATCGCGCCCATATCGTGGAGCACGTCTTCGGCCGCTATCGTCTCCTCGCGAACCCGCGAATCGGCGAAGGCCACATCCTCCGGCACTGCCGGATTCAAATGATGGCAGACCATGATCATGTCCTGATGCTCATCGACTGTGTTGACGGTAAACGGGTTGGTCGGATTGGTGGAGGACGGAATCACGTGCGGATAGCCGACTACTTTCAGGATGTCGGGCGCGTGGCCGCCTCCCGCCCCTTCCACATGGTAGGCGTGAATCGTTCGGCCGCCGATGGCCTCCAGCGTATCGTCGACAAACCCGGATTCGTTTAACGTATCCGTATGGATCTGCACCTGAAAGTCCAGCTCGTCGGCCACCTGCAGGCAGGTATCGATAACGGCCAGCGTGCTGCCCCAGTCCTCGTGAATTTTCAGGCCGATCGCGCCGCCTTCGATCTGCTCGATCAGCGCCGCTTTCTCGCTGGCGTTGCCTTTGCCGAGCATGCCCATATTCATCGGAAACGCTTCGAAAGCGGCGATCATCCGCTGGATATTGAACGCCCCCGGCGCCTCGATGCCCACCGTCTTCGGCCCTGTGCCGCCGCCGATCATCGTCGTAATGCCGCTGCTTAAAGCTTCCGCGACAAGCTGCGCGGAATCGAAATGCACATGCGTATCGATGCCGCCCGGCGTGGCGATCATGCCCGGATCGGCCGAAATGATATCGGTACCGGGTCCGACGATCAGTCCCGGCGTAATGTCCATCGTGTTCGGATTGCCGGCTTTGCCGATGCCGACGATTTTCCCTTCCTTGATCCCGATATCGCCCTTGACGATGCCGAGTATCGGGTCCATCACGATGACATTGGTAATGACAAAGTCGAGCGCTCCTTCGGCATTCGGTATGCTCGACTGCCCCATGCCGTCGCGCAGCGTCTTGCCGCCCCCGAATACGGCTTCGTCCCCATAATGGGGAGCGTTGTAATCCTTTTCGATTTCGATCCACAGGTCCGTATCCGCCAGCCGCAGCTTGTCCCCGGCCGTCGGCCCGAAAAGCTCCCCGTAATGCTTTCTGCTAATCCGCATGGCGTCCCCCTTGTCCGTCGTCCCGGCATTCCTTGATGTAACCCCGGCCTTCGGCACGCCTGTATGCGGCCTCCTTGACCGCTTCGTCGTTCAGGTCGCCCATCGTCAATCCGTTAAAGCCGATCAGCTTTTGCGCACCGCCGTAAGCTACCAGCCTGACGTCCTTCTCCTCGCCCGGCTCGAAGCGGACCGCCGTCCCCGACAGCACGTCAAGATGCATGCCGAAGGCCTGCCGCCGGTCGAATTCCAGCACCTTGTTCACTTCAAAAAAGTGAAAGTGGGAACCGACCTGGATAGGACGATCCCCGCAATGCCGGACCCGGATATCCATTCTTCTGCGTCCGGGACGAAGCTCGATTTGTTCTTCCCTGTAGATCATAGCGCCGATCTCGAATCGCTCTGCATGCATCGTCCGCAACCTCCGTTACAATGTCAGATATGCCGTCTCGTTCATTTCCTTGCGGGTGGAGAAACGGATGGGATCGTGAACCGTGATCAGCTTGGAACCGTCCGGGAACATCCCTTCCACCTGGATCATCGGGATCAGCTGCTCCACGCCCTCCAGCACTTCCTCCTGAGCCAAAATCCGGGAGCCGAACGCAATGACGTCGGCCAGACGCTTTTTCCCTTCCCGGGCCTGCTCCAGGAGCTCGTCGCAAATGACCGCAACCGCTTCGGGATGGTTCAGCTTGATGCCGTTCTTCAGTCTTCTTCTTGCCAGTTCGGCAGCCGTATAAATAAGCAGTCTCTCGTTCTCCCTCGGAGTAAGATGCACCTTGCATCACCGCCTCGTCAGATTTGTTTATCAAGACATGCACAACCGGGTATATAAGGTTTCATGGGCCATGGAGGCGATTTCCAGCCCCGGTGAAAAGGTGTTCATCTTCTCCAGCGTCAGCTCTTGATCATCGATCTCCAGCTCCGAGAGCCGCCGGCCGAGCCGGAACAAAACCAGCTGGGATTCGTTTTGCCCGAGCGGGATAATTCGCGTCGCTACGGACACGAGCGAGGCCAGTCCCGCGTACATATAGGTTTGCGCCGTTTCATGAAAGGGCAGCTCCATAATGGCGGCCGAAAGACCGTAAGCCAAAGCGTAATGGTACATCATCGCGGGATCTTTCAAGCGGCCGAAAGACTCGGGCGCTTGGCCCGCATACAGATTTCTCACGCCGAGCAGCAGGGATCGTCCCGTTTTCAGACTGGCGGCGTGCAGCTCGCTGGCCGGCTTGGTTGCGGAGTAATAAGACTGCAGCGTTTCGATAGCCTCCGTATCGTTCCTGCGGATCGCCTCATACGCCTGCTTCACGAAAATCAGATCGGTTTGGATGTACACATCCATATAGGCGAGCAGGATCGCTTCCACATCCGCCGCACTGCGCACCCGCCCCGATTGTATATAAGTTTCCAGACCGTAGGAATGGTTAAAGCTGCCTGTCGGGAAGGTGCCCCCGGCAAGCTGCAGCCAGGTCAGCAAAGCGTTCGGTCTGTTATTTGCGGATATAAGGCAGCGCCTCCTTCAGCATCCGGGGCCGCAGCTGCGCCCATACTTGTTGAAAGCAGTCCTTGACCGCCTCGTATTCCGCGCTTAAAGCTTTCACGGTCAGCACTCCGCTGGGATGAAGCGAGCAGCCCGCCCACACCCCGCCTTCGCCGATGCCGGCCAGGCATTCCCGGGCGGTCTGCAGCACAGCGCCGTCCGTCTCGCTGCTGTACATGTATAAAGTGCCCCAATGGGTATATTCCTCCAGGTAACCGGGCTGGCCCGACTGCAGCCGATGCCCGTCCACACGGTACTTCTCCCAGACGGCCAGCTTGCCGTCGATCACGATTTCGAGCAGATTTCCCATACTCCGGAACTCGAACCGTTCGCCCTTATGCTTCCGCCCGCACGCGTACATGTCGCAGAAAGCGAACACCGAATCGCGCTCGGCCTCGATGCGGGTAGCCGTCTCCAGGGTCGTATCCTTGAACAGCATGACCTCCTCCGGAAAAAACTCCATGCTGGCCTGCCGTCCGACGGAAAAAAACTGATGCACTTGCGCCCCGCCCCCGTTCATCACGTACGACTTGGAGGCGGAGGCGTTCGTTAAGTAAAGCCGGGCGCCGTCCTCCACGCGAATCCGGTAATCCAGGCTGTCTCCGGCCAGCATCCCTCCCGCCGTATCCAGCAAATAGATGTAGGCGGTGCCGATCCCGTCCAGATAGAAGGGCCGCAATACTTTTAAAGGAAAGGTGTAGTTCATCCGGGAAATAAAGCTTTGATTCCGCCGGTTTGCGGTAATGCCCAAATCCAATGTGCCGCGCATGCCGTTCCTCCCCGCGTGTCACTCCGAAGCCGATGAATGCTGAAAAACGACATGCGCCCCGCCCGGTGAGTAGCTTGCGGTATACACGCCCGGCGCTTCGCCCGGCGGCCGCTCCATCAACAGCTCCGCCAGCGGCACCTCGATGTACGTCCGGAATGCCCGCTTCAAAGCCCGGGCCCCGAATTTCTTGTTATAGCCTTGCTCGGCCAGAAAGTCCCTGGCGGCATTGTCTATCCGCAGGGTGCAGCGGTGCTTGCGAAGCCTGAGGTTCAGCTGCTCCGTCAACACGCCCGTCACCTTCTCCAGCGTCGGCTGCGCCAGCCAGTTGAAGATGACGATATCGTCAATCCGGTTAATAAACTCCGGCTTGAGGAACCTTTCCAGCTTTCTCATCACGATCCTCTCGAGCAGGTTTTGCTCGCGGCGGACCCAGTTGGCCGGATTGGCGTAATACGAGAATAACGCCGGGGCCGACGATAGCTGCCGGTCGGTAAACCGGTAAATATCCGAAGCGGCAATATTGCTCGTCATGAAAATTATCGTATTCCGGAAATCGATGACTTTATCGCCGCTGGAAATCGTCATGATGCCGTTATCGAAAATATTGAGCAGCGTCAGCAGCACCTGGGGGCCCGCTTTTTCAATTTCATCGAACAGCACGATGCCCGGCTTGCTGAAGCTGCCCTCGATTTTCTCTTTATTCAGAATGGTGGAGCCTTCCTTGCTCCCGACATAGCCCGGGGGCGCGCCCGTCAAGGCCGCGGCGTAATGATCCTGGGCCAGCGTGTTCATGTCCACCCGGCAGAACCCGTCCTTGGAGCCGTGAATAATTTCCGCGAGCGTGCGCACGATCTCCGTTTTCCCCACGCCGGTAGGCCCGAGAAACAGGCCGACATACAGCGGCTTGTCAGGGTCCGCGATATCGGACCGGACAATTTTGAGCATGTTCTCGATCGATTCCATCGCCTGCTCCTGCCCGTAAATCCGGCTGCGCATTTTGCCCATGACGTCTTCCACATCGAACCTGAAGCGGGTTTGCGTCTTGTTGCCTGTGCCGGGGGAAGCGGAACGCTTTTGTTCCAGGTCCTGAAGCTTGTCGTTAATAAACGGCATAAGGTGTTTCCCCCTTTTACCTTATCATTCGCTCGGTCCAACCGGCTTTTCAGATAAAACAGGACGGCCATGATCTGGAAGGACCGGCCGCTTGGCGCAGCCGCTCCTTCCGTTATCCTCATGACCGTGAGGCTTACTTGCCCGCTTCCTGCAGCCTGCCTTCGTTCGGAATGCCCTCGATCGGACATTCGGCCGTGCCCAGCGTGGAGCGCGTAATTTTCTCCACGTCTTCTCTCGCCTTCTCTGCGTCCATCACCCATGTGCGGTAGAAGTCGAACGGGCAGTCGGCAATTCCGCGCTCGCCGTCGCCGGAGTTCAGCACGCCGGTATATCCGCGGTGAAGCAGCTTGAACAGGTGGTTCTGGGACTGCGAGTTTTTGCGGAAATCGCGGATTTGCGATACCGACAACTCGGCGAACTGCACGCCGTATTCTTCCGTTCCGCACTCGCCGAGCGTCCGTCCGTCAAAGCCGATCAGCGCGGAGTGCCCGAAGTAGGAATATACGCCGTCGAAGCCGGTGCAGTTGGCGACAGCCACATACACATTGTTCGCCCACGCCATCGATTTGGACATCATGATTTGCTGGTCCTTGGCCGGATACATATAGCCCTGGCATCTGACGATCAGCTCGGCGCCCTTCATCGCGCAATCGCGCCAAATTTCCGGATAGTTGCCGTCGTCGCAAATGATCAGGCTGATTTTCATGCCCTTCGGCCCTTCGGTCACATAAGTGGTGTCTCCCGGATACCAGCCTTCGATCGGGCACCACGGAATGCATTTGCGGTACTTCTGCACGATTTCGCCCTTGTCGTTCATCAGGATCAGCGTGTTGTAAGGCGCTTTTTCCGGATGGTTCTCGTGCTTCTCGCCGGTCAGGGAGAACACGCCCCAAACGCCCGCTGTTCGGCAAGCCTCCGAGAAAATAGCGGTCTCTTCGCCGGGAATCGACGCCGCTGTAGCGTACATTTCGTCGTTGTCATACATGATGCCCATCGTGCTGTATTCCGGAAATACAACCAGATCCATGCCCGGCAGACCCTTTTTCATGCCGACGACCATATCCGCAATTTTACGCGCGTTCTCCAGAACCTCCTCCTTGGTGTGCAGACGTGGAATTTTATAGTTGACTACCGCTACCCCTACCGTATCTGCGCTGCTCGAAATGTCCCCATGTCTCATTGTAAAATCTCCTCTCACATGTATGGTTTATTTGATGAAAATCAAAAATCAGATGGTTAAATACTTTTTAATCGTATCCGTGGAAACCTCCCGGGTATTTCCCGAGTTGACGATCTGCCCTTTTTCCATGACGTAAAACCTCTCGGCGATCTTGAACGCGAAGTCCAGATTCTGCTCGACGATAAAAACCGAAAGCGACTTTTCCTCATGGACCCGGTTCAGCGTTCTGGCGATTTCGGCGACCACATTCGGTTGGATGCCCTCCGACGGTTCATCCAGAAACAGAACCTTCGGCTTGGACATCAAAGCGCGGCCAATGGCAAGCTGCTGCTGCTGTCCCCCTGACAATACACCCCCTTTCCGTGGCAAATGCTCCTTCAATGCCGGGAAATATTCCAGCATTTCTTCCATCAGCCGGGCGGTTTCCTTGGGATGATGGGCCATGGCCCCAAGCTCCAGGTTTTCCTTGACCGTCAGCATCGGGATAATTTCCCTGCCCTGCGGCACATAGGCGATGCCCATCCGCGATCTCTCGTTGGCCCGGGTACGGGTTATTTCCTTGCCCTCCCAGGTAATGGCGCCTTCCTTGGGGGCCAGCAGGCCGATCAGGCTTTTCAGCAGCGTGGTCTTGCCGACTCCATTGCGCCCCATCAGGCAAACCTTGTCGCTCTTGCCTACCTCGAGGCTTACCCCGTTGATCACCCGGCTTTTTCCGTATGAGACTTGGAGTGCGTTAGCGTTAAGCATGGGCATCCTCCTTCAAATAAACCTCCTGCACCTTCGCGTTTTGCTCGATTTCGGCAAGCGGCCCCTCGGCCAGAAACTTCCCCTGGTGCAGTACGGTGACGATATTGGAAATTTGGCGGACAAACGCCATATCGTGCTCGACTACGATAACGGAACGATCCTTGAACACCGTCAGAATCAGCTCGCCGGTTTTGTAGGTTTCCTCCGCCGTCATGCCTGCGGTCGGCTCATCCAGGATGATCAGCTTGGGGTCCTGGGCGAGCAGCATGCCGATCTCCAGCCACTGCCGTTCGCCGTGTGACAAATTGGCCGCCATCCGGTCGGCTTTGCTCTTCAGACCGATCGTGGACAAAATATGCTCGATGCGGTCCTTGATGTCCGCCTTCTTTTGATAGAAAAGGGCTTGAAATACGCGGTCGAACCCCCGGAACGCCACCTCGATGTTTTCCATCACCGTCATGTTGTCGAACACGTGCGGGTTCTGAAATTTCCGCCCGATGCCGAGCTTGGCCGTCTGATAGGGCTCCATGCCGGAAATTTCGTGGTTGTCGTACAGGATCCGCCCCGACGTCGGCTTCGTTTTGCCCGTTATCAGATCCATCAGCGTCGTTTTGCCGGCCCCGTTGGGCCCGAGAATGACCCGCAGCTCGCCTTGGTTCACCGAAAAGTTCAAATCGGAGATCGCCTTGAACCCGCCGAACTGCACGGTCAGCCCGATTGTTTCGAGTATTTTGTCGCCCATGTTTGCCACCTGGCTTTCTTTATAGAACTTCGCCCTTGCCGTAAAGAAGGGGCTCTTCCACTGTCGCGCTCTTCTTGCGTAAACTCCGGTCGTTCCACCAGTTTTCCAGCGTTCCGTAGATGCCGTTCGGCAGGAACAGCACGATCAGCACCATCACGGCGCCCAGAATCAGCTGCCATAGCGTCGGATACTGCTCGGACAGCAGGTTCGACAGCCAGTTGACCACGAACACCCCGACGATCGGCCCCATCAGCGTGCCTCTGCCGCCGATCGCCAGCCAGATCACAAGGCCCGTCGACATCGCGATACCCGTATCCTGCGGCGAAATAAAGCCGTTCATCGGCACGTACAGCATGCCCGCCAGCCCCGCCAGCAGTCCGGAAACCGTAAAGATGAAAATTTTATAGTTCGCCGGATTGTAGCTCAGGAAGCGGATGCGGCTCTCGTCCTCGCGGATCGACTTGATGACTTTGCCGAAATGCGATTGGGCCAGCCAGCGGGTGAAGAAAAAGGCCAGGACCGTGACGGCCAGCACGACATAATAATAGGAAGTAAGACTTAACGGCTCGCCGTTGATCGGAAACCGCGGCAGTCCCATCAATCCGTTGAAGCCGCCCGTATAGGCCTGCAGGTTGATGACCAGCATTTCAAACAATTTGGCCAGCGCCAGCGTAATGATGGAGAAGTACACCCCGCTCACCCGGCTCTTGAATACGAAAAATCCTATGAGGGCCGCCAGCACCGCCGGCAGCGCCAATCCGAGAATCAGCGCCATCGGAATGCTTTGCAGCGGCTTCATCACCAGCGGAATTTCCGTAATGTTGAAGCGGGACATAAAGGACGGAATCCCTTTTTGCAAGCTGTAAGCGAGGGCCAGCATATAACCCCCGAGCCCGAAAAATACGGCGTGCCCCAGGCTCAAAAGCCCGGTATAGCCCCAGATCAGGTTCAATGAAAAGGCGAACAGGATGAACACGATGAATTTTCCCATTAACTCGACGCGGAATTCCGAAGCGAACAATGGAAAGACGACCAGGAATACGAGAGTCAGCGCCGCAAAAGTATGGTTGAGACCGAATTTGTTCGTTGGCACAGCCTTCTACCTCCTTTCCATCCGGAACAAACCTTCCGGCTTAAACCGAATGACTAGAATAATGAGCAGGAACACGACAATTTTCGCACCGGTTTCGCCCATAAATGTGGTCAGCAGCTGGTTGCTTTCGCCCATTGCGGCGGAGCCGAACACCGCGCCCATGAGAGACCCTACGCCGCCCAGCACGACGACCATGAAAGAATCGATCATATAGTCGAGGCCCATCGTGGGCGACACGCTCTTGATCGGCGACAGAATCGCCCCGGCCAGTCCGGCCAGCCCCGCTCCGAAAGCGAAGGTATAGGCGTCGATACGGGAGGTGTTGATGCCCAGGCATTCGCACATATCCCGGTTTTGCGACACGGAACGGAGCTGGATGCCGAACTTCGTTCTGAACATGGCGAAGGCTGTGGCCAGCACCATCAATAAGGCGATCCCTGCAATAAACAGCCGGTAATACGGCAAGGCTACGTCCCCCACGTTCATCACGCCCTGGAACGGGCTGGTCACGGATTTACCATCGGGACCGAAGATCATCCGGATCAGCTGCTGAAGAAAAATGGAGATACCGAAGGTGGCGAGCAAGGTTTCCATCGGTCGCCCGTACAAACGGCGCAGCACAAACTTTTCCAGCAGCAATCCGACCAGCGCCGTCACAATAAAGCTGACGATCATGCCGACGACAAACGGCATATGCCCCACCGTGCAGATCATATAGGTCGTGTAAGCTCCGATCATGATGAGCTCTCCATGAGCCATATTAATAATTTTCATCACCCCGAAGGTGATTCCCAAACCGATGGCGACGATCAATAAAATACCCGCCACGCTGATTCCGTCGGCAAACTGCTGCATGATGCCCATCTTGTCCTCCTTTCGGCTCGGAAGGGAGTACGGAAAAGGCATGTTCCTTTTCCGCCCCGTCCGTCACCCTTTTACTTTTTCCAGGGTTCTTCGTGATTAGGGAACAAAGCTTTGGCCCAAGGCTCGGGATAGATCGGCTCTGTAGTGCTTTGAACGATTTCGAATTGGCCGCTCGCATTGATTTTACCGATCCGCGAGTTCAACCAGGCGTGGTTGTTTTCCGCATCGATTTTGACCGTTCCCTGCGGCGCTTTGATTTCAAGTCCGGCAAACGCGCTGATAATCGTCTCGGAGTTCGTTAGATCCGTCGCCTTTTTCAAAGCTTCGGCGAGCAGCAGCGTCGAGAAGTAGGAGGCTTCCATCACCTGCGTGATCGGCTCCGTCTTGCCGTATTTCGCCTGATAGGCATCGACGAATTTTTTGTTTTCCGGCGTATCCACCGTTTGGAAATAAGCGGCCGAAGAGATGTGCCCCTTCGCTACGTCGGCGCCCATCGATACGATCTCCGATTCGGCGGTAACGGGACTCGCGATCGGCATAACGGCCGGGTCCAAACCGTAGCTCTTGTACTGCTTATAGAAGGCGGCCACGCTGTCGCCGACGAGATCGGAGAAAATCACATCCGGCTTGGCTTCCTTGATTTTGTTGATCACGGACGCGAATTCCGATTGGCCGAGCGGCACGTACTGCTCGCCGACCACTTCGCCGCCGTTTTGCTTCAGCAGCTCCTTTACCTGTTTGTTGGTTTCAACCGGGTATACATAGTCGGAACCGATGAAATAAACTTTTTTGCCTACATTCTTGGTCAGCCATGGAACGAAATCCTGAAGCTGCTGATTGGGTGTGGTGCCGGTGTAAATAATGTTTTTGGAGTATTCTTCGCCTTCATAGTAGGTCGGATAAACGAGCACGCCCTTGTACTGCTCGACGATCGGCAGCATCGCCTGGCGGCTTGCGGAGCTGTATCCGCCCACGATCGCCGTAACCTTGTCCTGCTGGAGCAGCTTCTTGGCCTTCGTCGCGGCGCCGGAAGGCTCGGAGGCATAGTCTTCCTGTACGGGGGCGATGGTTTTTCCGTTGACGCCGCCGTTTTTGTTGATCTCCTCGATGGCAAGCAGGGCCGCGTTCGCCATTCCTTTTTCCGTTACGGCCAGGGAGCCGCTCAACGAGAACAGGACGCCCACCTTGATCGCATCGCCGCCGGCTGCGGTATTCGTGGCGGCTGTGCCGCTCTGTCCTCCCGCGCACCCCGCGAGGACGGAACATGTCAGGATCATGGATAAAAGCGCCGATACGGTTTGTTTTTTGAACATTTTCACAAGTACCACTCCCATTTTCTTTTTTATGCCCAGCCTTTCTAACAACACACTGCAAACCCCTTCCCTGATTTGTTAACTAATCTTACGCATTCAGATTAGATACAAACGGCGATTTGTGCTTTCGATCTATTTAATAAGCAAATCTTGTGCCAACCGATCGAAATAATTGAAAAAAATTAAAAAAAATGATTCCGCCCTTCCCAAACACAGTTTTTATGCGGGAATATATATTACATTAAAGGTTATATATTTATTTAATTTTAACCCCTCTCCACGCCGAAATTAAAAAATAATAGGGATTGAACACAAAATGAACAAAAGTTGTGTTATAATAACTGACACATTGTAATATTATTGCTTTTTACCGTGTTTCACTTTTATTACATTTCATGGACACCAAGAGTGCGTCATATCCTATTACGAACTAAAAAGGGGCGTTATGTGACATGAACATGCAGGGCGGGGAACTGAAGGTGGGTATTTTGTTTTCCCTCACAGGACCTACGGGGATTACGGAACGGGGGCAGTATCAGGCCAGCCTGCTGGCGATCCGGCAAATCAACGAACAGGGCGGCGCCAACGGCAAACGGCTCATTCCGATTGTGGAGGATATTGCGTCGGACCCTTGCCTCGCGGCCCAAAAGGCGGAAAAGCTGATCGTATCCGACCGGGTCGCCGCCATTGTCGGCTTATATACGTCGGCCTGCCGCAAAATGGCTATCCCTGTATTGGAGAAACACGACACCCTGCTTTTCTATCCGACCTTATATGAAGGAGCCGAGCAGCACCGGAATATTTTCTACTGCGGTTCACTCCCCAACCAGCAGCTGCTGCATTTTATCCCCTGGATTATCGGACATCTGGGCAAAAGCTTTTATCTGATCGGATCGGATTACATTTATCCGCGGGAAACGAACCGGTATATCCGGCACCTGGTTGACAGCTGCGGGGGATCGATAATCGGCGAAACCTATGTCGCCCTGGGGGACACGAAGTTCAGCCAGCACCTGCAGGACATCCGCCGAGCCAGTCCCGACGTTATCTTCTCCACGCTGGTCGGCGACAGCGCAGGGGCCTTTTACCAGCAGCATTACCAATACGGCTTCAAGCAGCCGATCGCCAGTTCGATTACGGCGGAAACCGAAATCTCCGCGATCCAGCCTTCCTATGCCGCAGGACATTACTCCAGCTTTCCTTACTTTAATACAATCGACAATCCCGCCAACCGGCAGTTCGTTTCGGAATACAGGCGCACCTACGGCACGGATACGATAAGCTCGGTGATGGAAAACGCCTATAACTCGGTGTTTTTGCTGGCTGAGGCGCTGCGCCGGTCCAAGGAAACGTCCACGGACGCCATCCGCCGCGCCCTGTCCGGACTCAAGCTCGAGGCGCCCCAGGGGCAAATCGTCGTCGACCACAAAAACCAGCATTTGTGGTTAAACTCCCGTATCGCCCGGGTCGATGACAGCGGCCGGTTTCAAATCGTGTGGGAATCGGAGACGCCCCTGCCTCCCGTTCCGTTCTTTGAAGCGGAACAGAAGCAGACGGACGCCGGACAGGAGGAGCTGTTCCGGGACGTACTGGAGAAGCGGTTGACGCGCAACGAGTTTCTGCTGAAGGAATTAAAAAAGGCGACCGGATTTCTGCCCTTCACCTTCGCCTTTTTCGATCCCGAGGGCGTACTGCTGGACGTTTTTCCGGACGAGACACCGCCGGACCCGGAACTGCTCCGACTGCTGCGCCTGGGCGGCAGCCAGTGGATTCGCCATCCGTTGGACAAATCCGGCATCGGCCTGGCCTTGACCGGGCATACGCCGTCTTACACAAGCGCCGATTTGCGGGAAATACCGGGGCTGCCGTCCTGGACCTCCGCGGGGCTGCCAGTCAAAAGCGAAGCGGACACCGTCCCTATGGGGGTGCTCGGCGTCTTTATCAAAAAGGGCGGCGAAGACGATGCCGGTTACCCGCTCGAAAGCTTGTCCCGGTTAGCCGCAGCCTGCGCCGAGCTTACCCGCAAACACGACGACTACTTTTCCTTATCGAAAATGATGCAGGATGTGTCCGACCAGCTTTCCAAAAGCCTGTTCGTGCTGCGCAAAGGAAAAATCGCGTTCCATAACGAGGCGGGCCGGAATTTGTTATGGAGAAAACGCGATCTGGTGCATTCGGCTCTGTCGGATATTGCTTCGGACAACCGCGAGGAAGCGAACTACATGATGAGAAAGCAGGACTCCGACAGCTTATACGAAATTCAGATCGTCAAAAAAACGGAGTTTCACTATGTCTACTTCAAACAGTTGGGCCATCGCGCCACACCCGGCCGGAGGGACAAAAACAAGCTTACGACCAAAGAGCTGATCGGCTCTGACGGCAATTTCCTGCGGACCGTATCCCTGGCCAAATCCGCAGCGAAGACGAACGCCAACGTGCTGCTGCTCGGGGAAAGCGGTACAGGCAAGGAATTGTTCGCCCGCGCCATTCATAATGAAAGCGCGAGAAGAGATAAGCCTTTTATCGCCATCAATTGCGCCGCTATTCCCAAAGAGCTGATCAATGCGGAATTGTTCGGTTATATGGAGGGAGCTTTTACAGGGGCCAAAAAAGGGGGAAATGCCGGCAAGTTCGAAGCCGCCGACGGGGGAACGTTATTTCTCGACGAAATCGGGGATATGCCGTTCGAGCTTCAGGCCACTCTGCTGCGTGTTCTTCAGGAGAAGGAAGTGATCCGCGTAGGAGGGCACAAGCCGATTCCCGTGGATGTCCGCATCATTGCGGCAACCAACAAAAACCTGAACCAGGAAATCGCGTATAACGGGTCGTTCCGCAGCGATTTATTTTACAGGCTGAACGTGTTTACCATCGAGCTCGTGCCCCTGCGCGAACGGATCGGCGATGTCGCCGAGCTGTCCGCCCATTTCATCGAGGAACTGTCGATCGAAACCGGCCGCCCGGCAAAAGAGATTTCCCCGGAAGCCATCAAGGTGCTGATGGACTATAGCTGGCAGGGGAATATCCGGGAGCTGCACAATGTGATGGAACGGGCGTTTTATTTATCCGACCGTTCGCCCCATATCAAGGTCATCCATCTGCCGCAGTACATTGTGCACAGCCTGCAGAACGAACAGCCCGGAAATCAGCCGAATCTCGCGGAAATGTTCCAAAACTTCGACCACATCAAGGAAATCAAGCAAAAGGGAGAGGAAAGCGAGCGGAATGTGTATATCCAGGCGTTGATAAGAAACAAGGGGAATATCAGCAGGACGGCCAAGAGCCTTGGGATCTCGCGAACTACACTGTACCGGAAGCTGGAGGAGTACCAAATCAAGATCGGCAAGGAATGAACTGCCCCCCTTGCCGCTGCCGCCGAGCAGACATTACGAGCGGGCCGCGCGCCGGCTCGACGGGGCGATGCCCATCTCCTCCCTGTATTTGGCGACGGTTCTCCGGGAGATGCTGAGCCCGGCCGCCAGAAGAGCTTCCGCCAGCTGCTGGTCGGACAAGGGCTTGGCTGCGTTTTCCAACCGGATCAACTCTTTGATTTTCCGCTTGATATGATCCGCCGACACGGCCGGCCCTTCCGAGGCATAAACGCCCGATGCGAAAAAATATTTCAACTCGAATATGCCCCTCGGCGTCTGCGCGAACTTCCCGGCAACCGAACGGCTGACGGTGGATTCGTGCATGCCAATCCGCTCCGCGACTTCCTTCAGCGAAAGGGGCGCCAGGCTGCCCTTTCCCGTCCGGAAAAACTCCGCCTGCGCTTCCACGACGGCTTCCGCCACGAGCCGCAGCGTCTTCTCGCGCTGGGACAGGCATTTCAGAAGCCATTCGGCGGAAGAAAGCTTCTCCTTCAAAAACTGCCGCTCCGGGTCTCCCGCCGCCGCCAGCTCCGACATTCCCTTGTAAAAGCCGTTGATCCTTACGGACTTGGATATCGAGCGGACACGAATATCGAAACCTTCCTCCCTTTGTTCGATGACGATGTCCGGTATCACATAGTGGGGCTTGTCGGCTTGGAATATCGCCCCAGGGCGGGGAACCAGCGCCGTAAGCCGGCAGGCCGCCTCGCGGATCTCGTCGGCATCGGCCCTCAGCTCCTTGGCGATCCGCTTGATACGATTGGCCGCCAGATCCTCCAAATGTCCCTCGACGAGCCGGTAAACGAGACTGTCCACTCCGTGCGTAAGCCGCAGTTGAATAAGCAGGCATTCTCTCAAATTCCGCGCCCCTACGCCGGCGGGGTCCAGCTCCTGCACCCGGTTAAGGGCAAGGTCGACGATCGCCGGACTGATTCCGAGATCCCCGGCGACCTGCTCGAGCGGCAGCGCCAAATAGCCGTTATCGTCCAAATTGCCGATCATATACTTCGCCGCCTCGTACACTCCCGCAGGGAGGCCTGTCAGACAGTTCAGCTGGCGAAGCAGATGCTGCTCCAGCGTGGGGGCAGCGTTCGCCGCCATCGCAATGGGATCGTATTCCGGAGCAGCTGCGGAGCTCCCCGCTACCCCCCGATTATGGAGCATCGTCCCGAAATCGGCTTCCAAAACAGGGTTTTCATCGGCCTGCTGATTGATAAATTCGATCAGCTCCATATTGGAGCTTTGGAGAATATACAGGCTTTGCTGCATGTTGGCGGTGACCGCCAGCTTCTGGGTTTGTGTCAGTACGAGTCTGTTGTTCACAGTGATCCCAGGCCCCTTTCTTACAAGAAAGTAACATAAACCCTCTTTTTCTTCATTAATTAACATCAATTATAATCATTTTCGGCGCAATCTCAAGAAGAAAATAACTTATTATGTTATTATATATAACATTAATAGATGGCAGCCTTCCGGTTTCGGTTTTTTTTCTTCTTTTTGGTATAATGAATATATTCCAAAAAAAGGAGATGAGTGGTAACATGGGAACAAAGACACGTTTGGGGAAAACCGGGCTGTACGTCAATCCGATCGGGCTCGGCGCCAATGCGGTTGGCGGCCATAACCTGTTTCCGAATCTTAGCGACGAAACCGGAAAAGAAGTGGTGCGCACCGCGCTCGGCAACGGGATCAACTTTATCGATACGGCCTACATATACGGTCCCGAACGCTCGGAGCAATTGATCGGCGAAGTGCTCAAAGAACGGGGCCGCCGCGAAGATGTCGTTATCGCCACCAAAGGCGCGCACAAACCGGTCGACGGCAAGATGACGGTGGACAACTCCCCCGCCTTCCTGAAGCAAGCGGTTGAAAACAGCCTGAAGCAGCTGCAAACGGACTATATCGATTTGTTTTATATCCACTTTCCCGACGAGCATACGCCTAAGGACGAAGCCGTGGGCGCATTGAAGCGGCTGAAGGATGAAGGGAAAATCCGCGCCATCGGCGTATCCAACTTCTCGATCGAACAGCTGAAGGAAGCCAATAAGGACGGCTACGTGGACGTGCTGCAAAGCGAATACAACCTGTTCAAACGCGGCGTCGAGCAGGAAATCCTGCCCTATACGGCAGCCAACGGCATCTCGTTCGTCCCTTATTTCCCGCTGGCTGCCGGACTGCTGGGCGGCAAATACAACAAGGACTCGAAATTCGAGGACAGCCGCGCCAAAAACCCGCTGTTCCAAGGCGAGGAATTTGTCCGCAATCTGGACAAGGTGGAGCAGGTCCGTCAAATCGCGGAAGCCAAACATGCGGACGTGGCGCACGTCGTGCTCGCCTGGTATCTTACCCGCGACTCGATCGACGCGCTGATCCCCGGCGCGAAAAGACCCGAGCAGGTGCTTAACAACCTGAAAACCCTAGAGGTATCGCTGACCCCCGAGGATATCAGGAATATCGACCAAATTTTTCAGGCGTAACCCGCGAACTGCGGCTCTGACTCCGCTTGCGGTTTCGACAAGAACGCTGCAAGCGGGGCGTACAGCAAAGAACCCCCTTCCAATTTGGAAAGGGGTTCAACTTAATTTACTTAAGTTTCATAGTAGGAATCAGTTCAGAGAAATATTTGAATTGTTCATCTGCAAACTTGCCAAAATCTTCAGGTCCTTTATAGATCGCGAGCATACTCCGTTCGTCCGCAAACTTTTTGAACGCATCCGATTCAACGGCATATTTCAAAGCGTCAGCCAGCACGGTTTTCACTTCATTCGGAGTACCTTTTGGCACTACAAATCCACCCCATCCTGCAAACTGAACATCAATCCCTTTTTCCTTCAGTGTCGGGACATCCGGTAAATTTTTATCCCGTTCAGCAGTCATAACGGCAAGAACCTTCAGCTTCTTGGCTTCCAGCCCGCTTTTCACTTCCCCGGTGCCGACCATGACTGCATCGACATGGCCTCCCATTAATGCGGTTACAGCGGGAGCAGCACCATCAAAAGGAATATCGGTGAATTTAACGCCTGTTTTATTGGCAAATGCGCTGGCGGCAACGTGCCATATGGAGCCTGATCCCGAATTGCCCACTTTGACTTGCTCCGGATTTTTCTTGGCGAATTCGATAAACTCTTCAATCGTGTTATAAGGAGCGTTTGCTGCAACGGTAACGGCTGCAGGAACCATCGTTGCTTGCCCAATGAGATCGAACTTGCTTGGCTCCAAATCAGAGAGTCCTAATGGTTTATGCATAGCGAACTCCGCAGGAACATATCCTATGGTGTATCCGTCTTTGGGACTGGCTTGAACGAAGGACATCCCTACGCCGCCTGTGCCGCCTGGTTTATTTACGATTACTACGGGCTTCTTAAGTTTTTCCTCCATGCCCTTGGCAACCATACGGCCTGTGGCGTCTGAAGCGCCGCCTGCAGCGAATGGAACAACTAACGTAATTTCTTTTTCCGGGAATGCTGCTTGTGAGGCTTGTCCCCCTTGCGTTCCCTCTGTTCCCTGTGTACCTTGTGTGCCACAACCAGCCAACAAACCTAAAGACAAGCTTGCAATTAATGCGATTTTTTTCATTGTTCGTTCCCCCATGAAGGTTTTTTATGGTTTAATGCATGTTACATCTCGATATCCGCGGCAAAACCGGATTTCTTTTTCCTGATTTCGGCGATGACGCTAAGAACTAGCACAATAAGAGAAATGACTAACAAGGAGCCGGATAACGGCCGTTGAAACAACTCCAGCAAGTTGCCATGAAACATTTTATACGACTGCAATAAAGAGCTTTCCATGAGCTTGCTTAATACAAACGTCAATACAATGGGTGCCATGGGAATGTCGAGTTTTTTCATGACGTAGCCGATGATGCCGAAAACAAACATGACGCCAACATCCCAGAGGCTGTTATTGACGGTATATGCCCCTAGTACAGAAATGATCAGGATAATCGGATACAGGAGCTTGGCAGGAACCATCGTAATTTTTGCCCACATCCCCGCCAAAGGCAAATTCATGATCAGCAAAAAGAAATTGCCGATAAACATACTTGCGATAATCGCCCAGACGAAGCCCGGGTTATTCTGGAACAGCACTGGCCCTGGAGTAAGCCCATGCATGATGAAAGCTCCCAAAAGAATCGCAATGGTCGGTGAGCTTGGAATTCCCAGCGTGAACAATGGAATAAGCGCTGCTCCGCAATACGAATTGTTGGCGGTTTCAGGACCGGCAACACCTTCGATTGCACCTTTCCCGAAACGTGAAGGATCTTTGGCAATCTTCTTTTCCAATGAGTAGGAAAGCAGAGCCGGGATGACAGAGTTCGTGCCCGGGATCAAGCCCGTTATAAATCCAAGCACGGTTCCCCGGCCTATAGAGTTCACCGTCGGTTTCCATTCTTCGCGTCTGGGCAGAAGCCCTTTCACTTTGGCCGGTTTCTCCGAATTTGTGAGGTTCTCCATACCAAGCAGGATCTCCGAGAGCCCGAACAAGCCCATCGCGATAGTGACTAAATCAAACCCGTTCATTAAATACGGCTCGCCGAAAGTGAACCGGACCGCTCCGGAAACAGGGTCCATCCCGACCAGAGACAATGTTAACCCGATGAACGCCGCAATCAAACCCCGAACGAGCGACTTGCCCATTAAACCAATGACCATGATGAGACCGAATACCATCAGAGCGAAAAATTCCGGCGGACCGAACCGCAAGGCAAAGTCCGCCAAGACCGGGCCGATCAATGCCAGGCCGATGATCGATACGGTCCCTCCGATGAAGGAGCCGATCCCCGCCACACCAAGGGCAACCCCTGCCCTTCCCTGCTTAGCCAAAGGATGGCCGTCCAAGCAGGTAATAACGGATGCTGCCTCTCCGGGCGTGTTAATTAGAACGGAAGTGACGGTCCCTCCATACATACCGCCGTAATAAATCCCAGCCAACATAATAATGGCGGAAACCGGTTCCATCCCAAAGGTTACCGGAATCAGCAAGGCTGTAGCCGTTGTGGGGCCAAGCCCGGGCAATACGCCTACAAACATCCCTACAGTAACGCCAATCAAGCAATACAGCAAATTCCACCAGGTAAGCGCTGTCTCGAAACCTGCAAGCAATTGCATAAGAGATTCCATTTACTTCCTCCTATTACCATCCAAACATGTTGACTGGAAGCGGAATATCAAAGAATGATTTGAACACTATAAACAATATGATGGATGTTACTGCCGAGATGGCGAGCCCCGAATACCACTTATATTCGCGAACAAGCAGAATAAAAAGCAATACGGTGCTTGCAATAATAAAGCCGGTAAAATTCACAATGAGCATAAACACAACCACCGACGCCAGAACGGACAAAATATTTCCTAACTCTCGACCCTTGGGAAAAATATCTTTAAATTGGAACACTTCTTTTTTTACCGATTGCCAGATATAAACGATAGAAATAATGATCAGAATGCCGCTCAGCCATCTGGGAAACATACCGGGACCAGGTCCGAAAGCCGTGTAATATTTCAGAGAGAAGGATTGCCAAAAAACAATGGAAGCGAAAATAAGCAACACAATACCTGTCCAAAATCCCGCATTTTTTACTAAACCGCTTTCTTTCGCATGATCCAAGCCGTTCACCTCCTTTTATTGATGTGGTTCAGGTCGAATCGGAAGACTAGCGTGCTGCGGCAACCGCCTGAAGAAACTCTTTGGCAGCAGCCGTAACCTTGCGATAGTCACCATCCTTTTGCGCCGCTTTACTAATATAGCTGCCTACCCCGACCCCTACACAGCCGGCTTGCAGCCATTCGTGAACATTCTGTGGGGTAACTCCGCCTGTCGGTGCAATCGGAGCTTGCGGTACTGGAGCTTTGACGGCTTTTATATACTGCGGTCCGACTACTTCGGCCGGGAATAGCTTCACAATGTCTGCACCCGCTTCTATACTTTCCAATACCTCTTTCGGAGTGAAAGCGCCGCTTATCGTAATGGCCTGGTAGCGATTGGCCATCTTGATCATTTCCGGATTCAGCTGCGGACTTACTAAAAGCTCAGCCCCCGCCAATATAGCCGCTCTGGCGGTTTCGCCATCCAGAATCGTCCCCGCGCCAATTAAAACGTCGCTATATTTGTCAGCTAACGTGCGAATCACTTGGAGTGCATTCGGCACACTCATCGTGATTTCCAGCACTTTAATTCCGCCTTCTATCGCAGCTTCCGCAACAGCCAGCGCTTCCTGTTCGTTATCGGAACGGATAATGAGGACGATTCCGCTTTCATAAATCTTGTTTAGGTTCTCTAGCTTTCTCCACATAGTATGTCCTCCACGTTGTTTAATATTTCATTTGAATAATGCCATCCGTTTCCGCTTACCTTACATAGGATCCATATACAGCCTCTCGCCGCTGTAACCGAGCTGACGAGAAAGTTTCAACGCCGTTTCTTTGACCAATTTCACGATCATCTCTTCACGCTCTGGCGTCATGTTGGAACGGATGCTGGCCACACTAATCGCAGCAACCGGATTATTCGATTGGTCATATATGGCCGAACCGATACAATACATCTCCAAATTATCTTCACGGTCATCAATCGAGTAACCTCGTTCGCGTATTTCCTTCATATCCTGTAAAATATCCGGCAAAGTCACTTTCGAATACGGTGTCTTCCCCTCAATTTCACCATCACCCAGGATGTATTGAATCTTATCCGTAGGAAACGCTGCCAACAAGGCTTTCCCAAGACCTGTAGTGTGCATGAATCGTCGAGAACCCAGTTTGGCTGTCGGTCGCATGACCGAGTAATTTTCCGCTTTATCCAAGTAAACAATCTTACCTTTGTCTTCAATCCCCAGAAAAACGGTGCTGCCGGTCTGTTTGTTTAATTCTTCCAGAAAAGGCCTTGCTCGCTGCGGAAGTCCCAAGTTGGACAGATACTTACTGCCCACTTCAAATGCACCCAACCCTAGACGATAACTTTTTAACCGCACGTCATCCATCTCTATAAAACCTTTATAGAGCAAGGTTTGCACCAATTCAAAACCACTGCTTTTAGGGAGGCCTAACCCCGTACAGATTTCATTCAGGGTTAAGGAAGAACCACTATTAGCAAGTAAGTATAAAAGATCTACCACCCTCTCAGCCGATTTATTCATACGAAACTTTTCCATAGACTCTCCTTTTGAATCATGATATACATTCGGTTCGCATATGTGAATCAATTTCGCCATTTAGAACTTTCAACGTAATTATAAATAGAAACACTGATGAATTCAATATCCTCCTTCAAAAATATTTCTACGGAGTTCTGCTGGAACATAATGCATGTTCTCTATATGAAAAGTGTAAAACGGGATTGAAATACTTAGTGGAATTGATATACTCTATATATAACGATTCACAATCACGAATTAAGTTCACATATGCGAACAATAAATAAGAAGCGCTTTATTAGCGCCGATGCCTTTAAACATGACTTCTTGGAGGAACGTAACTTGGAACCTACCGTCATTTTTTTGATTGGTCCTGCGGGATCTGGAAAATCGACTATCGGTAAACTGATCTCATCTAAGTACAATTGTTGTTATCTTGATAAAGATGTGGTTTGCAACAAATTAACCGGCCTCATCCTGGAATCGAACGGGTATTCGCCTCATGAGCGGGACGGCTGCACGTTTTACAGCGATGTCGTTATGGATCTTGAATACCAAACCTTGCTTGATATAGCCAATGACAACCTGCAACTTGGCAGGTCCGTAGTATTGGATGCCCCTTTCCTTGGCTACTTTTCTAACAGAAATTATATTCATGAGCTAAAAGAGAAGTATGACTGGCAGAACGTCAAACCGTTAGTCCTGCAAGTCACCGTTGATTTTTCAGTATTGAAAGAAAGAATGCAAGCCCGCGCGCTGGAAAGAGACGCTTGGAAATTCAGCAATTGGGACACCTTTATACAAAGCATTCAAGAAAAGCAGTGTTTGTGGGAAGGCATTGAAATCTTACAATTTGATAATAGTTCTGCAACGGTCGACTTGGACAAGCTATATCACATATTGCCTTTTACACCTGCCCAAGGTTCCTCCGCTCTCCCTCCGCGTCCCTGAACGAACGGCTATGTGATACCCTTGTCTAAAGCCTTGATTACGGCTTACCGCCAAGCGTCCTTACGAGAACCCCTTCAGGGCTAATGTAGTAGATTAGAGCTTTCGCGGTATACGTAAGCATACCGGTGTCGGTGTCAAAATGCGCCTGGTCTTCGCCATCCCCAATGGTGACCGGTTGACCGTCCATCTTAACCGCAATTCCTTTCTTTCAAACTCTCAACGAAAAGACAAGGCGATCTAACCCTGCCTCAACACAAAAAGAAGCCTTCCACCGTACTTCAGTGGCAAGGCTCCTTTTCATTTCCAAACTTATACAAACTTGGGTAACCAATCCCCATGAGCTTCAATTAAACCATCACACATCGCTACGATATCATCGATTGATAGTTCCGCTGCCGTATGCGGGTCAAGCATCGCGGCATGATAAATATGCTCTTTTTTCCCTGTTGTCGCAGCTTCCAAGGTTAACAGCTGCGTATTGATATTGGTGCGGTTCAATGCAGCAAGCTGCTGAGGCAGATCCCCAATATACGTTGGTGTAATCCCGCTTGAATCTACCAAGCAGGGAACTTCGACTATGGCTTCCTTCGGAAGATTCGTAATCAAACCCGTATTCCTTACATTTCCGCCGATTTTGAACGGCTTGTTTGTTTCCATGGCCTCAAACATATAAGATGCGTATTCATGAGACCGGACGTGGCTCAAAGCTTTGTTATTCACCAGCTCATCACGCATGGTTGCCCATCTTGCAATCTGTCGTTCGCAACGGCGCAGGTACTCATCGATCGGAATATTGAAGCGCTCAATCAACTCGGGATAGTTTTTTTTGATAAAGTACGGGTGATATTCCGCATTATGCTCGGAAGATTCCGTAACGTAATATCCAAATCGGAACATCATTTCAAAACGAACCATGTCGTCGTGCTTTTCTTTTTGCTTCTCACGGGCACGGCGCTTGATTTCCGGATATAAATCCACTCCGTCTTTTGTTACTTCAAGCAACCATGCCATGTGGTTAATGCCAGCGATTTTAGTTTGTACCCCTTCACTCTCCATCTCTAATGCCTCAAATAAGTCCGGTATGCATCTTTGTACACTGTGGCACAAACCAACGGTTTTTACACCACCGGTTGTCGTCATTGCATTGGTCAGCACCGCCATGGGATTCGTATAATTGAGAAACCATGCATCCGGGCAAACCTCATTCATATCTTTGGCAAAATCGAGCAATACCGGAATGGTTCGGAGATTTCGAAAAATACCCCCTATACCTAAGGTATCGCCTATCGTTTGTTGCAAACCGTATTTCTTCGGTATTTCAAAATCTGTAATGGTGCATGGATCGTAGCCGCCAACTTGTATCGCATTGACAACGTACTTCGCCCCACGGAGCGCATCTTTTCGGTTTGTATATGCTTTTACAACGCATGTGCTTCCAAGGGTAAGCTTTAAATTATTTAGCATGTTCTCAGAATCTTTAAGGCGTTCTTCATTGATATCGAACAAGGCTAGTTCAAAGCCTTGCAGCGCTGGAGTCATCATGCAGTCACCCAACACATTTTTAGCAAATACAGAACTGCCTGCACCTAGGAAAGTAATCTTTGACATGTTTCTTGCCTCCTACTTTTATGTAAAAATTTTAGAATCCAGCTAATCTGACGGCCAGTTTCATGGCTTGAACTGTTGCACCCGGGTCAGAGGTACCTTTACCTGCAATATCAAAAGCTGTTCCGTGTGCAGGTGTAGCGATGGCGATAGGAAGTCCTCCGCTGACAGTAACGCCTTTGTTAAAGCCCAATAACTTCATCCCCGTCTGAGCCTGATCGTGATACATACTAACCAAACAATCAAAAGGTTTTGTTTGTAAACGCAAGAAAATGGTGTCTGCGGGATAAGGGCCTACTACGTTAATCCCTTGCTCCCAGGCTTCATGAATGGCCGGGCTGATTTCGTCAATTTCCTCCGTGCCGAGCAGTCCTCCATCGCCAGCATGCGGATTCAGAGCCGCTACAGCGATTCGCGGATTATCGAATCCAACGCTGATTAATGTATCATGTGCAAAACGAATGATGCGGGCGACACGATCTTTCTTAATCAGGCTGCTGACTTCTTTTAACGGTACGTGGGATGTTATTCGCGTAAACCAAAGATCTCCCATGACGTTAATTTCACTAAATCCTTCTTTGCAATCAAGAAGCGAAGCGAAAAAATGCAGCTCATCTTGAAAATGAAATCCACCGCTATGTAACGCTTCCTTATTAATAGGAGCATAAACGAAACCGTCCAACTTTTTTTGCTGCGCCAGCTTCAGTACGAACGTCAATGTTTCACCCGTTGCTTTACCGGAATCTATTGACAATTGGCCTAACGTATACGAGTCTGTCGACAAATTTTGCAAATCGATGAAATAAATTTGGTCTTCGCTGTCGATTTGATCGATCGTATCAATTTTTTGATAAGAAACGGATACGCCTGCTATAGCTTGCCCTTGCTGAAAAACACGTTCATCGCCGACCAAAACCCATGTCGCCAGTTGCCGGATTTCTTCGGATTGGAGAGATTTTGCAACCAATTCCGATCCGATGCCTGTTGCATCTCCTAATGTTAAGCCCATTAACGGTTTTCTCTTCATGCTCCCGCTTCCCCTTCTTCATAGCTTTGATCACCTAATTGATCATCTATTATCCTTTTACAGCCCCGGAAGTCATTCCTTCCACGAAATATTTTTGCAGAAACAAGTACAGTAAGATGCTGGGAAGAGCGGCTAATAAGGAACCTGCGGCTACCCACCCGATATCTGAATTGTTCTCTCCGAAAAATGCGGATAAGGCAACGGTGATCGTTCTATATTCCAGTTTCTGCAGAAAAAATACCGAGAACTGATAATCATTCCAGATCGAAACACCATTCATAATGATGACCGTTGCTGTAATCGGCATGAGTACCGGTAAGATAATCCGAAAAAACAAGCCTAACCTTGATGCCCCGTCTATCATTGCGGCTTCGTCCAACTCTCTTGGAATCGTACTAATAAAACCCGTAAACAAAAAGATGGCCATAGAAAGGTGAAAGGTAACATGAAGAATCACGATTCCTGTATACGTATTCATGGCCCCAATATCGACAAACATCTTATACAAAGGAACCAGGATTGTAAGCGGCGGGACGATAAGAGCACTTACAAAAAAGCCGTACATCCACTTGTTTAGTGCACTTCGATGGCGGGCAAGCGGGAAAGCCGCTGACGAACCCAGAATCAAGATCAGAACAATAGATAGCACAGTGACAATTACCGTATTCACAAACGCTCGATCCAAACCTGCGAGCTGCCATGCATTCGTAAAGTTATCCCAAAAAAGATAGCCCGGCATAACCCATTTAGAGCTAGTATCCAATTCTTCTTTAAATGAAGTAGTGATCAGCACATAAAAAGGAACAATATGAATGAGACCTATGAGAGCACCCAATAATGTATATAGCGCCTTTGCACGCTTCATAAGGAAATTTCCTTTCTGCGCAAATAATACAACGATGTCAAACCGATAATTGAAATAAGCAGAAACATAAAGTTACCTAATGCTGCAGCGTAGCCGGCATCCTGGTGAGCGAAATACAATTGATAAATCATTGTAGATAATGAAGCAGACGCATAGCCCGGACCCCCGTTGGTTAAAGCTGTTATAACATCAAACAACTTCAATCCGCCGATTAAATTAAGCACAACGTTAATGGTAATGGCCGGCGCAAGCAGAGGAAGGGTAATGTTACGAAATCTTGAGAATCCCGAAGCCCCGTCTATCTCCGCCGCCTCATAATATTCCTTGGAAATAGATTGAAGTCCGGCCAAGAAGATTATCATAGCAACTCCCAGAAATTGATAGGTGTTCACTAGTGTAATGATCCATACATTAAGCTCAGTGTCAGCAAGTAAATTGATCGGCTTATCACGAAACAACAAAATAATATCGTTAAGAGCTCCTCCATTAAACTGAAAGAAGAAATACCAGATATAACCCATAATCAGGGGACTGACGATCACCGGAAGATAGACGATAGTACGAATAAGCGTCTTTCCCCGTATATAGCTGTTTAATAAAACGGCGTAAGCTAACCCTATGATATTCTGTAGGATCGTGCTTCCAACTCCATAAATCAGAGTATTCATAATTACCGTACCTATCCTATGGTCCGAAAGCATCCTTTTATAATTGTCCAACCCTATATACCGATACATCTGTGAGTACCCATCCCAATTAGTAAAAGAAATCATCACCCCTTTAATAAATGGATAATAGATAAACAGCACAAACAACAGGAACGCAGGAAGGTACATCAAATTCATTGCAGAAGGAGAATTTCGCCAACGACGCAATCGAAGGGTAGCCGTTCTACTTTCATCTATCTTACGATCTAAAGTTTCCAGATTTAATCGCTCCTTAACCAAGGCAAGAAATGAGGGGGGTGAAACCTTGTTCATTATCACACCCCTTTAGTGTTCCGTTAATTTTTTTTCAGCCGTTGCACTTCCCGCTTCATGGTCTCTGAATATTCCTTCGAAGTGATCCGACCCGACAGCAGCTCTGTACCCGATTTAGACATGACGCTCCACATTCCGTTTGGCAAATACACCCTGTCGAAATAAGGTAATACTCGATTGCTTGCATATTTCTCGTAATACTCCGTTAATACGTGCTTCGAAGCAACGCCCTTCAACCCGGGCTGCAGCTTAGTTATATTGGAAATTTTAGATAAATTCTCAGGTTTGGCAAAGAACGCCATCAGCTTCTTGGCCTCAGGTATATTCTTGGAATCCTTCCATACTCCCATGGTGTTCCGTTCTCCACCGGAAAAAGCCGGTTTATCACTGGCCGACATTGATGGAATTGGCATTAATCCAACTTTCATATCCGGCTTCAATTTATGAACAGCATCTACGAATGATGGGGCCAGCATGACAAATGCTACTTTCTCTTCAGCAAATACACCAGGTAGATCGCTTCGCTTTGCTGTCAGGAAATCTTCATTTATCAGTCCGCGCTTTTTGATATCTAACAGCTTTTCCGGAAGCACCGTCCATTTATTCCAATCAAACGTATTATTTAACAGATCTTCTGCCGAATTATTTGCAGGATTGATCAATAAAGCGTTTGCGAAATATCCAAAATAGGTGCCAATCGTGCTTTCATCAATTCCTGAAAAGAAAAAAGGTGTTGTTTTTCCACCGCTTTCTTTTTTAATTTTTTCGGCTGCAGCTATTAGCTCATCGAAGGTTTGAGGCGGTTCCACATTATATTTTTTGAGCATATCGACATTGTACATAATGCCGTCCTTGGCTTCACTGATGGGCAAGGCGTAAACTTTGCCGGCCTTGTCTGTTACAACATTTTTAATCGTATCGGTCAATTGTGTTACCCATGGTTCTTCTCTGAGATCAGCCAAATATTCGCCATAACGAACCTGTGCCCAACCATGCGTATCGAATATGTCGGGAAGATCATTAGCCGCCATTTTAACTTTCATGTTATTTTCATATGCTGAACCAGGGAACTGAATATTCACAGCGATATCCGGGTTCTCTTTTGTGAAATCATTGATTATTTGACGATACATATCTTGGACAGGCTGGTCTGCAACATTCATCATCATGGATAAAGTTTTCTTGGGGGTATTGCTGTTACTGTTACTGCTTTCCTTTCCACTCGAAGGTGCAGTAGAAGGAGTTTCGGGACGCTGGGAACAACCGCTTATCGCTATAGCTGATACTAGGGTTAACGCCAAAGATACTTTCCATTTTTTTAACATGTACCCACCTCATATCATTTATATTTATTATACGCGTAAATCTTATCACGATTGTAAGGGTTTACATATGTGTCTAATCTACGATTTCAGGCGCTCATATTTATTGTTGCAACCCTTTACAATTTACAGTATAATCGACCACACAATTAATCATGGAGGGGTAGTCCTGCCTGAATAAGCCAAATATCTCGATTCGTGGGAAACTAATTCTGCTCTATTCGTTAACTATCCTGTTCCCTGTTATCATTATCGCTTTTGTTATGCCTTCTTATTATGTCAAAATAATCACGAAAGAAACCGAGAAGCTCACAGAAGCAACCTTGGTTGGCCTGACCGAAAATATCCAAACGTATTTAGATGATTTGGAACGAGTGACCGTCTCTCCTTACACGAACAACGAGGTAATGAGCTCTCTCATGCTAAAAGCCAGAGGATTACAGAGTGACGTTGATAATTATTCAAGGTATAAAGCCGACTATACTTTGTACCATACGCTTCCAAGATTGCTTGTTAATTTACGTAAGGATATATTAGGTACACTACTCGTAACCATCGATGGTTCTGTCTACTATAATGATAGTGACTCCTATCTAACTGAAACTCGCACCGATTATCGATATACTGAGGAAAATTGGTATCGGGAAGCCGTTACAGCAAACGGGAGAGTTGCCTTCATTAATGTCCACCCGCAAGATTATTTAAAGCTTGATTCTGTCCCTGAAGTGTTCTCTGTAGCCCGATTAATAAAAGATCCTGACTCCAAACAGCCTCTCGCCGTCATTATGGCTGATGCGGATACAGTCATTTTGGATAAAATCGTAAGGCAAGTTTCGTTTAATGTGAATTCCATTGTTACAATAACTGACAAGGATCATAGATTGGTTTATTCTAATACTTACTTATCTCCGGAAGAGCTGCATCAATTTGTGAAAAACCCGTCCAATATCCTTTACAAACAGCATTCCTATGTACCTGTTTCAAGGACAATACCTATCAGTTCATGGGAAATTACCGTTTGGTTATCTAAAGCTGAGCTTGCCTCCAAGGTCAGTTGGATGCATATCATGGGGGCTTCTTTTGCAGTTGGTGGTGTTGTGCTTACCTTCTTTTTGTTTTTTGCCTATTCCAGAACCCTTTTAACACCGTTCAAAGAAATGATCAGTGTCATGAGCCACGTTCAGCGCGGAAATATGAAGAAGAGGGTTTCTATACAAGGCCAAGATGAGATTGCTCAGTTGGGAACAGCTTTAAACCGAATGATCTATCAATTGGATGAATTAATCATTAAAGAATATCGTACCAAGCTGAATCTTAAGAATGCCGAGTTTCGCGCTTTTCAATCACAAATTCATCCACATTTTCTCTATAACACATTAAATGCATTATTAAGTTTAAACCGCAAAGGTGAGCATGCCCATTTAGAACGAGCCATCATATCGTTAAGCGGGATGCTCCGTTACATCTTAACCTCCCATGATACCTGCAGTTTAGAGGAGGAATTCTCCATTATTCAAAAATACGGAGAGCTTATGAGCATGCGCTTCCGTGATCGTTTAGAGATTAAAATCACCTTAGATCCCGAAATTGCGCATATCCGTGTCCCTAAGCTGCTAGTCCAACCATTGGTGGAAAACGCCATCATTCACGGTGTGGAGCCTTGTGAGCATCCTTGTTTGGTGGAGGTAAGCGCCGAAATGCTCCCAAAAATTACGGACGAAGATAGGTTTGTCATACGGATTGCTGATAATGGTATCGGTTTCAAACCACTTGAACGATCTAATAATCAGAGCATTGGTTTAAGCAATGTAAAGGAACGATTGGCGCTCGCATTTCCGGGTAAATACGATTTTCAATTGGATAGCCGTATTGGGCATGGTACTTACATTAACATAACGATAACGCTTAATAAAGAGGAGCTACCACAATGAATATTGTTATTTCCGATGATGAGGAATTAGCAAGAGAAGCCATGTCATCTATCCTGTTGGAAATATGCCCTGATCTACAGCTCTTTGAAGCGCGTAATGGTCAGGAGCTCATAGATGTTGTTAATCGAGTCAAGCCTGAGGCTGCTTTTGTCGACATCCGGATGCCTGTCAAATCAGGCTTGGAAGCCATCCAAGAAGCAGCCCCTTTATCACCCAATACCCAATGGATCATTTTAACGGGATTTGCCGACTTTGAATATGCGAAAGAGGCGCTCCGATTAAAGGCTATCGACTATCTGCTTAAGCCCGTTGATATTCAGGCTGTGCAAGCCCTGATAACTAAAATACGACAAACCACACTTCTCCAAATCATTGAAAATAACAAGCTTTTCGAATCTGACATGCTTTCCTTATTTCATGGACTTATCCGTAGCTGGGATGAAAGAGAATCCGATAATAAACCGTTCAGTCGGATGCGATGTCAGATTATTTACATGGACAGCTGCTATCCTGAAGCAGAAAAATCGGTATCCATTAAGCCGTTCTTTACTGCCATTAGCTCTACGATGCCCCAGTATTATCATAAGGATTTAGAATTGGCTACGATCCTTCTGCCAAGCGGAGAATGGGCTGTGGTGGGGAAATACACAACTTTGCAGGGTGCAGAGATGCTGGAGAAATTATTCTGTTTTTATTCAGAGCTTGTGAAACAAGCTGAGGAGCCGGGCCTGGCATTTAGTCTGGTAGTATCTGATGAATGTGATTCTTATACATCGCTCCTGGATGAGGTGACAACTCTTCATAAGATTGCCTATCTCCGCTGTTCGCTGGGCATCTCCCGTAGCTGGAACAAAGTCGATTTATTTGAAGTTGAATCGCAGCCTGCGATTGCTGAGCTATGCCGCACTTTAATCAAGGCGATAGATGAGTACCACAAAAGACATTATGTGAGTTATATGAACACCATTGAACAATTCATTAAAATATTTGATTTACAGCGTGATCGGATTTCAATCACAACTTCACTAGCCATTGCACGATTTTTAAACTGCTCCATCAATGCCCCGATGCTGACTCCTACTAAAGAAGAGGATTGGTTTAAGTCACTTCGAAACCTGGGTGAACAACTTCTAGATAAAAAAATAAAACAAGCAGGAACCACACCTGATTTGGTGACCAAGACGATTATTTATATAGAAAATCACTATACGGGGGATTTAACGTTAGGTCAGGTAGCAGAAGAGTTTAATGTTACACCCAATCATTTAAGCAGTCTTTTTCACAAACGTACAGGAACGACATTTATGCAGTATGTGACCAAGCTCAGGATGTTGAAAGCGAAAGAATTGTTGGCTGATCCGTCGGTACAAGTACAGCAAGCTGCTGAGCAGGTTGGTTATTTTAGTTCAAGACATTTTACTAAATTATTTAAAGAGATTGTCGGATGTTATCCGTCCGAATATAAGAAGAATCTACAAATGAAAAAAGAAGCAGAGGGGACTACATAATGGATTCGAAAATACAAGAAAAGGCAACGGAGTAATGCTCGCGTACTCCGTTGCCTTTTCCATTTTGAGATTGATCATTTTTCCAATTGATGAAGGAACGCAACCTCTATTTGACAGATATGCCGATCCTCATAGCTCACTACCGTATCTTCAATTGTTCCGCACGCTGCAGCGCTTGTACTCGATTGTTGATTCCAAGCTTTCTGTACACATTTTTTATATGCGACTTTACGGTTTCTCCCGTGATGTGCAGGCGATCGGCGATTTCCTTGTTCGACAAACCTTTCGCGATCAACCGTAAAATCCGTGTTTCCTGCTCGGTTAATATTTCTTTCAGCGACAGTTCTGTACCCGGAGCTTGATCCTGATCCCGCCGCAGAGCATCCATCGAAGACCCTGCTGTCCCGCTCCGATTATTTCTTCTGACCTTGTCCAATGTTTTTGCCAACCGCTGGGCGGTAACGGGCTTCATAAGATAATCCAACGCGCTCACTTCGAAGGCTTGAATCGCATAATTGTCATGAGCGGTTACAAAAACCACATCTATCGTGGCATCGAGATCAAGCAACAGGCTGGATAGCGAGATACCGTTAATTTCCGGCATGGAAATATCGAGAAATGCGATATCTATCTTATTGGTTTTCACATATTCGTAAGCTTCCAACGGGCTAAAAAATGCCTGGCATATTTCGACATCGCCGCTCTCGGAGAGGATCTTCTTCAACCATTTCACCGATAGTTCTTCATCATCCACGATCATGGCTCGCAGCATGCTTCAACCTCCACTCTGCTTGATTGGACGGGCCGGAATGTCGAAAAAAATCTTCGTACCTACCCCTTCTGCACTTTCAACACTAATGCTTTTTCCGTAAAGAAGCTGTAAGCGCTGACTTATGTTCCTTAGCCCTATGCCCTTTTTCTTCACATCCGGTTTCATTATTTCGTCTCTTCTCATTTCGCTCATGCCGCATCCATTGTCTTCTATGACAAAGCTGACCACCGCATCTGCTGCCTGTTTGACGGAGATTGTTACTGTTCCCCCTCGTAAGTTGGACATCAGGCCGTGTCTTATAGCATTTTCCACCAGAGGCTGAAGAATCAGCGGCGGAATCAGGATATCCGGATTCGCATCCACGTCATACTCCACACACAATCTGGCGCCAAAACGTGCCTTTTCGATATTGATATACGCTTTGACGAGCTCCAATTCATTCTCTATGGTTGTTAGTGACTCCAGTTGATTGAAATCAAAGGCACTTCTCAAATACTTCGACAGATCCAACGTCAATTCCTCTGCCTTATGAGGTTCGTCGTTGCACAGTGCGGCTATCGAATTCAGGGCGTTGTAAAGGAAATGCGGCTTGATCTGGGAACGCAAAAAAGCAATTTCCGCATCCTTGGCCTCGGATTGCAGCTTTTGATTCTTTCTGATCATTTCCTTTATCGTTTCGTTTAAAGAAGTAAAGAACAACACAGACACTACGCTAATAATCATGTGAATGAAATGTACCTGAAAGACTGCCATGAATGATAAGCCTCTAATTACCCACACTGATGTTATTCCAACAAGACTATAGAAGACCAATAAAATTAGTGCAATTTGTATCCGCTGTTTCTTCTCTGCTTTTGTGAAAAACTTTTGGAATAGCAGAATCACCGGCATGCTAATTAAGAGGGTCAGAGTTGTCGTATACAATCCCAAATCGACCCCAACGCATAATCGGTATAGGATGATAAGGACACTTAGGAATATTCCCGTTCCCCAACCACCATATAACGTCCCTAAAAGTAACGGTATAATTCTTAGATCTACACGGTAGTCGGAGGAAAAGACAACAGGAAGGGACATACATAGTAGGATGGAGAGACCAAACAGAACGGATAGAATAAACTTTTCGTACTTGTTCCTCCCAGACCGCTCTGAAAAAAATATTTGATAGGTAAAAATCAGTACAGCTATTAACACCAGTTGCAGCAAAAAATCTTTTACAATATTTATGCTCAACCTGACTATCTCCTTTGTCATGTAAGAGGTTATTCTTCCTACATTATGAATTTCGACGATTTTAGCTAAACTCCTGTACTTACGAGGAATAAAGATGAACAACAACTTGCCGGAAATCAAGGAATTCATAAACAGCTACGCGGAAAAGATCACCATCTATAACGCCCTTATTGAAGTCCTGTTACCGTGAAACGCAAAAAGGAGCCTGCCTGTTTTAGTGACAAAGCTCCTCTTTGTTTTGTGGATTTAGCATATGGAGACGCGCCGTGCCATAGTAAATCCACAATCCGCCGCCGCGTTATGCTGAGGAAGTTTGGGGAGTGGCGTAATTATTTATGCGAATAAGCAAGGGGTCTAACAACTCTAGGTCATTGCTCTGATTCTTGTGAGTGATCCAGTTGTTTAATTGCCGGAATGAACAGACAAAGCACCGTAATCCCGATCATCATGATACCCGTTAGCATAAACCACCGATTCACACCGATTTGATCCGCAAAAACACCCGAAATGACCAGGCCAAGGGGCATTGCCAAAGCCATCACGCTCCCAAACAATCCAAACACTCTACCCAAATACTCCGGTTTAATCAAGCAAAGATGTATAACCCGCCAACCCAAAGAAGAGCAACTAAGCCTTTGTGATGTTTCAGTGCATCATATCCTGCTTTAAGTTCTTCTGCAAATCCGCTTTGTGTTACGGACTCCTTGGCTTCCGGCTTCGGAATCGTAATCATCGCGACCGCGATGCAAGCAAACATCGCACCCAAAATATCGATGGCAATAACAGCATTCAGATCCCAGGTCGAGTATAAAAGTGCCGCCGCCGCCGGACTTATAATATAGCTGGCCGATTGCACGGACTGGCTGTACCCGGCGCATTTTGCCAGTTGTTCCTCCGGTACGATCAAAGGCGTTGACGCATTCAGTGCAGTGGAATGAAAAGCCGTACCCATACTGCGAATAAACAGTACAATCATGATCACCCAGACAGGCAATTCCATATACAAAGCAACGACGGCCAAAGCTGCTGCTGCCGCCACGATGATATCAGCCATAATCATTACTTTTTTGCGGCTCCAACGGTCCACCATAACACCAATCAGGGGTCCTCCAAGCGCCTGTGGTAAAAATCCAACAAGCGTTGCCATTGAAAGCACCATGGCCGAGCCTGTTTGTTCAATCAGATACCAAATAATCACCATTTGAAGAATAGAACTGGTAATCAGTGATAGTGCTTGCCCCGCCCATATCGTGAAAAAATTACGTTTCCAGTTTGCCTTTTGATTGTTCATATCTTTGTTCTCCTCGCATTTTTATTGGTTGTTTATTGTTTTTTGGCAATAAAAATGCAGGCCTCAAGTCCACATGTACGGGCTTCGGTCTGCAAACCAATGAAAAGGCATAGAGAAATAAAAGGCATAGCTTATAAAGGCTACTCCTCAACCTATCCATGTTTGATCCCATTCATAAAAATAAGCACAACAAAAAAGCCCATAAATATGGAAAAATCTGCTTTTTTATTGCCGTCTTATCTTAAGCGAACGGAATGCATGGATAAGCTAACCTCCTTTATAACTTTAAAAAATCGTTCATAAATGATTAGTTGTCAATTCGCTATCTGTGGTCAAGCATTGGGAGCGAGGTTGTCTTCCGGTCAGACATGGTTTTCAACTTAAAGTAATGAAAGTTGAAGAGTTTTGCAGCACCCGCAGACAAAAAGGAGGGGTTTCGCCTCAGCGGCGAAGCCATGTAACACAAGAAGATGCCTGCCACCGTACTTCAGTGGCAAAGCTCCTTTTCGTTTTTGTGGATTTAGCTTATGGAGACAAAGCGTAGCTTGGCAAATCCACGTTCCGCCGCCACCCGATATTGAGGCCGTTTGGAGAGGTAGCCCAAGTTGGCCACTATGCTCCATCATTCACGTAAATACTTTGTATCTTCAACAGTCGTATTCGTTAAAGTAAGCCTCCTGTCCATTTGTGAACAGGAGATTTTGTCTGTTGGCCGAGCAAAAGTCTTTATGCTATTCCTGCGGCTGCTCCCCTGGAACATTCACTTGGAAAGTAACGCCGAACTTGTCCTTTACGATCCCGTACAAGGGGCTCCAATCTGTCTTCATAAGGGGCATGACGACTTGTCCACCGTCTTCCAAGGCAGCGAAGATTTCTCTCGCTCTTGCCTCTTCTCTGGGATGGATGGCAATCTGAACCGTATCGCCTGGCTGATGAGGCATGCCTGGGAACGTATCGGAGAACATGAGATCCGCGTCGCCGACTTTCAAGAACGCATGCATAACGCGATTCTTCATGTCATCCGTCAACGGATGATTCGGGTCCGCCGGCATATCTCCGAACGTCATGATGCCCATCACTTTCCCGCCTAATGCTTTCTCGTAAAAATGGACCGCTTCTCTTGCTTTGCCGTCAAAAATCAAATACGGGTTCAAACTGATTGACATCATCTAACAGCTCCTTTTGAGCAATTTGGACAACCTCATTCATTATACACCAATATTGAGCTTCGCAAACATTTTTTCGAACAAATGTTCCTGTATGGATTTGTTTTTTAAAAAGCGAACATTCACACGATATATCGAACGATGAATACTCCTGCCCCAAGTGCAGTCATCCTGAATTTTATTCCATGAAGACATCCGTTGTTTGAATGTCAACAGCGACATTATTATGCAAAAAAGACACCTGACATGACACGGTGTCTTTTCTCATAATTTGGTGGATGCAAGGGGAACCTCTGTCCGAGGATCACCCCATGCGGCTTTCTACGGATGTAGTTGCAGTTTTGATGTCACCTAGGGAGGCCCTTTGAATCATCTTTCTTGAGAATGCTCTTCTAAAATATGAACGATTGTCTCTAAAGTATGCAATCCTTTTGCAATATCGACTATAAACTCCACTGCATATTTACGTTCCATTCGTAGATGGTATCCATTCAACATCAAAAATGATTTTGTAACAAGATAGGCTGTTCGTTTATTTCCATGATGAAAGCAATGATTTTTGACCAGAGATTCCAGTAATGCCGCAGGCTTGTCAAATAGAGAGGGGTAAGCATCTTCTCCGAAAACACTTTGCTGGGGCCTATGTACCGCGGAGTCGAGTAACAACCCTCTCCTTCAAAATAAAAACAATGGGATGAAAAGACAGCCTCAAACATGAGGCCGCCTTCCCATTTATACTGATAAATACCGAATCAAACCAAGTACAGCAAAGCAAAACAATACCGTGCCCGCTCCTATGCCCGCAATCGCGCTGTTCGCTACTTGAAGTTTTGGAGAAATAAATATGGAAAGAATAGAGACCGCAACGAGAAGCGCCGCCAGAAGATATAAGCTGGGATCGTCAAAAACGCTTTGCAGGCCGATAAAATGGATTCCGACGATAAAGGCAATCCAGGGAGCAACAACATTTTGACGGTTCAATTTATAAAACACAAAAGCGCCTGCGCCAGCCAAAAATAATTCGATATAGACCGTAAACAAATAATTGCGGAAAGCCGTTCCGTCCGACAAAGCAGAAGGCGCATCCCAATTCTTCACGCTCAGATAGACGCCAACCAGGCAAACAAGAAGAGCTGCGGCCGACGCCAAACCAATATATATTCGCCAGCTTGCTTTCGGTTTTTCTTGCGCCCAACCGAACCAGACAAAACTGAACATGCCGAAAATGGAAGCGTACATCGTGTAATCCCGGACATACTCCATCAAATCCCTCCTTTTATGTTGAACAGCACCGCCTTCCTTTCTTTTACATTGTATCATGATCCTGGATAGCAGATGAAATAGAAAAAAGCCGCATAAAGCCGCTCTCCACAAAATCCCCTGTGAAACCCTTCTAAAACGCAGAAAGAGCGCTGATGTGGTGCTCTCACTGGTAGTACTTATGGAGCGAACCGTGGCTTGGCCAATCCACAATCCGCCGCCGCGTTATGCTGTTTGGCGAGGTTGCATGATGTCCGTAAGTGCGGCTTTTAAATTTTTCCTTAACCAAAACAAGAAAATTCCCATATGTGATGTTGATCCCCAGACCTGATTCGGAGGTCAATCGTTAAGCCGCGAAGCAGATAGGGGCACCTATGGGAGCATGATAATCGATGACGATTATAGATTCATAATACTTTTAAATTCTTTTAATTTTCCTCTGCTTACTGGAACCTTTGTGCTATTGGCGTCATTCATCTTTACTAAATACGTACTGTTAAACCAAGGAATGATTTCAGTTATGAAGTTTAGGTTGATAATATAATTTCGGTGAGATCGAAAAAAATAACCCGTTTCATCTAAAACCAATTCCAATTCATTTAGAGACAATTCGCTTTTTTCTATGGAATCTTTAGTGGAAATGTATAATTCTTTGTCTTTGACAAACGCAAAACTGATTTCACTTACTTGAATCGGTTTTATGATGTTGTTTTTCCGTATACAGATACGACCTTCGAGCATTGGCGGCGCTTTTTCCCATTTAATTTTTGTCTTGGCTTGAAGAGATTTCACTTTTTTGATGGCATCGTCCAATCTGGATTCCGATATAGGTTTTGTAAGATAAGCTATAGCGGGCGTATTAAATGCTTCTAACGCATGTTCATAAAAAGCTGTTGAAAAAATAATGAACGGAGGATGGGTCATTTGATTTAAACGCTTGGCGAAATCTAACCCATTCATCTCAGGCATTTGGATATCTAGAAAAAGCAGATCAGGCTCATCATGAATAACTTTTGAAAGAGCTTCAACGGGATTGTGATGGATCGAGACAATTTGAATATCTATATATTTTTGAAGCAGGAATGCCAACTCGGAACAAATAGCCGGTTCATCATCCACAATGATTGTTTTTATAAACAAGTTAGATCACATCCTCTTTTAGACCGGTCATCGGAATTTCAAATGTTACGATCGTACCGGATCCCGGTTCACTTTTAATATGCAGACCATAATCTTTCCCGTATATAGACTGTAATCTACGGTGAATATTAGAAAAACCTATTCCCTTTGTTTGGTGATTTAAAATTTCCGCTAACCGTTTCTCGTTAATTCCGATTCCATTATCTTCAACACGGATTTGTACATGATTTCTGTTTTTACAAACACGAATAAATAACAAGCAGTTATTTATTTTTGGAAATAAACCGTGATGAATCGAGTTCTCAATAATAGGCTGCAAGGTTAGAACTGGCAATTTCATATTCAATAAGGATTCGTCAATTTCCATAGTCACCTTTAATCGGTTTGCGAATCTGACCTTCTCAATCTCCAAATAAGATTTTATACCATCCAACTCTTCTTTCAAACTGTTAAAGTTGTTTTTATTATTCAGATTTCGCCTGAAAATGTCGCTCAAATTGCCCAGCAGGTTTCTTGCAAGCTCAGGATTGGTTCTGCAGTAAGACATGATGGTGCTTAGCGTGTTAAAAAGAAAATGCGGTTTAATTTGTGCCTGCAATGCATTCAATTCCGCTTGCTGCCTCATTTTGGTTTGCTTTTCTATCTCCGCAAGTTCAATTTGTACCGAAAGTAGCTTGGCTAGTCCGTCAACAAGATTGAGGTCGGTTTGGGTTTCTTTAAATGAACTTTTATAGTAAATCTGCAATGTTCCAACCGGTTTGCTGTTATGAACCAATTTTGCACCTACTGCTGATTTTAAGGGAAAATTACGATGGAAATGTGCAAACTCTTTATCTAGAGAAAGGATCCTCATCTTATTTTGTTTGAGGATGGCTTCTGTTACCTGTGCATAAATCGCCTTTTCATGAAGACCGCGGTCACTTCCAACACCTACTATACTTAAAGTTTGATCACAATCCGTTATTACGACCGCATCGACATTTGCAATTTCATGAATAATCTCTGCTGTTTGTTTCGCCGACGTTTCATTTAGACCGGTTCTAAGATGGGGGAGGGTACGGCTAGCAATACTAAGGGCAAGATTAGCCGCAATAGCCCCGGATTGGTCCTGTAAAAGTTTAATGTTCATAAAAATCCTGATGAAAATCATCACTCCCAAGATCGTCACACTTGTAGTAGGTATAGCTATTTTCAATTCCAATGCCAGCGCTGCTGCAAATGGTTTGGCTAGGAGCAGCACTAATATCTTTTGAATCAATTCCGCTGTGAGCCCTAACAGAACGATGTGCTGCCATTTCATTCTTAACATATCGTATTTGATCCCTGCTAGCCCTCCCAATAAGCCGCAAAGTACGGTAGAGATGGCGCAGGCAGCGGCGGTAAATCCACCGATAGAATATCTATGAATGCCTCCTATGATTCCGGAAAATATCCCAACCAGAGGGCCTCCTACAAGCCCTCCTACCACAGCACCGACAATCCTCGTGTTGGCCAATGCATCATCGATTTGAATGCCATTTTCTGTTCCAAGAATGGATAAAAACCCAAATATTACTGAAAGAATAACGGTTCGCTTCCAACCATTTTTCCCATAAATCAAGAGTCTAAAATAATTCAATTGACCAATGAATAAAGAGATTAGAGCAACTACGACTACATTCTCAAAGAGCCTTAGCAGGATGGTTAAATCCACTCGTCCTCCTCCTTTTTGCATTTCAGCATAAATAGACGGCAAATCAGCTGCTATTTTTGAATACCTGGAAACAATTAATGGATATAATTAAAAGGGAAAGATACTATTTTGTAGTATAAAGAACAGTTCTAATGACTTCAACTAGACGGGTGTAAGCGTTACACAAATCTTCGAAAGGTCGATCATTGATGCAAGCAAAGGCTTAAAAAATAATCAACATGCACCCATCGAAGAAAGCGGTTACTTTCTGAAGGAGGAATTAAATAATGTCTCAATCCGTTGAGTCGACAAAGAAGGGAAGTATTGCAGGTAACATCTTTAAAGGTTCGGTTGGAAATCTGATCGAATGGTACGACTGGTACGTTTATGCTGCATTCGCAGTCTATTTCTCATCACAGTTCTTTCCTAAGGGAGACCCGACAAGCCAACTCCTCAACACGGCGGCGATCTTTGCCGTAGGCTTCTTAATGCGCCCGATAGGGAGCCTGTTGCTGGGCCGATACGCCGACCGTCATGGCCGCCGTGCTGCGCTGACGCTTTCCATCTCTGTCATGGCCAGTGGTTCCCTGATCATTGCCTGTACCCCTAGTTATAGCTCCATTGGCATAATGGCTCCCATCATTTTGGTTCTCGCTCGATTACTCCAAGGGTTGTCGCTGGGCGGAGAATATGGAACCTCGGCAACGTACTTGTCCGAGATGGCCAGCAGAGGCCGGCGCGGCTTCTACTCAAGCTTCCAATACGTCACACTTATTGGAGGCCAGTTGGTGGCGCTGGGCGTCCAGATCATCCTCCAACAACTACTCAGCGAAGCCGAAATGCAGGCCTGGGGCTGGCGTATTCCTTTCATCATTGGAGCGCTGGGGGCACTAGCTGTCTTGTGGCTGCGCCGTTCGATGGACGAATCAGAACAGTTTTCCAAAATGGGCTCCGAAAGCAGGACAAACGCCGGGACCATGCGAGCTCTGATGAAGCATCCTAAAGCGGTGCTGACCGTGGTCGGATTAACGCTCGGCGGAACCGTCGCCTTCTATACTTATACAACGTATTTACAAAAGTTCATGGTGAATTCTGTAGGCCTCCCCAAGGACGTCGTCAGCTGGATCAACTTTATTGCCCTGCTGGTATTTATCGTACTTCAGCCGCTCGCCGGCATGCTGTCCGACCGGATCGGACGGCGCCCGCTATTGCTCTGTTTCGGTATCCTCGGTACTTTGCTGACAGCGCCACTGTTCTTTATCATGGAGAACATGAAGAATCCTATGGGTGCTTTCTTGCTCATGCTGGCTGGTCTCATCATTGTTACCGGTTATACTTCCATCAATGCCATCGTGAAAGCCGAGCTTTTCCCGACAGAAGTTCGCGCTCTTGGCGTAGGCTTCCCGTACGGACTCACCGTTGCGGTGTTCGGCGGGACCGCGGAGTTCATCGCATTGTGGTTCAAGAGCATTGGAATGGAGTCGCTCTTCTACTTCTATGTGGCTGCCTGTATTGCGGTGAGTTTCTTCGTCTACTGGCGTATGGGCGAGTCTTCCAAATCGTCCCACATCGAAGCCGAGCTTGACCGCAAATAAAGGGGACAACCTTGGCGGTACATGTCCATGCCGTGCTCACTCCGCCCTGCTCCGTTGCATGCGGTCTGAACTCCCAGGGCTCTCGCCTTCCTTTATCCGATCTATAAATGCGAAAGAGCATCGACCGCTTTTGGTCGATGCTCTCGCATTTTATGGAGACGAGGGGAGTCGAACCCCTGTCCGAAGATAACGCCACACAGGCTTCTACGGGTGTAGTCACAGTTTTGATGTCACCCGAGCGTCGCCCCGTAAGTCCAAACAAGGCAGTTACAAACATACCAATAAGTGGTATAATGATAACAGATTCGTTGAAAAGGAACCCCTATGATAGAGTTGACCCTATACCATGGCAATACGGAAAGTGCAATTGATCAAATCGTCTTAGCCCAAACGCTGCTACCCCATCTTAAATCCACAGGAGATGAACATTATCTTGGTGATGGATATTACTTCTATCATGATGATACTCAAGCAAAAGTTTGGTCGATCATGAAGGTTACTCGAAATGAAAAATATAGAGAAGAGAATTGGGCTGTTCTTAAATGTACTGTCCGCATAAATGAAGATCATTATATGGATCTTGACCTTAGGGAGCATCAAGATTTGTTTTTCCAACAAATGCTTCGTTTAAACAGTGAGATTAGTGAGAAGAAGCTCGATGTGAATGAATACCATGATTCCTTTATGTGTAATCATTTGGCTAATATTCTAAATTTACATCTTATATCCAAAACCTTTCCCTACAAGGATAAGCAAGAAGTTCTTCCTCCATTATTCTCGAATCATAGAAGCAAACCCTATGGCATTACTAGACACTTTAGAACTGAGAAACAATATTGCGTTATTAATACGGATATAATCCTGAGCTTTGAAAAGGTAATGCGGGGTAATAACCCTAAGAAAAGAGGTGTTATATTATGAATGCCGCACAAAAATGGGCTCAGAAAATGAGTTCTTACTACAATAATATAGATGCAAAATCTCTTAAAGCAGATCTGCAGTTGGCTGGTTTCAGTGTCATCGACTCTGAAAATGCTGTGGACCACGATGTCGCCAAGAATCAGTTACTAATTTCTTTTAGAGAGGCTGCAGCAAGTAGCGAACTCGATGAAGACTTGCACACAACAAAAGTATTAGTTGATAAAAACGGCCAGCTTCTTGATATTGTATAGTAGTTAGTATAAAACCTTCAATGGAGTCAATACTAGAATTATAGTATTGGAGTCATGGAGGTTTTCTTATGAATAAAGGTAGAAATTCAATTGCAGTCTGGAAAGCAAAATTAGATGAATATTATAAGTCTTCATCTAAGGAAAAACTAAAATCGGATTTATTAAAAGCAGGCTTTACAGTTAAGGATACGAAAAACAATCCCAGAAAAGGTAAAGGCACCGACCACTAGGTCAGTGCCTTTTGTCTTTATGGAGACGAGGGGAGTCGAACCCCTGTCCGAAGATAACGCCACACAGGCTTCTACGGGTGTAGTCACAGTTTTGATGTCACCCGAGCGTCGCCCCGTAACCGGCTACGCGTTGGGTCAGCCTGATTGTCTTCTTCAGCTCACCGCAGGCGGAGATGAGACAGCGTATCCCACTAAAGTTGAGCCCCTAGCCCGGCACATGGGCGATGCAGAGTAGGAGCACGCTCACAGGTTATTAAGCTGCGAAAGCGTAGTTTTGTTGTTGTTTGCCATTTAATTGGCTTTAGCGTTGATGAAGTGGACGCGTCCCCACTACCCGCAACCCATGCTCGAACTATCCCCGTCGAATCCAAGAACGTCCCCGCATAGGAAGGCTCCGGTTAAGGAGCCTAAAAGTGAAACAATGTAAAAATATGAATTCAAGGAAGTTATGAAAAAAGGTTTATCAACAAAGCTGTTGATGTGCTGACTTCATAAGATCTGATTGATGCTGATGTCCTCTGGCGTACTCTTATTATAACACACATGCTCTGAAAAGGAAGGCCAACCTATTGGGAGCAAATCCAGCACTCGGTAAAGCTGGTAACTGTGCGCCCGCCTACCGTGCAACCTTCTGCTTCTCGCGAAGCGCACGTTGGATGTCGCGTTGGGCGTCTTTCTTCGCGGCGGTTTCCCGCTTGTCGAACTGCTTCTTCCCTCGGCCGAGGCCGATGAGCAGCTTGGCGTAGCCGTTGCGCACGTAGATCTTAAGCGGCACCAGCGCGTAGCCTTCCTGCTTGGCTAGACCGAGCAGCTTGCGAATCTCCGGTTTCTTCAGCAGCAGCTTGCGCGCCCTGGTCGGATCGCTCGGGTTGTGGCGGTTGCCTTGCTCGAAAGGGCTGATGTGCATGTTATGAATGAACGCTTCGCCATTCCGGATCAACGCGAACGCATCGCCGATATTGGCTTTACCGAGGCGGATCGACTTGATCTCGGTTCCGGTCAACACCAAACCGCATTCGTACGTATCCTCTATAAAATAATCATGCGACGCTTTCTTGTTCTGCGCCAGCACTTTCCCGTCCGCTTTCTTGCCCATTGTCGCAGCACCGCTCCTTCCCATCAAGACTCCAAACCAAACCAAGGGATGGAGTCCATTGTACCAAACTCCATCCCCGGAAATCAAGAGGCGCCTAGTGCTTCACGGTCTTTTTGCGCTTCTTCTTGGCGAAGCCGACGCCCGCGCCACCACCGGCGCCGAAGGCACTCGCGCCGCGCTTCCCGCTGCCGCTCTCCGCCGAGCGGCCCGTCGCCTCGAGCGCGCGCGTCTTCGCGGCGCCCGGCCCTTTGCCGCGGCCGCCCCGCTTGCCTTGGCGCACCGCTTTCAGCGCGTCAACGAGGCTCACCTTCTGCTGCCGCGGCTTCATGTCCACCATCTCGAAGTCGATGGTGCGTTCATCCATGTTCACACGCGACACACGCACCTTCACCTCATCGCCAAGGCGGAAAATCTTCGAGGTGCGCTCGCCGATCAGCGCGTGCTGGGCATCGTGGTAGTGGTAGTAGTCGTCCGTTAAGTCGGACAGACGGATAAGCCCTTCCACGGTATTGTCCAGCTCGATGAACATGCCGAAGCTGGTCACGCTGCTGATGATGCCGCCGAATTCCTCGCCGACCTTGTCGAGCATGAACTCGGCCTTCTTCAGCGACTCCGTCTCGCGTTCCGCATCTACGGCGACGCGCTCACGCTCCGACGACTGCCGCGCGATATCTTCCATCCGCGATGCCAAGTATTCGTGACGCTTGTCGCTGAGTACGCCGCCGCTCTCCAGCACCTCGCGAATGACGCGATGGATGATCAGGTCCGGGTACCGCCGGATCGGGGAAGTGAAGTGTGAATAAAACTCCGCCGCGAGGCCATAATGGCCCAGACTATTGGCATCATACTTCGCCTGCTTCATCGAACGAAGCATCACGGTGCTGATAACCGTCTCTTCCTTCGTACCCTTGATTTCCTCCAGCAGCGTCTGCAGCGCCCGCGGATGCACCGTATTGCCCTTGCCGCGCACCACATACCCGAAGTTCGTAATAAACTCCATGAAATGCGCCAGCTTCTCGCCGTCCGGGTCTTCGTGAATCCGGTACAAGAACGGCACCTTCATCCAGTAGAAATGCTCCGCCACCGTTTCATTCGCCGCCAGCATGAACTCCTCGATGATCATCTCGGCGATCGTACGGTCGCGCTTAATAATGTCGGTCGGCTTCCCGTTCTCGTCTACCAGGATTTTCGACTCTTGAAAATCAAAATCAATCGCGCCGCGCCGCATCCGCTTGGACCGAAGCTTCATCGCGAGCTCTTCCATCAGCCGGAAGTCGTCCATCAGGTAGCCGTACTTCTCGAGCAGCTCCGGTTCCGGAGCTTCTTCCGTAAGCAGCGTACGTACGTTCTTATACGTCATTCGCTCGCTGGTCTTGATCACACTCGTGAAAATATCATGCCGGACGACATTCGCATCCTGATCGAACTCCATCTCACAGGACATCGTCAGCCGGTCGACCTGCGGATTCAACGAGCAAATCCCGTTCGACAACCGGTGCGGCAGCATCGGAATGACCCGGTCCACCAAATACACACTGCAGCCGCGGTTGTACGCCTCCTGATCAAGCGCCGAGCCCTCGCGCACATAATAGCTCACATCGGCGATATGAACGCCCAGGACGTAGTTGCCGTTCGGCAAACGCTCGACGTTCACCGCATCGTCCAAGTCCTTGGCGTCTTCGCCGTCGATCGTAACAATCCGCTTGCCGCGCAGATCGCGCCGTCCCTGACTGCGGATCTCCTCCTCCGTAATCGACTCCGGTGCGGCGGCCGCTTCGTCCATCACATCGTCGGCGAACGATTCCGGCAAGCCGTGCTTCCGGATGATTGACAAAATATCAATGCCCGGATCATTCTTATGCCCCAAAATTTCAATGACTTCGCCCTGTGCCGCAGCGCGGCCTTCCGGGTACGACACGATCCGCACCACGACCTTGTGCCCGTCCATCGCTCCGTTAAACGCATCCTTCGGAATAAAAATATCCCGCACGACCCGCTTGTCGTCCGGTATGACGAAAGCATACTCTTCCAACGACTTAAACAAGCCGACAATTTGCGTATTGGCACGGCTGACTACGCGTACGACTTCGCCTTCCATACGACCGCCGGACGCGCTCTTCGAGTTGACGCGGACCAGAATAATGTCGCCGTTCATGGCGGTTCCCATATCATTGGCGTGAATGTACACATCCGGAAGCTCCCGGTCGTCCGGGATCAGAAATCCGAACCCTTTCGCATGCGCTTGCAGCTTGCCTCGCAGTAAATTCATCCGTTCCGGAATACCGTATCGATCGTTCCGGGTACGTAATATCAAGCCCTCATTTTCCAAATCGTTCAGCAGCTTCAAGAACTCTTTAAATGCCTGAGCATCCTCCAGTTCAAAATGCTGCTCCAACTCGTGGTACGTCATAGGCTTATAAGCCGTTTCTTTCATAAAATCGAGCAATGCTTCTCTTGTGATCATTGGCGCTCACTCCTATCTTCTCTTTCTAATTTATGTGGAGGAACCTGCCGCCCGCTTGTTCCCATGCCCGTATTGACCGAGTGTAAGTAAAAATCCCGAATGCATAGCCAACCCGTTCCCGCTCGTCGTCCAGCAGCAGTCCATGCGAGGATTCCGGGGAATAGGCGATCTGCCGGAAAGGCGAGGACATATGCTTATCTATGTAATCGGCGCTCCTCGGAACGACCAGCGTATCTTTCAAGCCTCCTCCGCTTCATTACCCGTCCGGAGAGAAAAAAAAACAGCAGGAGTAATATTCCCCTGCTGTCGTTGTTTTATGATTAAGCGGTTTTTACAAAGTACGCCACGATCAGAGACAAAACAAAGAAAACAACGGCCAACGCCATAGTCAAACGCTGCAAGAACAGCTCCAGACCGCGCGCCTTCTGTTTCCCGAACAAATGCTCCGCACCCCCGGAGATGGCACCGGATAATCCCGCGCTTTTGCCCGGCTGCAGCAATACGGCCGCGATTAATCCAATCGACGCAATCACCAAAATAATTTTCAGTGCAATTTCCATCTTCACACCTCCTACGAGCAGCAATCACAACTTGTCCGAAAATAGACAGCAAGCTTATTATACCACAAAAAAAATACGCTGACAAATCCAGTCCATACGGATGAGCAGCGTAACGGTATTTTTGTCAGGTTCAACGTTCGAACCGTTGCTGGATGCGAGGCTTCCCTTCGCGATGAGACGATCGTCCGCGGAGGAACAGCTTCAGCGCTTTGACCGCGCACCATAACGAGAAGACGGTAAACAGCACGGCCCAGCCGATCGCCGGGAACGGCGTCACCGCGCTCAAGTTGGAGGCGTCCCCTGCTCGCATCGGATCGTTCCACGCGTACATAATGAGCGAAAGCGGCCCGAAAACCGATTCCTCCAGCGTCAGGAACGCCAGCAGCAAGTAGTACAGATCCCGCAACCATCGCGGAGCGATAGCCAGCACGATCACGTTCAGAATGATGAACCCGATCAGCCACGAAATACCGGCCGGATTCCGAACGAACAGCACCAGAGACAGCACCGCAAGCAGTGTCATTACCTGCAGCCCGAGGCGCTCTTTATCCCGCGACCGGAGCCGGAACAACAATAGCGCAAACAGCGAAGCTGTCGCATACCCCGCGAGCGAGATCGGAATTAAGCTCCATCTGCTCGATACCTGCGAATACGTAACGCCGCTGTGGTTGGCGTACAGCTCAATGTACATCACCTTGCCGGACAGCGCCAGCGTGACGACAGCGTGACCGAATTCGTGGATCATGGTATCCAGATTGCGGAAAAAATCGCTGAAGGGAATCAAATGCGTAAGAAAGGCCGATACCACAAGAAACAGTACAGTCTTTATCAGATTACTCATAAGATTCCCTCCGGGGGTTGGTCAGGTGAACAAGGTTGAGGCTAGGCGTTGCCTCCTGTCGGCTGCGAGCAGCTGTATGCCCTCCGGCCTTTGTTAAAAACGGATGATTGGATTTGAAATAAGCTGCGGGTATCATCCGTTTTTAAAGGCGGCACGTAAACTCTCCGGTGCATACACTACTCTTCGCCTGACGGCAAAGCTCCAAGTCCAAAACCTCTTCTACCTGACAGTTTATTTATATATATTATTTGAAGTTTTTCAAGTTGTAGAACGCGGATTTGCCTGCGTATTGAGCGACATCGGCCAATTGATCCTCGATGCGGAGCAATTGGTTGTATTTCGCTACGCGGTCCGTACGGGAAGGCGCACCGGTTTTGATTTGGCCTGCGTTCGTCGCTGCCGCGATGTCGGCAATCGTGCTGTCTTCGCTTTCGCCGGAACGGTGGGAAATAACCGCCGTGTAGCCGGCGCGCTTCGCCATTTCGATCGCGTCGAACGTTTCGGTCAAGGAACCGATTTGGTTCACTTTGATCAGGATGGAGTTACCGATGCCTTTCTCAATACCTTGGGACAGACGCTCGGTGTTTGTCACGAACAGATCGTCGCCGACGAGCTGAACTTTGGAGCCCAGCTTCTCGGTCAGAAGCTTCCAGCCATCCCAGTCGTCTTCGGAGCAGCCGTCTTCGATCGTGATGATCGGGTATTTGTCGACCCAAGCAGCCAAGAAATCGACCCACTCGGCGGACGTGAAGGATTTGCCTTCGCCTTCGAGGTGGTATTTGCCGTCTTTAAAGAACTCGGTGGAAGCGACGTCCATGCCGAGGAATACGTCAACACCCGGCTTGTAGCCTGCGCGTTCGATCGCCGTGATGATCGTTTGAATCGCTTCTTCGTTCGAACCCAGGTTCGGAGCGAAGCCGCCTTCGTCGCCGACAGCAGTGTTCAGGCCTTTTTCTTTCAGAACCGATTTCAGGCTGTGGAAGATTTCAGCGCCTGTGCGAAGCGCTTCTTTAAACGTAGGAGCGCCTACCGGCAAGACCATGAACTCTTGCACGTCTACGTTGTTGTCGGCATGCGCGCCGCCGTTGATGATGTTCATCATCGGAACCGGGAGCGTCTTCGCGTTGAATCCGCCGAGGTAAACGTACAAAGGAATATCCAAAGCTTCGGCAGCTGCGCGGGCAACCGCCATCGATACCGCGAGGATCGCGTTCGCGCCCAGCTTGCCTTTGTTCGGAGTGCCGTCAAGCTGGATCATGCGCTGGTCGATGCCAACTTGGTCCAAAGCGTTCATGCCGATGATTTCCGGAGCGATGATGTCGTTCACGTTCTCAACGGCTTTCAGCACGCCTTTACCAAGGTAACGGGATTTGTCGCCGTCGCGAAGCTCTACAGCTTCGTAAGCGCCGGTAGAAGCGCCGGATGGAACGATTGCGCGGCCGCGCGCGCCGGACTCCAGATACACGTCCACTTCAACCGTCGGGTTACCGCGGGAGTCAAGCACTTCACGAGCGTACACATTAGAAATTACTGTCATGATTCTAAACACTCCTTATCATTTTTAATCAAGCTTCGGCGTCATTAAACACGCTGAGCAATCAGCGAAGTTCCGGTCATTTCCTCCGGCTTCGCTACGCCGAGAATCGCCAAGACCGTTGGGGCAATATCTGCCAAAATGCCATCGTTCCTTAGTGTAACATGACTATCCGTCACAATGAAAGGCACCGGATTCGTCGTGTGCGCCGTATTGCGCGAGCCGTCCGGATTCGTGACGACATCGGCGTTGCCGTGGTCGGCCGTAATCAGCGCAACGCCGCCTTTGGCGAGAATCGCTTCGACCACTTGACCGAGGCAATCGTCTGTCGCTTCGATCGCTTTCACCGTCGGCTCCAGCAGGCCCGAGTGCCCGACCATGTCCGGATTGGCAAAATTCAAGATGATGACATCCTGCCGCTCCGCTTCAATCTCGGCGACCGCTGCCGCCGCGACTTCGTAAGCGCTCATCTCCGGCTTCAGGTCGTAGGTGGCGACCGCCGGCGACTTGATCAGAATGCGGGTTTCCCCCGGAAGCTCGACATCCCGGCCGCCGCTGAAGAAGAACGTCACGTGCGGATACTTCTCCGTCTCGGCGATGCGAAGCTGCTTCAGGTTGTTCTGTACGAGCACTTCGCCGAGCGTATTGTCGAGATTTTTCGGCTTATACGCCACGTAACCGCCGACCGTCTCGCTGAACAGCGTCAAGCAGACGTAGTGCAGATCCGTCGGCGCTTTATCGCCGCGGTCGAAGCCGCGGAAATCGCTGTTGGTGAATACTTGCGACAATTGAATCGCCCGGTCCGGGCGGAAATTGAAGAACACCACCGCATCGCCGGATTCGACGAGTCCGACCGGCGTACCGTCCGGCTTCACGATGACCGTCGGCATGACGAATTCGTCGAACACCGAACGCTCGTACGATTCCGTGATCGCTCTCATCGGATCTTCATACTTCGGACCGTCGCCGTATACCATCGCACGGTACGACTTCTCTGTCCGCTCCCAGCGCTTGTCACGGTCCATCGCATAATAGCGGCCTTGTACGGTCGCGATGCGGCCGACGCCGAGCTCGGCGATTTTGGCAAGCAGCTGCTCCATGTACTTTGCGGCGCTGTCCGGGGCTACGTCGCGGCCGTCCAGAAACGCATGAATGTACACATCGTCCAGCTGCTCTTTCTTGCAGGCTTCGAGCAAAGCGAACAAGTGTGCGATATGGCTATGCACGCCGCCGTCGGAGAGCAAGCCGTAAAGATGCAGCTTCTTGCCGTTCTGCTTGGCGTGACGAATCGCGCCGAGAATCGTTTCATTATCGTAAAACTCGCCGTCGCGAATCGATTTGGAGATCCGGGTCAAATCCTGGTACACAATCCGTCCCGCGCCAATGTTCAAATGGCCGACTTCCGAGTTGCCCATCTGACCCTCGGGCAGGCCGACCGCTTCCCCGCACGCCGTCAAGGTCGTGTGCGGGAATTGGTTCCAATACCGATCGTAGTTCGGCTTCTTCGCTTGGGCAACAGCGTTGCCCTGCACGTCGCCGCGCAGGCCGAAGCCATCCAAAATAATGAGCGCTACCGGTTTCGGTCTGGCCATTTTACTTGGCCCCCTCAACCAGCGCGATGTAAGAGGCCGGCTCCAAGCTGGCGCCGCCCACGAGCGCACCGTCGATATCGGCTTCGCTCATGTACTCGGCGATGTTGTTCGGCTTCACGCTGCCGCCGTATTGAATCCGGACCGCTGCCGCCGTTTCCGCGCCGTACAGACCTTCGACCAGGCCGCGGATGTAACCGATCACGTCCTGCGCATCGGCCGCCGTAGAAGATTTGCCCGTTCCGATCGCCCAGATCGGCTCGTATGCGATCACGACTTGAGCTGCTTGCTCCGCGCTCAGACCGGCAAAAGCCGCTTCCGTTTGCACTTTGCACACGTCTTTCGTTTGACCGGCTTCGCGCTCTTCGAGCTTCTCGCCTACGCACACGATCGGCGTCAAGCCGTGCTTGAACGCGGCATGGACCTTCTTGTTCACCGTCTCGTCAGTTTCCGCGAAGTAAGCGCGGCGCTCGGAGTGCCCGATGATAACGTAATCTACGCCGAGGTCTTTCAGCATAACGCCGCTGATTTCGCCCGTGTAAGCGCCGTTGTCTTCAAAATGCAGGTTTTGTGCGCCGACTTTCAGCGTCGTGCCCTTCACGGCTTCGACCAACGCCGGAAGGTTCGTGAAGGGAGCGCAAATGACGCTCTCCACGCCGTCTACCTCCGCTTTGCCTTTAACCTCGTTAACGAATGCTACGGCTTCGCTTACCGTTTTGAACATTTTCCAGTTGCCTGCAATAATCGGTTTCCGCATCGATGTCCGAGCCCCTTTCCAAATTTGCCTTAAACAGCTTCATCTGCTTATCGTAAGCTATTCCTTATCGTTCAAAGCCACGACGCCCGGAAGCGCCTTGCCTTCCATAAACTCGAGGGATGCGCCGCCGCCGGTCGAGATATGATCCATCTTGTCAGCCAATTGGAACTTCTCGGCCGCCGCCGCCGAATCGCCGCCGCCGATAACGGTGTAAGCGCTCGTCGTCGCGCAAGCTTCCGCCACGGCACGCGTTCCGTGCGAGAACGGTTCGATTTCGAATACGCCCATCGGTCCGTTCCACACGACCAGCTTGGACTCGGCAATCACCTTGGCATATTTCTCGCGCGTTTTCGGCCCGATGTCGATGCCTTCCCAGTCCGCCGGAATTTCGCTGATCGATACGATTCGCGTGTTCGCTGTAGGGCTGAATTCGTCGGTGACCACGATGTCGTCCGGCAGCAGGAAGTTCACGCCTTTTTCCTTCGCTTTGTTGATGAAGCTGAGCGCCAGATCAATCTTCTCGTTATCGACGAGCGATTTGCCGATCTCGTTGCCTAGCGCCTTCAGGAACGTGTAGGACAAGCCGCCGCCGATAATGATGTTGTCGGCAATGTTCAGCAGATTGTTGATGACGTCGATCTTGTCTTTGACTTTCGCGCCTCCGACGATCGCAGTGAAAGGACGCTCCGGATTGTTCAACGCTTTCCCGAGCACATCGAGCTCCTTCTCCATCAGAAGGCCGGAAACGGCCGGCAAGTGATGCGCGATGCCTTCGGTCGAAGCATGAGCGCGGTGAGCAGCACCGAACGCGTCGTTCACATACAGGTCGGCCAGCTCCGCAAACGACTTGGCCAGCTCCGGATCGTTCTTCTCTTCACCGGAGTAGAAACGAACATTCTCAAGCAGCAGCACGTCGCCGTCGTTCAACGCTGCGACTTGCGCTTTGACCGCGTCGCCGATCGCTTCATCCGCTTTCAAAACCGGCTTGCCGAGCAGCTGGGACAAACGGGCGGCCGCCGGCGTTAAGCGCAGCTCCTCCACAACTTGTCCCTTCGGACGGCCCAAGTGGCTCGCCAGAATCACTTTCGCGCCGCGCTCGGTCAAATACTTGATGGTCGGCAAAGTTTCACGAATCCGCGTATCGTCGGTAATGTGGCCGTTCTCCAGCGGTACGTTGAAATCCACCCGCACAAATACCCGTTTTCCGCTAACTTCGACGTCACGCACGCTTTTCTTGTTCATTTCTCGTCGCCTCCCGATTGATTACTCGATATTCTTTCCCGCATTCTCTCTTTAATTTTCGCTCTCTATCCGAATTTTCCCTATCTGTTCACAAATTAGGCACATTTACCCGCACACAAAAATTGTGGTCATGATCTGCGTCTCGCCCGCACCTCCCGCTAGGGAACCCCGCGTTGGCCCGCTCCCGTGCAAGCCGATACCGGCTTGCCGGAAGCGGACAAATGCCGTCCCTGCGCTATTGGTCGAACTTGAGTTTCAGTTCATCACCACAATGGGTTTCAAGCGATCTTACAGACCTTTTTTCGCGATGAAGCTAACGAGATCCACGACGCGGTTGGAGTAGCCCCACTCGTTATCGTACCAGGAAACAACTTTCACCATGTTGTCGCCGACAACCATCGTGGACAAAGCATCGATTGTCGAGGAAGCAGGGTCGCCGTTGAAGTCGCTGGATACGAGCGGCTCTTCGGTGTAGTTCAAGATACCTTTCAGCGGGCCGTTAGCCGCTTCTCTCAAAGCTGCGTTAACTTCATCAACCGTTACGTTTTTGCTGACTTCAACTACGAGGTCCGTTACGGAAACGTTAGGTGTTGGCACGCGCATAGCCATACCGTTCAATTTGCCTTTCAGCTCAGGCAATACGAGGGAAACGGCTTTCGCTGCACCGGTCGTGGACGGAATGATATTCTCGGCAGCTGCACGTGCACGGCGCAAGTCTTTGTGCGGCAGGTCGAGCACGGATTGATCGTTCGTGTAGGAGTGAACCGTCGTCATCATCCCTTTTACGATACCGAACGTGTCGTTCAATACTTTCGCAAATGGCGCCAAGCAGTTCGTTGTGCAGGATGCGTTGGAGATAATCGTATGTGCAGCAGGATCGTATTTATCTTCGTTAACGCCAAGCACGATCGTGATGTCTTCGTTCGTAGCAGGTGCGGAGATGATAACTTTCTTCGCGCCGCCTTTCAAGTGAAGCTCGGCTTTCTCTTTAGCTGTGAAAATACCGGTGGATTCAACGACGATTTCAACGCCGTTAGCTCCCCATGGCAGGTTTTCCGGGTTGCGCTCGGCAAAGACTTTAACCGTTCTGCCGTTCACGATCAATGCGCCTTCCGTCGACTCCACCGTAGCGTCCAATTTGCCGTGCGTCGTGTCATATTTCAGCAAGTGAGCCAATGTTTTAACATCCGTCAAGTCGTTGATGGCTACGACTTCAACTTCAGGGTTATTCAGCGCTGCGCGGAACACGTTACGTCCGATACGTCCAAATCCGTTAATACCAATTTTCGTTGCCATGAGAAAGTTCCTCCTAAAATATGGTTTCTTTTTATATATGTCAAGACAGGTATAAACCCGTCAAGATGTCAAGCTTCTTACGATTTCAGCGGCGGCAGCCTCATCCGTAACGAGCACATCCTCGTGACCGTGGCGGAGAACGGCGACGATCGCCTCGCCCTTGCTCTTCCCGCCCGCGATGCCGATGACCGTATCCATCTCGTGAATGTCTTCGATGCGAAGACCTACCGTAGGCATCTTGTGCAAAATGCGGCCGCTGCGGTCGAAGTAGTAGCCGAATGCCTCCGCGAGCGCTCCTTCGCGCTGCAAACTGCTCGTCGTTTCCGGATCGACCTTCCGGCGTCTTGCCATGACCATAGCATCTCCCATGCCGTGTACGACCATCCTTGCCCGGCGGATGAACTGAATGATCTCGGCGATATGATCGTCCTGTATCAACGATTGGTAGGCCTCTTCATTCAAGTGGTCCGGCACGTGCAGCAGCCGGTATCGGGCGCCGGCCTTCTTGGCCATCGTAGCCGCCACCGTGTTGGCCTGCAGTTCCACGCTTTCGCCAAGTCCGCCTCGTGCGGGGACGAACCAGCAGCTCTTCATCGACGCCGTAGCATTCAACTGATCGGCCACCTGCGCCATCGTTGAGCCCCCCGTAACGGCGATGACTTCATCTTCTTTAACCAGCTTTCGCACCACCAAAGCGCCGGCGCGGCCCAGTTCCTTCTTCGCATGCGGCGAAACTTCCGAATCGCCCGGCACGATCACCACCTGCTTCAAGCCGAATCGGTCGCGAATGAGCTCTTCCCACTCCGTCAATCCGAATACGTCTTTGACCAGCGGCTCGATCTTCTCGAGCAGAACGCGGCCCGCATCGGTGATTCGCATCCCCGAAGCATCGATCTGAAGCAAGCCCTGTTCTTTGAGAAAATCGACTTCACCGCGCAGCACCCGCTCGGTCGATCCGATCGAAACCGCCAGCGTACGGCGTCCGACGACTCCCGAAATAAGAATGTGCTGCAGAATCGTGTACCGTTTTTTCATCGTTTCGAGCAGGTCGGGCAGAAGCTGCTTCTGAATATCCAGAATATCTCGCATGGCCTCGAATCTCACATCGCTCTCTGTTGGGACTCTTTTTGTCCCGGTGATACATTTTCAGTCCCACATGACCCAAAAAAAGAACTAAGCTTCTCACTTAGATGTTCCCATTATAATTCAATTTGATTCCACATTCAAGTAGATATCCGCCTAAAAAAGACATCAACTTTGACTTGCAATTCATTGGAGAATGTCTTATAATAACTTTTGCTGTCACTCTTTGTGACTTGCACAACATCATACGCGCCCGTGGTCCAATGGATATGACGTAGGCCTCCGGAGCCTGAGATTAAGGTTCGATTCCTTACGGGCGCGCCATCTATACTAACGACAATCAGCCCTAACTTCACGTGATGGCTGTTTTTTTTACTCTTTGTTTGACCTTTCTTGACCTTTGTTTGAATTTCCGCTATGATGGATATAGTTTAATTATAAAAGGAGGCTGCAGCACATGAGTTTTATTCCTATGGTTGTCGAACCGGATGCAAGAGGGGAACGCGCATATGACATTTATTCGCGCCTGCTTAAGGACCGGATTATTTTTCTCGGTAGCGGAATCAACGACGTTGTAGCCAATTCGATCATCGCGCAACTGCTTTTCCTGGCCGCACAAGACCCGGACAAAGACATTAGCCTGTATATCAACAGTCCCGGCGGCTCGATCACTTCGGGGATGGCGATTTATGACACGATGCAGTTCATTAAGCCGGACGTTTCGACGATCTGCGTCGGTATGGCCGCTTCGATGGGTGCATTCCTGCTGGCGGCAGGCGCCAAAGGCAAGCGCTATGCGCTGCCGAACAGCGAAGTCATGATCCACCAGCCGCTCGGCGGTGCGGAAGGCCAAGCGAGCGACATCGAAATTCGCGCGAAGCGCATTCTGAAGATGCGCGACAAGTTGAACACGATCCTTGCGGAGCGCACGGGACAATCGTTCGAGCGGATCGAGAAGGACACCGACCGCGACAACTTCATGTCCGCGGAAGAAGCGAAAAACTACGGCTTGATCGACAACGTCATCGAGCGGATCTAAACCAAACCTGTAACAGCCCTGACTCTACGGCTCTCCTGCCGCGGGGTCAGGGCTGTTGTCATATCGCCAGACGGCAGGGTTATTCCGACGCCGTAGTGAACGTGAACGTATGCGTACGCCGCCCTGCCTCTACGGTGATCTGCACACGCGCTCCGGGAGCAAAGCCGCCCTCCGGCCTGTAGCTCATACCGCCGCCGGAACCCGCGGTCTCTCCCGGGACCGGTGTATCCGGCGAATCTGCGTAACGAACGCGCATGCCCATGCTGTCGTGCCGGCCCTTCCACACAACCCGAACCTCGCTATCGCGGGGAACCTCCAAGCTTCCGTCCGCCGGAACCGTTTGCGCGATCCAATGCGAGCTTTGATAGCGGTCCCAGCCCCACCACCCCCCGATAACTGCCGCGAGTAGAGCGAAATAAATCGCACCCTCCCTCGCCCTCAGCCGCAGCTCCGGCTCCATCCGGCCGGTTAATGCATAGCCTGATACGACCGCCGTCATTAACGCCGTGACCGCCAGCCAGATGTGCAGCAGCATGCCAAGCCCGAACCCGATCCGTTCCCACGGCATCCAATGGCGTACGAAGCTGCCCCCGTACATCAGCCAGCTGAACAAGGCGGGCACCTGCCCCAAGACGACGAAAGCCATGCCGACGATACCAAGCAGCAGCAGGCCTCGTTTCACCGGAAGCGAGCCCAGTCGGTACATCCGCGTACAGACTCCGACGACAAGCCCGCCGATGACGGCGAAGAACCCCCACCTTCCGATTTCTTCCTCGCGGATGCCGCCCAAGATATACCAGGGAACATAAGGTATAAACAGCGTGCCTATTGCAAATAAGCTCCAACCTGTCACTCTCATCCAATTTTCCGGAGCATGCCGTCCGATTCCCATGTTACCTGCGCCTCCTACTTGGTTTCCAAAAATTTACCTGCTCGTTTTCTATAACGGTTCAGGAGACGCGAAGGTTACGCGGGATCGAATAACGTTTCGATGACGGTTGACTGACGGCGGACATCAAGACGCGCTCACTCCATCGTGCTTAAGGCTTCGGGCATCCCGCCATTCGCACAAAAAAACCTCCCGATTCCGCTAAAGAACCGGGAGGCTTCGTTCGTTACTTGGTTTCACGCTCGTCGAGCGGGTAGAAGATTAAATCGATGGGGAACGCCGAACCGGCCGGCGGGCTGAACTCGATATCGAGCGCTTCTTCCGTCCCCGTCGTTTTAGCCAGAATCTGCATGCCGTCAAACGCCGTGATGACGCCGGATTCCGGCACAAGGCGAATTTCGCCGTTGATTTTGAACGGACCTTTAAAGACACCGCCCTTTGGCAAAATCATAACCGCCATTTTGCGCGGCTTATCGGCGTGAATTTTATACACAACCCCATAATTGCCGTCGTTGTTCACCTGCTGCATCCGAATCGTATCGTAGCCCGGCTGGAACGGATCGATCTTCCCGTCCCCGACGATCAGCCTCGACGGGCTCGTGAAGGTGGTCGCGTCGATGTTCCACTGCACCTCGGACACCGGGAACGAGCCGCGCACGTGTCCGTTGAACGGAAGCAGCGGTAACGTCAGCGAGTTTTGCGAGATCTGGCTGGAGGCGATGAACGAAAACTGCACCAGTCCGTCCGTTTCGACGTCATAGAACAGGTTCACGCCTTGCCCCGGATAGAAGTCCGGCATTTGTTTATAGACGAACGTTTGATTCGGCGGAATCGTCAGCTTCTCGTTCAGCGGGTCGCCGAGCAGGAAGTCGACAGTCGCTTCGTTTCCGATCAGGTTCGCATATACGGAAGGCCATACTTCGCCTTTGTTCGTCGTTCTGACGGTGACCGGCTTATCCGTCATATTTTTGGCGAGTATCGCCATCGTCACTTTTTCGTTCGTACCGTTAATATGGTCTGCGTACAGGCGACCCTTGCCTTCGATCGTATCCTGATACAAAATCCCTTGCTGCTCGAACGTCTCGGGACTGTCGCTGACAAGCAGCTTGCGCGATTTGTCTTCCGTCACTTGCTTCGGCAGCTCCGGCAGCTCGTGGAAATTGCTCCACAGTACGGACCAGTTCGTCTTGATGAACGAGCCTACCGGGCTGCGGTAAATCGGATACTCCACCTCATTCAGATAGGTCTCCTTGCCGATAACCAGATAGCGCGTGTAGGGCTCGCTCCGGTTCCCATGAATGTCCTCTACCGTCAAGGTCACCGGATAGGTGCCCGGCGTGAAGATCGCTTCCTGGCGGCCCTTCCAGTCGAACTTCGCAATGCCCTCGGCATCGGGATCGTAGCTCAAATCGACGTATTTGATCGGCTCTCCGATCTTGTAGACCGACTTGCCGAAGCTGAACTTGGCTACCGGCTTGGAGTTGCCGGTATCCGGGATATAGATGCCTTGCGGCGTCTTCACATATAACACTTCGACGCGTTTAAGCTCGTCGTTGTATGTATAACGGGCGCCCATGTAATCCGCCAGCCAAGTGAGTTTGACCATCAAGCGGCCGTTTACGATCGCCGCCGCGTCCTCAAAGCGCATCCAATAACCGTTGATCCAGACGGATTTGTTATCGCTGTCGAGCAAAATTTGCGCGTTCGGCGTCTCCATCTCGATCATCCGCGTCTGCTCGTTCCATTCGACTTTCATGCCGAACGCATCGCCCAGAAATTTCGCCGGAACGAACATTTTATCCTTGATAATCGTTGCCGGGGCGTCGAGTGTGACCTGCTCCCCGTTCAAGAACGCTTCCGCTTTATTTAAGTACAGCAGCACGTACGTCGTCCCTGACGATACCGAAGATTCCTTCTTGTCAGCAGCCGATGCGCTGAAGCCAAACGTCCCGAGCAATAGTGTGAAAACCAGCAATAAGGCCAGTTCCTGTTTCATACGTCTCATGTGTTGTTTCTTCTCCTCTTCTGTCTGTTTCAGGATACCAATATACGACGACAATTTAGACGATAGCTGCCTATAAAAGGTTGCGCCCCATTTGCCGCGTGTTTCGAGTATTAGTCGCCGTTTAGCCAGATGTTCATGAAATGTACAATTTTAAACATACAAAAGCCTCGACTCCCCTCCAGGAAATCGAGGCCTCCCGTTCATGTTTTCCCACTACGCGACCACGAGCACAAATGCCACCAATTACGCCGCGAGCGAAATTTCCGCTAACGATCCTGCCTCGCTTTACCGGTCTGCCGCAGGCACGAAAATTGCAAGCGCATTCATCTCTGTCGTTCGCTTCCAGCAATCTGTTCTATCTGAAACAGACTGCCGTGATTCGCGAATACCGATACCATTACCGCAATCCCCGGAAGGGAAGAAGCTTCCTCCCGGAAGCTTGCGACTCTGCTTATTGGTTCTCCAATTCCTCTTTGCTGACCAAGGTGACTAAAGCGTTTACAGCCTGCTCTGCGTCCGAACCTTCGGCACTTATGTGAACTTCGGTCCCTGTGCTGATGGCCAAGCTCATAATCCCCATGATGCTTTTGGCATTCACTTTCTTCTCGTCCTTCTCCACGAAAATCTCGGAAGAGAACTTGTTTGCTTCCTGTACGAAAAGTGCCGCCGGTCTGGCATGAAGGCCTGTTTTCAACTTAACGACTACTGGGCGTCTCGACATGCAACCAATACCCCCTACTTTTATTAGCTCATCCATGAAGGGCAAATCACCCTATAGATAAATTTTATTTTTACAAATTGCAACGGTAGACTGACTTGCTTACAGCGGTAAACAGCTGTAATCGCAAAAATGCGATTTTTCAACTAGTATAGCATTTTTCGGCGTTCTGCACTAGAATTTTTGATGATTTCCACAAAAAATCTATATTTGAACCGGCTAAAGTTCTTATTTTCGCAACTTCTCCGCCATCTCGTCGATCTTCCGCAACCGATGGTTGACACCCGATTTGCTTACATGGCCTTTCAGCATATCGCCGACTTCCTTCAAATTCATGTCAGGATGCTTCAAGCGGATCTCGGCCACTTCGCGCAGCTTCTCCGGCAAGTTCTCAAGCCCGACTTCCTTCTGCAGCAGCCGGATGTTATCGATCTGCCTGACTGCAGCGCCGATGGTCTTGTTTAAATTCGCCGTTTCGCAGTTAACCAGCCGATTAACCGAATTGCGCATGTCTTTCATGATGCGGACGTCCTCGAAGCGCAGCAGCGCTTGATGCGCGCCGATCAGACTTAAGAACTCAATAATCTTCTCGCCTTCCTTGATGTACAAGACGAAACCTTTCTTCCGTTCGATACAGCGGGCGTTCAGGTCGAATTCGTTGGCCAGCTTGCAGATCGCTTTGCAATGCTCCTCGTACATCGAGTAAATCTCCAGATGGTACGACGAGCCTTCCGGGTTGTTTACCGAGCCTCCGGCCAGGAACGCTCCGCGCAAGTATGCGCGCTTACAGCAGCTCCGTTTAATGATGCCCGGTTCGATGCCGTCCGTAAAGTGGAATCCTTCGGAGACGATGTACAGCTCCTTGAGGATATCCTGTACTTGTACCGGTACGCGCACGATATATACGTTGTTTTTTTTCAACCGCATCTTTTTCCGTACAAGCAGCTCAGTGTGCACATGAAACGTTTTTTTGAGCAGCGAATAAATTCTTCTGGCAATCGCGGCGTTTTCCGTCGAGATGTCCAGCACGATTTTTTGGCTTGTCAGCTGTACGGTACCGTTCATGCGAATCAGTGCGGATAACTCAGCCCGTTCGCAGCAGCGGTCGGACTCCATGAGCGTTAGCTCTTTTTTCGTTTGTGCGGCGAAGGACACAGAAATCACCTCTTCTTGAACATCCAGCTTTCCACCAGTTGATAAATGTGCTGACTTAACCTCTCGGCATCATGACGCAAATACGTGCGGAACAAAACAAGCTTGTCGGCGATGATCTTGTACCCTTGCTTGGTTACCTCGTCCAGATCGAGACGAACGACCCTGGCGCCCTGCTCCGCATATCTCGCCTGCACCTGCTCGGGAATTTCGCCGTTGTTGACAATGACGTAATCGAACAAATCTTCGCCGACATGGTCGCGAACCGCCTTTAGATGATCGCTCACTTTGTAATCGTCCGTCTCTCCGGGCTGCGTCATCACATTGCAGATGAACATCTTCAGCGCCTTCGATTCCACAATCGTCTTCGTAATTTCCGGTACGAGTAAATTCGGCAAAATGCTCGTATACAAGCTGCCGGGGCCGACAAGGATGGCATCCGCCTCCCGAAGCGCTTCCAACGCCTCCGGCAAAGCTCGCGCGTCCTTCGGTTCGATGGAAACGCGGCGAATTACGCCCCCGGCTTTCGGAATCTTCGATTCGCCTTCGATGATGCTGCCGTCTTCCATCTCCGCCCGCAGCACCAGCGCCTGGTCCGAGGATGGAAGCACGCGGCCGCGCACGGCCAGCACGCGGCTCAGCTCCCGCACGCCGGTCACGAAGTCGCCCGTAATATCGCGCATCGCTGCCAGCATTAGGTTGCCCAAGCTGTGGCCTGCCAATCCATTGCCTTTATCAAATCGATATTCCAGCAGCTGGCCCAGCAGCGGCTCTACGTCCGCAAGCGCCGTCAGCACGTTGCGGATATCGCCGGGAGGAATGATCTCCAGCTCCGAACGCAAAATGCCGGAGCTACCGCCGTCGTCCGCCACGGTAACGACCGCCGTAATGTCGATCGGCTTCTGCTTCAACCCGCGCAGCATCACCGACAGTCCGGTGCCCCCGCCAAGCACAACGATTCGCGGTAAATAGGCTGCGCTCTCCCGATCAGAGCTCATTGTTTCACCTCAACCCGATCTCGCTCGGAATCCCGGTGGCTCACACGGACAATCTCCGTCTCGCCGTTAGCCATCACCTTGCCGAGATATTCGGCGATCGCTACCGAACGGTGCTTGCCTCCGGTGCAGCCGATACCGATAACGACTTGGCTCTTTCCTTCTTTTTTGTACTGCGGCACCAAAAAATGAAGCATATCGAGCAGCTTCGTCAAAAAATCCTGAGTCTCGTTCCATTTCATCACGTATTCATATACGTCCGGGTCTTGGCCGGTATTAGGGCGAAGGTGATCGATATAATGCGGATTCGGTAAAAAGCGCACATCAAAGATCAAATCGGCGTCGATCGGAATGCCGTACTTAAAGCCGAATGAGATCACATTGATGGAGATGATGCCCGTCTCGAGGTTCGTAAACCTGGATACAATACGTTCTTTAAGCTGCACCGGTTTCAAGCTGCTCGTATCGATGACTTGCGTGGCAAGTCCCTTCAGCTCCTCCAGCAGCTTCCGCTCTTGGTGAATCCCTTCAAGCGGAGCTCCGTTCGGCGCAAGCGGATGCTTCCGCCGGCTTTCCTTGTAACGCTGAACAAGTGCGGAATCGGTCGCATCCAGAAATAAGATTTCGTACGTTAACGTGTAATTCTCGTTCAAGTAGCGCAGCGACTCGGACAACGAATCGAAAAATTCGCGGCCGCGCAAGTCGATCACGAGCGCCACTTTGCCGATGCGGCCCTTCGATTGCTCGATCAGTTCGGCAAATTTCGGGATGAGCACCGGAGGCAGGTTATCTACGCAAAAGAAGCCCAAATCCTCCAAGCTCTGCACGGCGATCGTTTTGCCCGCGCCCGACATGCCGGTAATGATGACCAGCTTGCCTAGGCTTTGCATTTCTTCCATGGGGACTGTAGCACTCCTTTGTTAGGCTCGGAGTTGCTGCGTGGAGGCGAGACAAGCTACCTTTGCGATAGGTTTCCGCGTCCGGAGAAACTCCCTCCAAGCTCAGTTAAAATTCGGTTTCTAAAGAACAAAAGCAGCAGGGTAAAGACCGAATTTTAAAGTAGCCACGTAAACTTTCCGGGTGTTTCTCCTCCCGATCACGAATCGCAGCTAGTTAACAGCCGCCGCTCGCAGCAATCCTCGCTATAGTATATGAAAGGTTCGCGCTTTGACCTGCGAACCTTGCTTTCAAAAATTAGCCGCGCAGGTTCAAACCTGCGGCGCCAACGATACCGGCGTCGTTGCCGAGGATGGCCGGCACGATGTCCACGCCCTCTTGCGCTGTTTCCTGCGTGCACTCGCGGTAATATTTGCGGATCGCATCGAACAGAATGTCGCCGGCTTTGGACACGCCCCCGCCTACGACGAAACGCTGCGGGTTGATCACGACAGACACGGTGGCCATCGATTTGCCGAGGTACATAGCGGCGCGGTTGATAATGCGAAGCGCCGTCTCATCGCCGGTTTTCGCAGCATCGAACACGTCCTTGGCCATAATGTTCTCCACGAGCGCAAGCGAGGTATGCTCCCCGCGCTCTACGGCCTCTTTCCCCATACGGATGATGCCCGTCGCCGAAGATACGGTTTCGAGACAGCCCTTCTTGCCGCAGCCGCAATCGATCGCTTCGAGATCCGGCACGATGATCATATGACCGAGCTCACCGGCCATACCGTTCGAGCCTTGATAGATGCGGCCGTTGATAATGATTCCGCCGCCTACGCCCGTTCCAAGCGTGTAGCATACGATATTCGCGATGCCTCTGCCCGCGCCGGCCCAAGCTTCGCCAAGAGCGGCCACGTTCGCGTCGTTATCGATTTTGACCGGTTTGCCGAGCTTCTCTTCAAGAATTTTTTTGACCGGCACATTCCGCCAACCCAGGTTGGGAGATAGCTTGACAAAGCCTTCCGGGATATCCAGAAACCCCGCGATCCCGGCACCGATTCCGGCCACTTGATCCCATGTATATGCGGATTCCGTTACAAGTTTACGCGCATACTGCGCAATATTTTCCAGCACTACATCGGGGCCGTGCTCGGTTCCGGTCGGCCCTTCGTCCGTTTGCAGCAGATTGCCCTGTTCGTCGCACAAACCTACCTTAATCGCGGTGCCTCCCAAATCGACTCCCAAATACACTTGATCGCCCATACCCGTCTTCTCACCTCATAAATAATCGCATCGTCTAACTTTGTATGTGTTCGAGCTTTATGGTCTTGTCCAGCCGCTCAGGATGAGCGCTCCATGTTCCAACTATAAGGCAACCCACCCGGGAGGTCAAGAAGAGTCCACGGGAAAAAACGTGGAACAAGTTTGTTCCACGCTTTATGCAGACGGCCTTTTAGAGCGTTTGGCTCCAGTCGTGCACCATGTGTCCTTCCAGAAACTTCTCACAATCGAGCGCGGCCATACATCCGCTTCCCGCCGCGGTAATCGCTTGACGGTATTTGCTGTCCTGCACGTCGCCGCACGCGAACACGCCTTCAACGTTCGTCATCGAAGTGCCGGGCTTGACCAAGATGTAGCCGACCTCATCCGTAACGATTTGACCTTCAAGGAAATCCGTGTTCGGCTTATGGCCGATCGCGACGAAAATGCCGTCCGTCTCAATGATTTCTTCCTGGCCGGTCTCGTTGTTTTTCACTTTCAACCCGGTAACGCCCTTGTCGCCCGACACGACTTCAAGCGGAGTCCGGTTCAAGCTCCACGAGATCTTCGAATTCTCGCGCGCGCGGTCCTGCATGATCTTCGAAGCGCGCAGCTCTGCTCTGCGATGCACCAGCGTCACTTGCGTAGCGAAGCGCGTCAGGAAATTCGCTTCTTCCATCGCCGAATCGCCGCCGCCGACCACGACGATTTTCTTCCCGCGGAAGAAGAATCCGTCGCATGTGGCACATGTGCTGACGCCGCGGCCCATGCTTTCCTTCTCGTTCTTAATGCCGAGCAGCTTCGCCGAAGCGCCCGTCGAGATAATCAGCGATTCCGCTTCAATATCGCCCAAGCCCTCGACGTTAAGCTTAAACGGACGTTTCGACAGATCGACCTTGTTGACCCAGCCGGTCTTGAATTCTGCGCCGAAACGTTCGGCCTGCTTGCGCATATTATCCATTAATTCCGGCCCCATAATGCCTTCGGGAAAACCCGGGAAGTTCTCGACCTCCGTCGTCGTGGTCAATTGACCGCCGGGTTCAGGACCTTCGATGACGAGCGGGTTCAGATTCGCGCGCGCCAAGTAGATAGCTGCCGTTAAACCGGCCGGGCCGGTTCCGATTACGATTGATTTGTACATAGAAGGTGTCCTCCCTACAGATCCCGCTTATTTTTTAGGATGGAGCTTCCAGTCCGGAAAACTTTCGGAAAATGGAGTCCATTTTCTCGCGTAAACCGCAAGCCTCGTCGATGAGCTTGGCGTTCTTGCTGACCGTAGCCACGGAAACGCCGTAACGGTCGGCTGTCTCTTGAAAGCTGACAGGACGACGGTGCATCCGGGCGATCCAATATTCGAGCGCCGCGGCCCAGCCCTCCACCTTTGCGATTTTCGGAACGGCGGGAAATACCCGCGTTAAATATTCTACCCAAAGGGTCTGTAAATCGTACTGCTGTACGATATCGTACCGCCGCGCCATTTCACGCTGCGCCAATTCCATGACCAGCTGCCATTTCCGGTCCCATACGGGCAGGCTCGGAGAATGCGGCGACGGTGCGACGGTCGTCGAACGGCCTTCCAGCACCGCCGGCAGCGGATCTTTAACCCCGATGCTGCGCAGGACGAACACGGCCATCTTTTTCAAATAGTCGTCTTCCTCCGGCTCCAGAATAAACTCCGTCAGCGCATCCTTTACTTCATCGTCCGCAATAAGACCAAACGCCTGAATGACCTGCAGCTTCGTATCGGTATCGCCGTGCCGCAGCGCCCAGAAGAACGAGGAACGGACGAGCGGATCTTTTTTCAAGTGATCCGGCAGGCCGCCTTCCTTACGCTCCATGCCGCGCAGCTGTTCCTCGAACGGCAGGTGATAATGATAGCTCACCTGAGCCTTCGTATCGCCGTCGCGACGCTTGTTCAAGATATTCAAATAAAATCTCGGAATATCCGAGCCCGGATCGTTCTTCTCCGCTTGCCGCCACAACCGCTCCGCTTCGTCCCAGCGGCCGGTATTGTATGCGGCTACGGCCGCATAGTGGAACAAGCAAGGGTCCGGTCCTGCCTCGCCTGTCTTTAACAGCCTTTTGAACAGCCGGTACGCTTTGTCATGTTCACTTAATATACCCATCGTCGTGGCCAGTTTAAACACATGGTCCTGATGGAAGGGATACGTCTTGCGCAGCATGTCCAGCAGCCCCGCCAGCTTCTCGCGGTCGCCGAAATGCTGGTAGAAAATCGCCAGGTTGCAAAGCGCATGCAGATTGCCGGGCTCCAGCTCGAGCACCTCGCGAATCATCTGCACCGATCGGTCGAAATGACCCATATAATAATAAGCGAGCGCCAAATTGTTGCGTGCCGCCATGAAGTCCGGATGGTTGCGAATAATGGTCTCCAGCAGCCGCACCGCTTCGGAGAACTTGCCTTCCTCCAGCATGCTGCGCGCGCGATCGTGCTCGAACAAGCCTTCCCGGCTCTTGATCGTCGTCAGCTTCGCAGGACGATCGAGCTCCAGGCGCAGCAGCTCCATCATTTCTTCGGACTCTTCGAGAAATTGCCCTGTCGGATCGTTCTCCAGATAATGAACGATCGCCTTCTCGGCCGACTCGTAATTCTCCATATTGGCAAAATTGTTGGCCATATAAAAATAACATTCCGTCATCGCCGGATCGATCTGATCCAGGACATGCTGCAAAATGCGGTTCGATTCCTCGTAGTTGCCCATTTCCGACAAAAGCCCAGCCAAATTGCAATGGTTGACCGGATTTTCAGGCTCATACTCGGCCGCCCGGCGAAAATACTTCAATGCCTTATCGTAGTGATAACGGTCCAGGGATTGAACGGCTTTTTCGAAAAAGAACGTGGCATCCATTTGCATCGGAACGACATTGGTGCTGGTCTGGGGCAGCACACGTTTTTTCTTCTCCATGGTTAAGGCACCTCCGTGACCCGTCCGGTAGAGCTTACCGCCGAATACGAATAACGAATGACGTTAGCTATCGTCTGTTGCTTCCCGGAATTCTAATGATTCCTAATTATAACACAATCCGGCCCAAAACCGTAGGTTTTGAAAGCCGGAGACGTGTGGAAAAAACATTTAGGATAAGTTTTATACTCCGCCGTACTTGAACAAGGAGCTGAGCGAGCCGCCCGACACGATAATGTTGATCGCATCGGCGAGCAGGTGGGACACGGACAATACCTTGAACCGGGCGGAATGATCGTCCGGAATCGCGATCGAGTCCGTAATCACCACCTCCGCAATGTTCGGATGGTCCAGACGCTGCAGCGCCGGGCCGGAGAACACCGGATGCGTAGCACAGATATAAGCGTCCTTGGCTCCGCGCTCTTTCAGACCTTCGACAACATTCACGATCGTTGTGCCCGTATCGATCAGGTCCTCGATAATGATCGGCGTGCGTCCCTCGACGTCCCCGATGACGTGCGTAATAACCGCTTCGTTATGAGCGGGTCTTTTCTTGATCATCATCGCGAACGGCGCATCGAGAATGTTGGCCAAATTCTCAGCCGTCGTAGCGCGTCCAGCGTCCGGCGATACGATGATCGGATTTTCGATATTCAGACCTTTAATATAATCACTAACCAAATCCAGCGCCGTCAAATGATCCACCGGGATGTTGAAAAAGCCTTGAATCGCCGGAGCGTGCAGGTCGATCGTGATCACACGGTCGGCGCCCGCCGCCGTCAGGAGATCCGCAACCAGCTTGGCCGAAATCGGCTCGCGCGGCGCGGCTTTACGCTCTTGGCGGGAATAACCATAGTAAGGAACGACAAGGTTGATCGTTCTCGCGGATGCCCGTTTCGCCGCATCCATCATCACGAGAAGTTCCATGAAGTGCTCGTTAATCGGATGCGAGAACGTTTGTACGAGAAACACGTCGCAGTTACGAATGCTCTCTTCGTAAAGACAGTAAATTTCCCCGCTCTTAAATCGGGAAAGTTTGATCTGACCTAGCGGCACTTCGAGCTCTTGACAAATACGCTCCGCCAGTTTCGGGTTGGACGAACCCGAGAAAATCTTCAATTTGTCGGTATACATGGTTACCTCCGCTTTCTGTTGTTACGTGGTTCGTTTGACGATGCCCAGACTCGGAAGTCTTGAGCGTTTACATAAAATTTAGAATGCTTCCACTCCCTCATTATACATGAAAAGAATCGAAACCAATAGGCACCATCGTCCGTTTCCGGCCCTTAAATGTGGCTAATTCGTTAAATCCGACATTTTTCAACAAATCGACGGCTTGATCCAAATATTGGGCGAGCCGCTCCGGCTGATGCGCATCGGAGCCGATGGTGAGCGGAATTCCAAGCTCCAGGGCGTATTCCAGCATGCGCCGGCTCGGGAACATCTCGTTCACCGGCATCCGCAGCCCCGACGCATTCAATTCGATCGCCATGCCCGCCGCCCGGACCGCCTCCAGCGCTTGTCGTTCGAGGTGTTCGACGCTTTGCTCGGGCTTGAAGCCGAATCGCTTAATGACGTCGATATGGCCGATGTAATCGTAGAATCCGGTTCGGCAAGCCTTGCCGACGGCGTCGTAGTATTGCTTGTATACTTCGTAGGCGTCGCGTTCTTTCCAGCCATCGGTTTGCCGGTAGTCCGTAATGTCCCATTCGCCCAGAAAATGAACCGAGCCGATGACGTAATCCCATGGATACGCCTTCACAAGACGCTCGATCTCAGCTTCCCAGCCTTCGATATAGTCGCCCTCCATCCCGACCCGGATGTCGATACGGTCTTTGTATTTCTCCTGCAGTCGGAACGCCTCTTCGACATAATTCGGCAATTCCTCCATCGGCATAGCCATGTCGGGAAGATAGGCGGCCGGGTCGACATGGAGCAAGGGCATGTGATCGGACAGCCCTAACTGGACGAGCCCGATCTCAATGCCCTTCAACACGTACTCCTCAAGCTCTCCCGACGCATGTCCGCAGCGCACATGGTGCGTATGGTAATCAATGCGCATAGAAACGCTCCTTATCCTGAAAATCTGACGTTTATTTCTGTTTATTATGACGACGATCCAGTTCCCGCATCACGTCGTCAAGCGGCAGCCTCTGCTCGCGCAGCAGCACCATCAAGTGGAAGATGAGATCGCTTGCTTCGTAACGCAGCTCGTCTTTGTCGCGATTTTTGGCTGCGATGATGACTTCGGCCGCTTCTTCGCCGACTTTCTTAAGAATTTTGTCGACGCCCTTCTCGAACAAATACGTCGTGTACGCGCCTTCGGGCCGTTCGGCATCGCGCTGCGCAATGGTCGCTTCGAGCGCGTTCAAGATGGCGAAGCGGTCCTGCTTGTCGGACTCGTTCGCCGTTGCCGCATCCGCCGCCAGCGCGCCGATCTTCGCGTCATGATAGAAGCAGCTGTAGCTGCCTGTATGGCAAGCCGGGCCCGCTTGATCGACCTGCACGAGCAAGGTGTCGCCGTCGCAGTCGTACCGGAGCGAGCGCACCTTCTGAATGTTACCGCTCGTCGCTCCTTTATGCCACAGCTCGCTGCGCGAACGGCTCCAGAACCAGGTTTCGCCCGATTCCAACGTTTTGCCGAGCGACTCCCGGTTCATGTACGCCATCATCAGCACTTCTTTGCTGACTGCATCCTGCACGATGGCCGGCACGAGACCGTGCGCGTCGAAGCGCACCGCAGCTAGGAGCTCCTCCAGGTTGGTTGCCATTTTTCGTTCGCTCATCGCACTTCCACTCCTTTAGCCTTGAGGTCGTCCTTAACCTCTTCGATCGTTATCTCTTTATAATGGAAAATCGTTGCAGCCAGACCCGCATCCGCCTTGCCTTCCGCGAACACTTCGTAAAAATGCTCCTTCTTCCCCGCTCCGCCGGAAGCGATAACCGGAATCGTCAGCAGTTCCGACACCGCCTTCGTGAGCGGCACATCAAAGCCGTCCTTCGTGCCGTCGGCATCCATGCTAGTCAGCAGAATTTCGCCGGCGCCGAGGCGTTCCACCTCTTTCACCCATTCCAGCGCCTTCATGCCCGTGGCGTTCCGTCCGCCGTGGGTGAACACTTCCCACTCGCCCCACTCCTTGTTAAAGCGGGCGTCCACAGCGACGACGATGCACTGCGAACCGAACCGGCGCGCGCCGTCGGACACGAGCTGCGGGTTGCGCACCGCCGCCGTGTTAATCCCGATCTTATCCGCGCCTGCGCGCAGCAGCCGTTTCATATCGTCCACGCTGGCGATCCCGCCCCCGACCGTGAACGGGATCGTAATTTGCCCCGCCGTCTTCTGCACGACCTCGACCATCGTCGCCCGTCCTTCGTGCGAAGCCGAGATATCGAGAAAAACCAGCTCGTCCGCGCCTTCGCGGTCGTAAATCGAAGCAAGCTCCACCGGATCTCCGGCGTCGCGCAAATTGACAAAGTTAACACCCTTGACGACCCGGCCGTCCTTGACGTCAAGACAGGGAATGATTCGTTTGGCTAGCATAGCCGTACCCCTTTCGTATGGAATGCGCACGAGAGCATAGGTCCGTTAGACCAGACTGTGCGCTTCCTCCAGCTTGATGCTGCCGGTGTACAGCGCCTTGCCGACGATCGCGCCGCCGACGCCCTCGTCCGTATGCTCCGCCAGCTTTTGCAAATCTTCATATTGGCTGACGCCGCCCGATGCGATGACCGTTTGACCCGATACTTTGGCCAGGTTGACAATCGCCTCTACGTTCGGTCCGCCCATCATCCCGTCGCGGGAAATATCGGTGAAAATAAACGTGCGCGCGCCTTCCCTTGCCAACTCGACCGCCAGCTCGTCGGCTTTGACCGTCGACGTCTCCAGCCAGCCGCGTGTCGCCACGTAACCGTCGCGGGCGTCAAGTCCGATCGCAATCTTCTCGCCGTGCTTCTGCAGCACGCGGCGGACGAAGTCGCGGTCTTCAATCGCCGCCGTGCCAAGGATGATGCGGGACACGCCGAGCGACAGCACATAGTCGACGTCGCTTTCCGAGCGAATGCCTCCGCCGACCTGAACCGGAACGCTGACGGAACGCGCGATTTCACCGATCAGCTGGTCGTTCACCGGTTTACCCGCTTTCGCGCCGTCCAGATCGACCAAGTGGATCCATTTCGCTCCCTGGGCTTCCCAAGCCTTCGCCACTTCAAGCGGATTCTCGTTGTACACCGTCTCTTGATTATAGTCGCCTTGAATCAGACGAACGCACTTGCCTCCGCGGATGTCGATGGCGGGATAAATGATAAAAGCAGACATGATTCGTTTCCTCCACTACATATAGAGTTCAAGGGGCCGCTTAGACCGTTTGTTTCTTCTCGCACAACCCCAGAAAGTTATCAAGCAGCTGCATGCCGACGCTGCCGCTTTTCTCCGGATGAAACTGCATCCCGTACACATTGCCGCGACCGACAATAGCCGTCACCTGCTGATGGTAGTCCGTTGTCGCCAGCAGATCGCTCTCCCGCTCCGGCTTCACATGGAAGGAGTGGACGAAATACACGTGACCTTCCTCCACACCGCGAAAAAGCGGGCTGTCGCCGGCGCGGAACAACAGCTTGTTCCAGCCCATATGCGGCACCTTGTAATCGCCGCGGAAGCGCACGACATCACCTGGCAGCAGATTCAGCCCTTCGTGGTCGCCGTGCTCCTCGCTGCGGCTGAACAGCAGCTGCATGCCGAGGCAGATGCCGAGCAGCGGCTTGCCGCTTGCCGCGTAGGCCGCCGTCGCCTCATCCAATCTCGAGGCGCGCAGATGCTCCATCGCATCGCCGAACGCGCCGACTCCGGGCAGAATCGCGCCCTCGGCTTCAAGCAGCTCGCGCTCGTCCGAGGTGATCAGCGCCTGATAACCTAACCGCTCGACTGCCGAACGAACGCTGTGCAGGTTGCCCATTCCGTAATCGATAATCGCGATCATGGCTTACAGAACCCCTTTCGTGGAGGGCACTCCTTGTACGCGCGGATCAATGCTCGTCGCTTCGTCGAGCGCACGCCCCAACGCTTTGAACACCGCCTCGATCATGTGATGCGTGTTGTGGCCGTAGTGCACGATGACGTGCAGCGTAATGCGCGCTTCAAGCGCGAACTTCCACAGAAACTCGTGCACAAGCTCCGTCGTGAAGCTGCCTACCGTTGCCGACGGATACTCGGCGCGGTACTCGAAATGCGGGCGGTTGCTAATGTCGATGACAACCTGCGCCAGCGCCTCGTCCATCGGAATAAACACGCTCGCGTAGCGCTTGATGCCGCGTTTGTCGCCGAGCGCCTCTCGCAGCGTTTGGCCGAGACAAATGCCGATGTCCTCCACCGTATGGTGGTCGTCGATCTCGACGTCGCCCTTCGCATCCACCTTCAAATCAAATTGGCCGTGCTTCGTAAACAGGTCGAGCATATGATTCAAGAACGGCACGTCCGTCTCGATCTCCGACACACCGGTTCCATCCACGTTAAACGCAAGCCTGATGTCGGTTTCATTCGTACGGCGCGCCACTTCCGAGCGGCGTCCACCCGGTTGTTGACCTTGTCCTTGTTCAGCCACGAGAGTCCCCTTCTTTCTGCAAACGAATTTCGATGGCGCGCGCATGCGCCTCCAGCCCTTCATGGCGTGCCAAGGCGATAATCTTATCCCCGTCGCGCAGCAGCGCTTCCTTACTGTAGTAAATCACGCTCGACTTCTTCATAAAATGATCCACGTTCAGCGGCGACGAAAACCGCGCCGTGCCGTTCGTCGGCAGCACGTGGTTCGGACCGGCAAAATAATCGCCGACCGGCTCCGAGCTGTACGGACCCAAGAAAATGGCGCCCGCATTCTCAATCTTGCTTAAATATTGGAACGGCTCGCGCGTGAGAATTTCCAGATGCTCCGGGGCGAGCCGATTCACCGCGTCTACGCCTTCTTCGAGGCTGCCGACGGTCAGAATCGCGCCGTAATCGCGCACCGATTGCCCGGCGATTTCACGCCTCGGCAGCTCGGCAAGCTGGCGCTGCACTTCCGCCTGCACCGCTTCCGCCAGCGCCTCCGACGGCGTAATCAGAATCGCCGACGCCATCTCGTCGTGCTCCGCCTGCGACAGCAGGTCGGCCGCCACATAGGCAGCATCCGCCGACTCGTCGGCGAGGACAACGATCTCGCTCGGTCCGGCAATGCTGTCGATATCGACGGCGCCGAACACGTATCGCTTCGCCAGCGCCACGTAAATGTTGCCCGGACCGACGATTTTGTCGACCGGGGCGATCGAATCCGTGCCGTAAGCAAGCGCCGCCACCGCCTGCGCGCCGCCGACGCGATAAATTTCGCGTACGCCAGCTTCCGCTGCCGCCACCAGGATGTGCGGATTAATCCCTTCGATACCCGCCGTTGCCGGGGGTGTCACCATGACGATTTCCGGTACGCCCGCCACCTGGGCCGGAATCGCGTTCATCAGCACCGAGGACGGGTAGGCCGCTTTACCGCCTGGCACATACAGCCCGACCCGCCGCAAAGGCCGCATCACTTGCCCGAGGATGCTGCCGTCCGGCTGCAAATCCATCCACGACGTACGCCGCTGCTTCTCGTGAAAGCGGCGAATGTTGACGGCCGCTTCGCGAATCGCCGTCAGGAACTCGTCATCCACTTGACGATACGCCGCTTCGATCTCCGCTTCGGCGACACGGAGGTCGCTCACGTCGGCGCGATCGAACTGCTTGGCGAACTTGCGCAGCGCCGCGTCCCCGTCTTGACGGACCTCTTCGATAATAAGCCGTACGCGCTCGTTCTGCTCCGGCGAGCCGTACTCGACTTCCCGTTTCAAAGCAAACTCCGATGCCGGCATCCGTTTCATCTGAGGGCAACCTCCTTCTATGCTTTCGCCGCCAAGGCCGCTGCGATGACCGGCTGCAGTCGGTCGCACAGTGCTTGTATAGCGTTATTTTTCATCCGGTAGCTTACCCGGTTCGCAATCAACCGGCTCGTAATCGAGAATATCTCTTCGTGCTCCGCGAGCCCGTTTTCCCGAATCGTGCTGCCCGTTTCGACCATATCGACAATCCGGTCGGCTAACCCGATCAGCGGCGCAAGCTCGATGGAGCCGTTCAGCTTGATCACTTCCACCTGCTGTCCCCGCTCCCGAAAATACTGCGAGGCGACGTTCGGATACTTGGTCGCCACCCGCGGATTCAGCACCGGCTTCCAATCCGGCAAGCCGATGACCGACATGCGGCAGCGGGCAATACCGAGATCGAGCAGCTCGTAAACGTCGCGGTTTTCCTCCATCAGCACGTCCTTGCCGACGACGCCGATATCGGCTACGCCGTATTCCACATACGTCGGAACGTCGACGGGCTTCGCCATAATAAACTCCATATTGGCTTCGGGCACCGCGATAATCAGCTTGCGCGATTCGTCCGTTTCGTCCGGAATCGCGAGGCCCGCCTCGCGGAACAGCTTCGAAGCTTGCTTATAAATACGCCCTTTGGGCATCGCTACTTTCAATAACTCCTGCATGGGCTCGCCGCTCCTTTAATTCACAAACTCAATGACGCTTTGATATTCGATCCCCCGAACGCGAACCGAACCGCCGGCCAGCTGTTCTTTCTCATACTGACCGTCCGGGGCGAGCAGCGTCTCCACCGGCGCTTGCCGCTCCATCCGCAGCTCTCCCGCCCGGCTTAACGCCTGCTGCCGGTTGTCCGCCGTATAGACGATCAGCACGCGGTTCGACGTCTCTGCGGCAGCCTCCTTGCTGATCACTTCAAGAATCCGGTTCGTCTTGAGCGCAAAGCCGGTCGCCGGGGCCGGACGGCCGAACTGCGCCAGCAGGTTGTCATAACGACCGCCGCTGCACACCGGAAATCCGAGATCCGCCGCATAGCCTTCAAAGGTCATGCCCGTGTAATAAGAAAAGTCGCCGATCATGGTCAAATCGATCAGCACATGCTCGCTGACGCCATACGCCTCCAGCACGTCCCACACTTCGCACAAATGTGCGATCGCTTGCTGCGCTACCGGATCGTCGGTTAACTGACGCGCTTGGCGGCAAATCTCTTGGCCCCCTCGCAAGCGAAGGATGCCCTCCAGCTCTTCCCGCACCTCCGCCGGCAAGCCCATCGTCTTGAGCGCTTCCCGATAACCGACGTAATCGCGGTTCAGCAAGCAGCCCTTCAACTGCGTCTGCGCATCCGTACGGTCGCGCAGCGTTTCCTGGAACAAGCCGTTCAGGAAGCCGACATGACCCAGCGCGATTTTGAACGGCTTCACGCCGGCCGCCTGCAAGCAAGCGACCGCGAGTGCGATCACTTCCGCATCGGACTCGCTTGACGCATCGCCGACGAGCTCAACGCCAGTCTGGAAAAATTCCGCATCCCGCCCCGCTTCCGCTTCAATCGCACGAAAGACGTTCGCGTGGTACGACAAACGAAGAGGGAACGCATGTTCACGAAGCAAGGACGAAACGACACGCGCGATCGGCGCCGTCATATCCGAGCGCATGACGAGCGTCGTGCCGTTACGGTCGAGCAGCTTGAACAGCTTCTTATCTTCCGTCGAGCTCGCTACCCCTACGGTATCGTAATACTCCAACGTTGGAGTAATGATCTCTCTGTAACCCCAGCGCTCCAAACACTGCATCAGTTTGAACTCAATGCTGCGCAGCTTGGCCGCCGCCTCGGGCAAATAATCTTTGACGCCTGTCGGCTTTTCGAACACTTTCGGTTTGGACACCGGTCTTCACCCTACTATTCGTAATTTTTGCTTTAGTTCGCTAATGTGCTACCATACTACCAAAATAAAGAATGTAATCGTTAGTCTACCATGGAAACGAGACTCCGTCAATGGAATAACACGAACGTTCTCCGTATGTCTGCAGAGCTTCATCCGAACGCCCGAGCGGAACCCGGGTGCGGTATTTCTGCTTGTAAACCGTCGTTTCCGACAAGAGCGGAACTACGTTCGTTATTCCCGTTCAAACCGGTGTGAAGGGCCCCTGTTAGGCTAAATCGGATATCGTTTTACTCCCCGCTCTCCCGGACGTCCTCTCGTATTACGCGCAGGGGATTGCCCGCGACGAAGCTGTACGGCGCAACGTCCTTATGCACGACCGAGCCTGCCCCAATGATCGCATGATCCCCGATCGTTACGCCCGGCAGTATGGTGCTGTTCGCTCCGATCATCACATGGGAACCGATCTTCACCTGCCCGAGCCGGTATTCCTTGATCAAATACTCATGCGTCAGGATCGTCGAATTGTATCCGATGATCGTATTGTCCCCCACCTCGATCTTCTCCGGGAAGAATACATCCACCATGACCATTAAAGCGAAAGAGGCATGCTCCCCCACTTTCATCCCTAAGATACGGCGATAAATCCACCGTTTCAAAGGCAAGGAGGGCGCATACCTGGCGATCTGGATAAAAATAAAGTTACGAATGGCCTTCCATCGGCTTATCGTACTGTATACTTGCCATAACGAGTTAGGCCCGTCCACCGGATATCGGTCCGTCTGTCTCAAGCGTTGGATTCTCCTCCTATGCCGGCAATCGGCAATAGTTCGCGAATATCGTCAATAACGTGGTCCGGCTCATACCGGCGCAAATATTCGACGCCTTTCAACGACCAGGCGACCCCAACCGAGGAGACACCCGCATTTCGGGCCGCCTCGATGTCGTAATGGCTGTCGCCGACCATCAAAGCGCTCGAGGCGTCCACACCCAATTCGCGCAGCGCTCTTAAGATGCCTTCCCCGTGCGGCTTCGGCTGTTCTACATCCTCGACCGTGACAATCGAATCAAAATAACCGATAATGCCGGTCAGCTTCAGGCCCATCTCTGTCGTCTTCCGGATTTTACTGGTGACGACGCCGAGCTTCACCCCCGCTTCACGCAATTGGGCGAGCGTTTCCGGCACATGAGGAAACGCCGTGACCAATTCATCATGCCGGGTGATGTTGAAAGCCCGGTATTTCATGATCAAATCTTCCACCTGCTCCCGCCCCGAGAAATCCGCCATCTGCTCGTGCAAAGGCCGCCCCATGTTGGGAATGATGCGCTCCCGCGTTACAGGCTCCGGCGTGTCCCAGTCAAACGTATGTAAAAAAGATTGAATGATCAGCTCATTCGTATCGAGAATCGTCCCATCCAAATCAAACAGTACGGCTTGAATCATGCTTCTGCTCCTTCGTTTGCTGGTCTCATGTTCATCTTGTTTCCTCTGCCTCTCCCGGCTTCGCCTCATTCGGAGTTCCTTCGGCGTTTACCGCCGTCGTCGTCTCGCTCGCCGCTGCCGCACCGACCTGTAGAATAGGATCGGAATAATGCTCTGCAGACGCTCCTGTCTTCCGCCGCACGATGATCACGACGATCGCGGCAATAACGATCAGTACGGCCAGCAGCTGCGAAATCCGCACATTGCCGCCGTACGTCATCACCCCAGGCTCAAACCCGATCGAGCGCATCGGCGACCATAAGCTGTGCATCAGGGAGACCAACCATTCCGGTCCGGTGAAATCCAGGCTGTCCGTCCGGACCCCTTCAATGAAGAAGCGGCCGATCGAATACCAAATGAAATAGCTGAAGAACAACTCGCCTGCCCGCAAGAACCGTTGACGGCGCAGTACGAACAGGATCACAAGTCCGGCTAAATTCCACAATGACTCGTATAAGAAGGCCGGGTGATAATACTGTCCCTCAATCAACATCTGATTGACGATAAAATCAGGCAGATGCAGATTGTTCCGTAAGAACGCTTCATTTACCGGTCCACCGTGCGCTTCCTGGTTCATGAAGTTGCCCCAGCGCCCGATGGCCTGTCCGATGATCAGCCCCGGCGCGCAAATGTCCGCAATCCTCCAGAACGAATAGCCTTTGCGCCGTACATAAATGACAGCAGCGATGATTGCGCCGATCAAAGCGCCGTAGATCGCGATGCCGCCATGCCAGATCTTGACTACTTCGATCAAATTATCCTTGTAATCTTCCCACTTAAAGGCGACATAATAAATTCGCGCGCCGATGATGGCCGAAGGCACGCCGATCAATACCAAATCCATGAAAAAGTCCGGTGAAATGCCAAACCGCTTGCCTTCTTGCACCGCTAGCAACAATCCCATCATCGCCGCCGCTCCCAGGATAATGCCATACCAATAGACCGTCAGCGGTCCAAGTGAAAATGCGATCGGATTCAGAGCTAAAAACATGCGCTATCTTCTCCTTATACGAAGCGAACGGTCCGAGAACCGCTCCCCGTTCAATGGGATTATTCCAAGTCGTCCATATCCTCGTTTAACGATTCCGTCAATTTGTTCGTAAATTGCAGCGCGGCATTATAGCCCATCCGTTTCAAGCGGTAATTCATCGCCGCCACCTCGATAATGACCGCCAAGTTCCGCCCGGGACGCACAGGAATCGTGACGAGCGGAATATCCGTGTCGATAATCCGGGTCTTCTCTTCGTCCAGTCCCAATCGGTCGTATTGCTTGTCCTGCTGCCAATTCTCCAGCTTACAGACAACCGAAATTTTCTTCGCGGTGCGTACCGCTCCGGCTCCGAACAACGTCATGACATTAATAATACCAATCCCGCGGATTTCCAATAAGTACCGAATCAGCTCCGGCGCGTTCCCGATCAGCGTGTGGTCGGCCGTTTGGCGAATTTCCACCGCATCGTCCGCAATCAAGCGGTGCCCGCGCTTCACAAGCTCAAGCGCTGTTTCGCTCTTCCCGATACCGCTCGAACCGGAGATAAGCATGCCGATACCGTAAACGTCCACAAGTACGCCGTGAATCGTCGTTGTCGGTGCGAGACGATTTTCCAAAAAACCGGTCAAGCGGCTTGCCAAAATCGTCGTCGCCATCGGCGTCCGCAGCACCGCGATCCGGTAGTCATTCGCCGCCGCCAGCAGCTCGATCGGCGCTTCCAGGCCGCGGCTAATGATGATGCATGGGATTTCATCCGGCGCGCAAAGCCGGTGCATCCGCTCCGTGCGTTCCTCCGGCGACAGACCTTCGAAGAAGGTCAGCTCCGTTTTTCCTAAAATCTGTACCCGGTCATGCGGATGAAACTCATAATAACCGGCCAGTTCCAGCCCGGGTCGATATAGGTCGGCAGTCATGATCGGACGCTTCAAGCCCTCATCGCCGCATATAATCTCAAGTTGAAACTCTCTTACCAAATCCGAAACTTTTACTTTTTTAGGCAAGGTCGTTCGTCTCCTTTTTATACCAATATCCTCATCGTAAAGGAATCGGCCGCATAAATCAACCGCTGCCGCCCGCTTTGCTTATCGCTATCATTCAAATAAAAAACCAGCCTTTCGGCTGGTTTTTTATTTATACGATTCCATTAGCCATTCAGCAGGATGGAAGCTGTCGTTTCTTTGTCGAAGAAGTGAACTTTGTTCATGTCGATCGCCAATTTGACGTTCATCCCTTCGTGGAAGCCGGAACGGCTGTCTACGCGGGCAACAACGTTGGAGTTGCCGATACCGTTCAAGTGAAGGATCATCTCATGACCGAGGTTCTCGGACACTTCGATGTGAGCGTTAACGATCGAGTTCGGGGACGCCTCGATGAAGATCGCTTCTTCATGGAAATCTTCCGGACGAACGCCGAGTACGACTTCTTTATTGGCGTAACCTTTTTCACGGATAATTTTGGCTTTGCCTTCAGGCAGCTGAACGTCGACACCCGTTGTACGGAAGTGCAGCTGTCCGCCTTGCTCAGTAAAGCTGCCGTTAACGAAGTTCATCGATGGGGAACCAATGAAGCCCGCTACGAACATATTAACAGGGAAGTTGTAAATCTCTTCCGGCGTAGCTGCTTGTTGGATAACCCCTTTATCCATAACGACGATCCGATCGCCCATCGTCATGGCTTCTGTTTGGTCATGCGTGACGTAAACGGTTGTCGTTTCAAGCCGTTTAACCAGTTTCGTAATTTCAGCGCGCATCTGTACGCGAAGTTTAGCATCCAGGTTGGAAAGCGGTTCGTCCATCAGGAACACTTGCGGTTCGCGAACGATCGCGCGGCCCAAGGCAACACGTTGGCGCTGACCGCCGGACAATGCTTTCGGTTTACGGTCGAGCAGGTGCTCGATGTCGAGAATTTTCGCCGCTTCGCGAACGCGAGCGTCGATGTCGGCTTTCTTGAACTTGCGAAGCTTCAAACCGAAAGCCATGTTTTGATACACGTTCATGTGCGGATACAAAGCGTAGGATTGGAATACCATTGCAATATCGCGGTCTTTCGGAGCCACGTCGTTCACCAAACGGTCGCCGATGTACAATTCGCCCTCGGAGATTTCTTCCAAACCTGCGATCATACGAAGCGTCGTCGATTTACCACAGCCGGAAGCGCCTACGAGTACGAGAAACTCTTTATCTTTGATGTCCAAATGGAAGTCTTTAACCGTTGCTTCCGCTGCACCCGGATATTTTTTTACGATGTGGTTTAAACGTACGCCTGCCATGATTAATTCCCCCTACGAGTTGATATCTTCTTAATATGCTTACATCATACCTTACTGATCCGTTGATGACTATGCACAATCTTCACAAAAAAATCACTTTCTTTTCGTTACTTTGTACAATAACAAGGCGATCTTCACAAGCACCGCATGATTGAACGTCCGCACGTCCAATCCCGTTTCCTGTTTGAATTTATCCAGCCGATAAAGCAGCGTATTCCGATGAATATAGAGCTTCTTGGCCGTCTCGCTGACATTGCAATCGAGCTGAAAAAAATGCTCAAGCGTCGTCATCGTCTCCGGATCGAAAGCGACATCAAGCCGCTTGAGCACCCGCTCCAGAAAATTGGCCTTCTCCGTTTCGGGAAGCATATGGACGAGCTTCTCCAACTGCAGCTCCCAAGGCATATGCATATTACTGCCGATATGATAGGTCCGACCGAGCATGATCGTCTCGCGCAGCTGAAGCACGGTGGCATATAACGATTTGGCCGGAAGGATCGGGTAATGAACGGCAAGATGGCATTCACCCACCCATTCATTCTCCAGCATTTCGTGAAGACCGTAACCAAGTGCGGCGAGCTGATCTTCCAGCGTTTCGTCGGACGCATCGGCTTTATCGTCCCCGCCGTCCATCGTCAATATTTTTTCCGGACCGAGAATAAGCCATTCTTTATCCGTGAGGGGAATCAGTGTAAGCGGCGCATCGAAGAAAGACTCTAACAGCTTCTTCAGCTCTGTATAATGCGCGCGCCGCGACGTAATCTGATCGACATACAGCAGCAGCGGAATTTTCGTTGCGTACAGCGATAATTGCGACACCAGCGTATCCGGCAGCTCCGCTTGCGTATAGCCGAGTTCCTGCTGGCCTTTGAACCATTCACGGATCAATGCCGCTTTCCGTTCCTCTTCACCGCTTGGCGAAGCCGATTTTTTATCCTGCTGTTTCCGGTTTTCGAGCAGCAATCCAAGGAGCATCCGTTCCTTGGGCGTTACCGACCCGGCGGGCACTTGCAGAAGCAGCGCGTCTTGCCCTTCTTTGTGCACCAAAAAGTAAACTTGGCCGTTCTTGTCCACCCCCGAGACGGCGCCGCCGTTTTCCTCGACCTGCTTGGACCATTCTTCCACTGAACATTTGACGCTGCTGACAGGTATACCGAGCGCGCTTTCGACTTGCTGACGTACGAGTTCCCAATCCATTCCTTGGCTCCCTCTCCTTATTTGCAACCGGTACCGACGAACCGCGTCACGTTGCAAACGTTTTCTCTATTTCGGCGCCACTCCCGGCGACATCCTCTTATTGTAGCATAAACAAAAAGGAAGCAAAGGCTCCATTCCCGATTTCATTTCCTTATGATCGGACGGGCGGCCGTATAAACATCCCTTATTTCCAGGGAAACAGGATACTTTTTATGATATTGGGGAAAAATTGAACTGCTTTCATCACTTTTAACTTCATGCAGGGGGTGAAATCAGAAGATGCCCATGCTGCGTTATGGCCAGACGACCGTAAGCTTCCAGATCCCTTCGGGCCATACGCTTCGCACCGTCACCTATAGGCTTCCCAGAAATCCGGGATCTCAACTGGAATCCAGAGCCCGAATTCGCCGCGCGCTCGATGCACCGATCGGCAGCTCTCCGCTGCGCAGGCTTGCCCGCAGCAAGACGGAGGCGGTTATTTTAATTCCCGACGGAACGCGCCTATGCCCTAGTCCCTTGCTGCTTGAGCCGCTGTTAGAGGAATTGAACGAGGCGGGGATCCCCGATGATCGCATCGATGTGGTCGTCGCTCTAGGCTATCATCGGCGGCATACGCAAGAGGAGCTGCGCGAGCTTGTTTCCCATCCCGTTTATACGCGGGTTCGGGTACATAATCATTCCTGCTTGTCCGAAGATTGCGTTTATATCGGGACGACGACGCTGGGAACGCCCGTTGAAATTAACCGCCTTGTCGCGGCTTCACCGCTGCGCATCGTCATCGGGAATATCGAGCCGCACTCGCTCGTCGGCATATCCGGAGGCGTCAAATCGTTAGTTCCCGGCGTTGCCTCCAAGCGCTGCATTGAGCACAACCACGCGCTCTCGCTTACGCACAAAGCCATCGTCGGGAGCTCGGACAACCCCGTCCATCGCGATTTAGAGGAAGCGCAGCGGTTGGTGCCGGTCCACTTCATGCTGAATGTGATCGTCGACCACGACCGTCATGTCTTGGACGCCGTTGCCGGCGATATCGTGAAAGCCCATCAAGTGGGCATGAGGCTTGCTGCCGAGCGGTTTCTAGTGCCGGCTTCGCCCGTTTATGATATTGTGATCGCCTCGCCGGGCGGGTATCCGAAGGACCTGCATATGTATCAAGCGGTCAAAACGCTGCGTAACGCCGCAGCCTTCACGAAACCGGGCGGGACCATCATTCTCGTGGCGGAATGTTCCGAAATGCTCGGTAACGGGCAATTTCAAGCCTGGCTCGATACGATGCATAACCGTTCACACACGGTAGCCCAGCTTAGGGCGCATTTCGTATTGGGGGCGCACAAAATTTTACATATAGACGAAATTCTTGCTCACCATCGCGTATATCTGTTGTCCGCTATGCCGCGACCCGTCACGCAGCTGCTCGGATTTACTCCCGTCGAATCACTGAACTCGCTGCTCGAAGAGCTTCTGTCCCCGCAACGACCTACGGCAGCGGCCTGTCTGCCTTATGGCGCGTTGACCTTTCCTAAACCGGCTTCACCGAGCCTATAAAACGAAGCCATGGAGGCGATGATCATGGATTGGATAAGCTGGTCGCTCGACCGTGTCATTTATTTGTTTGTCGGCGTTGCCTTCTTCGTCCTTTGGATTCAAGTGGCGCTGTCGCATTACCGGCAAAATTTCCATCACAAATCGATGTGGACCCCCGTCGTCGCGGCGCCTATCTTCAGTCTGACGGCCGTGTGGCTCGCCTTCGACCGCAGCCACCTGCTGCTTCTGGTCTTTGCGGGACTGATGTGGCTGGGCGTCATGATCGGAGCCACCGGTTTCTATTATCATTTTCACGGCGTCGGCGTCCGTGTCGGCGGCTATTCGATGCGCAACTTTCTGGCTGGGCCTCCGGTCGTTTTGCCGCTTCTCTTTAGCGCGTTAAGCGTACTGGGCTTGCTTGCTTATTACTGGAGGTGAGAGAGGAATGTCTATTAAACGTTTGACCCGCTATCCCTCTTATGACGTTATGAGTCAGCGGCACGAATGGGATGAGCACACACGGCGCATCGTCCTTGACCGCCTGCAGACAGGCGGCGGCTATACCTTCCTGACGGCTGTTGAAGCTGAAAACTTGCGGGCTTGGTGCTGCCTGTTATTGGATGACGAGCGACCGGAGATCATACAGTTCGTACTCGATCATATTGACACCAAGATGAATTCCGGTCAGGAAAGCCAGCGTAAACCTGGCGAACCGCCGGCTCCGGCGCTCGTGCGCAATGGCTTGCAAGCGCTCGACTCGGCTTGTCAGAGACTACATACGAAACGATTTTTTCATATGGATCAGGAGCAAAAGAAGCAGATTATGCATGCAATCAGTCAAGGAGACGGCTCTCCCCCCGATATTTGGAGGTCTATCCCGCAGCAAGCTTGGTTTCAAAAGCTGTTGACGCTTGCGATTGACGGCTATTACTCGCATCCGGAGGTTTGGTCGGAAATCGGATACGGAGGGCCCGCCTATCCCCGCGGTTATGTACGCATGAATCCGGATGTGCCCGACCCTTGGGAGCCGATAAAGGAAGGTAAGCCCTCATGAACAGGCGATATGGAGATGAAACCGTCGACGTCTTGATTGTAGGCGCTGGCGCCGCCGGAGGCGTCTTGGCCAAAGAGCTGAGCGAAGCCGGTATGAAAGTAGTCGTGCTGGAGTCGGGGCCCTATCGCGACCCTCAGCATGATTTCGCGAGTGACGAGCTGGCGATGCAGCGGTTGGGCTGGCAGGATACGCGCGTTGTTGACGGATCCGATCCGCTGGAAATGGGTCACAATAACTCCGGCTGGGGGGTTGGCGGCGGTACAACGCATTTTACCGGGGTGTTTCTGCGGTTTCATGAGTCGGACTTTCAGACGCGTACGCTCGATGGCGTCGGGGAGGATTGGCCGATCCGGTATGCCGATCTGAAGCCCTACTATGAGAAGATCGAGCGGGACATTGCCGTATCCGGCCCGAAATATTTCCCTTGGGGGCCGTTCCGTGGACCGTATCCGTATCCGGAACGTGATCCGATCAGCCCGAATGCGCAAGTGTTTGCCCGCGGCTGCGAGAAGCTGGGCATCGGCTGGACGGTCACGCCGCTCGCGATTTTATCCGCACCGTTTGAAGACAGGCCGCCCTGCATCAACCGCGGGTTTTGCAATCAAGGCTGTATGCCGAACGCCAAATTCAGCACGCTGATTGTCCACATCCCCAAAGCGGAGAAAGCGGGAGCAGAAGTGCTTGCGGATTGTACCGTGACCCAGGTGAATATGAATGCGACCGGTAGGGTGACCGGTGTTACGTTCGTACATCATGGCGATACCTATGAGCAAAAGGCCCGCATCGTCGTATTAGCTACCTATGTCGTCGAAACCCCACGGCTGTTGCTCAATTCCGCCAACGGACAGTATCCCGAAGGCCTCGCCAACCGCAGCGGTTGGGTGGGCAAAGCGTTCATGACGCACAGCAGTCATGATGTATACGCCCGTTTCGACGACGAAGTGCGGCTCTATAAAGGTACGCCCGTGCTCGCATCGACGCAGGACTTTTATAGCACGTCGCCGGACCGCGACTTCGCTCGAGGCTATACCTTGCATGCGCACGGCGCCAGACCGCTCGGCTTCGCTCAAGGCATCGCCAAATCCGGGGGTGCCGGAGGACCGGTCTGGGGCAATCGGCTGCGCGAGGCGATGCTTGATTATAATTACTACGGACGCGTTACGTTGGTCGGGGAAGTGCTTCCAGACGAAGCCAACCGCATCACCTTATGCGAAGAGAAGGATGTTCACGGCCAGCCGCGAGCTAAAGTGACATTCGGTTATGGAGAGAATGACCGGCGATTAATTCGACACGCTATCGGTACAATGAGCGCTATCCTTGAAGCCTCCGGCGGACGTGTCGAATTCATTGTTCCCGATACCGCCCATCTGATGGGCGGTTGCAGAATGGGAGACAACCCGGAGACGTCGGTCGTGAACAGTTACGGACAATGTCACGACATCCCCAATCTATTTCTATGCGGTGCCAACTCCTTCGTCACTTCAGGCGGCGGTAATCCGACGAACACCGTCATGGCGCTCGCGCTTCGGACGGCGGATTATATCAAGCAGAGCGGTACGAGGCTCGAACTGCAATGAGAACCACACGGTTCGTCCTTGTGAACGGGGGGCGATCCGTGTGAGTAGAGAAACGGAATGTTGCCAAAACAAAGAAGAGATCTTCTCATGGAAGATCTCTTCTTTGTAACAAGATGAGCCATGTAGGACTCGAACCTACGACACCCTGATTAAAAGTCAGGTGCTCTACCAACTGAGCTAATGGCTCTTACATGAATGGTGGAGGCTGATGGATTCGAACCACCGAACTCGTCAGAGAACAGATTTACAGTCTGCTGCGTTTGGCCACTTCGCTAAGCCTCCAAGACGGCTAAAAAAAGCCTATGGTGGCTCGGGACGGAATCGAACCGCCGACACGAGGATTTTCAGTCCTCTGCTCTACCGACTGAGCTACCGAGCCATATGTAGGGTTATGAAGTTATTCATGGCGGAGCCGACGGGATTCGAACCCGCGGTCTCCTGCGTGACAGGCAGGCATGTTAGGCCTCTACACCACGGCTCCACAATGAAAGACAACTGGTGCCGCCGAGAGGACTTGAACCCCCAACCTACTGATTACAAGTCAGTTGCTCTACCAATTGAGCTACAGCGGCGTATGTATGGTGGAGGCTGACGGGATCGAACCGCCGACCCTCTGCTTGTAAGGCAGATGCTCTCCCAGCTGAGCTAAGCCTCCATAGTATGTACAAGTACACACAAGTCGAATCATACCATAAAATGTCTAAATCATTCAACTTGTTTTGGTAGCGGCGGAGGGGATCGAACCCCCGACCTTACGGGTATGAACCGTACGCTCTAGCCAGCTGAGCTACGCCGCCATATCAATCAATGAGTCTGCGAAGTTTCGCTTACGAAGCTTATGCTCCGATGAACCTTCGGTTCCCATCCCTCAATCCATGAGGGTGAAGCAACGGAGAGAGAGGGATTCGAACCCTCGCACCACTTGCGCAGTCTAACCCCTTAGCAGAGGGTCCCCTTGAGCCACTTGGGTATCTCTCCAAGATGAGCTATACGACAGCTTGTACACCGTCATAAGCACAGAGCTTGCGCCCTGAAAACTGGATACGAAACTCAGCATGCTGAATGCTTTGATTTCACAATAGTGAAAATC
>NZ_VIDW01000069.1:0-18296 GCF_006519665.1 Paenibacillus sp. tmac-D7 | reverse complement strand
AGCCTCAGCGTCGAGTCGGCGACGACGCGAATCGGGTTCAGACCCGGCACCTCGAGCCGGGTCGTCAGGGCGGGGTCATCGGCCAGCACGGTGCCGATGCCGACCAGGATCGCCTGGTGACGGTGGCGCAGCAGGTGGCCCTGGGCACGCGAAGCGTCGCCCGTAATCCACTTGCTGTCGCCCGTCTTCGCGGCGACTTTGCCGTCCAGCGTGCTGGCGCTCTTGACGGTTACGAAGGGCCGGCCCGTCGCGATGTATTTGTTGAACGCCTCGTTCAACGCCCGCGCCTCTGCGGCAAGCACGCCGGTCGTCACCTCGATGCCGTGCGCAGCCAAGCGCGCAAGCCCCGAGCCCGCGACGAGCGGGTTATCGTCGGTCGCGGCGACCACGACGCGCTTCACCTTATCGCGGATGAGCCGGTCGCTGCAGGGCGGCGTCTTGCCGTGATGGCTGCACGGCTCCAGCGTCACGTATGCGGTCGCGCCCTCGGCTTCCGCCCCGGCCATGTTAAGCGCGTGCACCTCGGCGTGGGCTTCGCCCCGTTTCAGATGGGCGCCCATGCCGACGATGCGTCCGTCTTTGACGAGCACGCAGCCGACGACCGGATTAATGCCGGTCTGGCCGGAAGCGGCCCCCGCCAGCTGCAGCGCCAGCCGCATATAGTATTCGTCATTCAATAGCGCGGCCGTCATCGCAGATCTCCTTTCCTGACTTGCAAAGGCCGAACATGCAAAAAAGCCTCTTTTTGCATGGCAAAAAGGGGCTTGTGAGAAGCGGATTGCTAAGTTTGGACACGGGAACTTGATTCGGATATCCACCCTGCGACTTCAAACCGCCGCAATGAGGTTATACGCTACAGCCTGCGTTTCAGCCGGATGTGCAAATGCAATGAAGCGCGCCTCGTACGCGAACAAGGCCAAGTTTATCGCAGGCCGAATGCGGCGTACGTACAAGGTCTGAAACGCTCTCGCATCCATCGTGAATAAATGTTCGCATCCCGCGCTTGTGAAAGAAAGCGCATGGCAAACGCAGCATCGAATGATTCCCGCTATCCCCTTCTCCCATCCAGACTATACTGTCGGTCTCGGAATTACACCGAGTCCACCGGCTCTTCAGACGAAGAGCACGGGTCACGGACTGAGGCAGCGGCCGAAGCCGCCGCACATCACCGCCGGTAGGGAATTTCACCCTGCCCCGAAGGTTCAGCTATGCAGTTTTAGTTTTAAGTGTCAGTATAACCGTTGAAGCAGGATTTGTCTAGACTTGGTTGGACAAGAGCCTATATCTCGACAACTTGGACGCTTTCCATTTTCTCGCGGCCTTTAAAGCTGTCCACATGCTCCATACCGGAAACCACTTTACCGAAGACGGTATGCTGGCCGTCCAAATGCGGCTGCGGCTGGTAGCAAATGTAGAACTGGCTGCCTCCGGTGTTGCGTCCCGCATGCGCCATTGCGAGCGTTCCGCGCTCATGTTTGTTCGGGTTAATCTCACAATTGATGGTGTAACCAGGGCCGCCGGTGCCTGTTCCGTTCGGGCAACCGCCTTGCGCGACGAAGCCGGGGATCACGCGGTGAAACACCGTGCCGTTATAAAAGCCGGAATTGGCCAGTTTCTCAAAGTTAGCTACCGTATTCGGGGCGTCCTTGTCGAAAAGATCGAGTACTATTTCGTTACCATCGGTTAATTTAATGATTGCTTGTTTAGCCATGAGAAGTTCGCTCCTTTGTTTGCTGTATCGTTTCATGCCGAATGATCGATACCCGCCTACACCGCGCGGGCACGAGTCTCCACTATTTTACTACATCGACATGCGAAAGGAAAATGTCTGCATATAATCTGCATATAAATCGAGGATGCCTATTCGAGCTTTCCCGGATATCGCCGGCATCAAACGATAATTCGACAAAAAAACTACCGGAGTTCCACCGTTTGCTTCGAGCCGTCCTAAAACCGGCAAATGACGCGCCGACGCTCGTCGATAGCTGTTCACTGCATCGCAAAAAGCCGCTCGGCCGCAACGCCGAACGGCCCCTTCTTATCTTGTCTTCGTGACCGGCTTCATGCGGGACGGCACGACGTCGTTCTGAATCAGATGGTCGTACGATTCGCGCTCCACGACAACGTCCGCTTGACCGTCCTTCACGAACACGACCGCCGGACGGCGGATGCGGTTGTAATTGCTGGCCATCGCGTAGTTGTAGGCGCCCGTGCAGGCAACGGCCAGCAAGTCGCCGGTGCGCACTTGCGGCAAGCGGACGTCCCAGATGAGCATATCGCCGCTTTCGCAGCATTTGCCCGCGATCGATACGACTTCCTCGCTCGCTTCATTCCCGCGGTTGGCGAGCATCGCTTCGTATTCCGCCTGATACAACGCCGGACGAGGATTGTCCGTCATACCGCCGTCTACGGCCACATATTTGCGCACGCCCGGAATGTCCTTGTACGTGCCCACTGTGTACAGCGTAGTCCCCGCATCGCCAACGATGCTCCGGCCCGGCTCCGTCCAAATTTCCGGCAGCGGATAGCCGTGCTTGCCGAACTCGTCGCGTACCGTTTCGGTGATCGCCCGCACGTACTCCGCCACCGGCAGGGGCGTATCGCCTTCCATGTAGCGAATACCGAAGCCGCCGCCCAAATTGAGCACGCTGAAAACAACGCCCAGCTCGTCGCGCATTTGGACGGCGAAGCCGGTCATTTTCTCCACGGCCAGCTTGAAGCCCCCGACCTCGAAAATTTGCGAACCGATATGCGAATGAACGCCCAGCAGCTCGACGTTCGGCAATGCGGCCGCTTCCTTCACCGCCTGCTTGGCGGAACCGTTCTGCAAGTCGAAGCCGAATTTCGAATCTGTTTGACCGGTAGAAATGTACTCGTGCGTATGCGCGTCGACCCCCGGTGTGATGCGGAGCAAAATGTTCGCCTTATGACACTTCTCGCCGGCAATCGCATTGAGCATATGCAGCTCGACGAAGTTATCGACGACAAAGCAGCCGATGCCTGCATCGATCGCCATCTCGATTTCATGCGGCGTCTTGTTGTTGCCGTGAAAATGTATACGATGAGCCGGGAAACCCGCTTGTAGCGCCGTATATAATTCGCCGTCCGAAACGACGTCCAAAGACATGCCCTCTTCTTCCACAATCCGGCACATGGCCATCACGCAGAACGCTTTGCTTGCGTAGGCCACTTGAAACGGCAGTCCCGAAGCCCGGAACGCCTCGACAAATTCGCGGCAGCGCTTGCGGATAAGCGTCTCGTCCATGACGTACAGCGGCGTACCGAACTTGCCGACCAGGTCGACCGTATCGCAGCCTCCTATTTCGAGATGACCTTGTCCGTTAATCGTACTCGTGCCGTGTAAATACATCGCGTATGACTCCCTCTTTCCCCAGATAAACGGCTGCGCCGTCCTTGCTTCCTACCTTTAAAGTATCATAATACGCTCTAAATACACAACATGCAAAAAAAGCCCGCCGCGGGCTTCTGCCCGGGCGAGCCTGAATAACGCGTTTCATCCCTTCGAATGCGTCACACTTCAAGATTGCGGCTGCCGCGTGCCGTCCTTCGTTTTCGTCAGGCTCATCCTCGTTCTCATAGAGAGGAAAGGCCGGCGCACCATGATGTCGTACATCGCTTTGCCGTTAAACGGCAAGAACGGCCATAAATACGGCGTGTTGTAGGAACGCTGCATCGCGAGCATGGCGATCAGCAGGGTCGAAGCGATGACGAGCCCCGGCACCTTGAAGATGGCGGCGGAGACGAGCAGCACGAGACGAGCCAGCCGATTCGCAAGACTTAGCTCATAGCTCGGCGTCGCGAACGTCCCGACGGCCGCTACCGCCAGATACAAGATGACCTCGTTCACGAACAGCCCGGTTTTGACAGCGATGTCGCCGATCAGGATCGCGGCCACCAGCCCCATCGCCGTAGCCAGCGGCGTCGGCGTATGGACAGCGGCCATCCGCATCAGATCGATCCCGAGTTCGGCAATGAGAAACTGCAGGATCAACGGGATTTTTGCCGTTTCTTGCGGTCCGATGAAATCCAATCCGGCCGGCTTCAGCTGCGGCGAGGTGACGATCAGGAACCATAGCGGAAGCAGGAACAAGGATGCGGCGATTCCCATGAAACGCACCCAGCGCAAGTAGGAGCCGACGAGCGGAGTCTGCCGGTATTCTTCCGCGTGCTGCACGTGATGGAAGAAGGTCGTCGGCAAGATCATAACCGACGGCGACGTATCCACGAAGACGACCATGTGCCCTTCCAGCATATGCGCGGCGACGACGTCCGGACGCTCGGAGTATCGCACCATCGGATACGGATTCCAGCCTTTGCCGATAATCGCTTCCTCCAGCTGTTTTTCCGCAAGCGGCAAGCCGTCCACATTCACGGATTTGATCTTGTCGCGAACCGACTCCACCAAATCCATATCGCATATATCCTGAATATATCCGATACAAACATCGGTTTGCGTCCGATTGCCGACTTGCGTAATCTCCAGCTTCAGACGCGGGTCGCGCAGCCTTCTCCGCACCAGCGTCACGTTCGTCAGCAGCGTCTCGACAAACCCGTCCCGCGACCCGCGTACGACGCGTTCCAGGTCCGGTTCCTCCGTGGAGCGGACCGGAAAGTTCTTCGCATCGACGAGCACCGCTTCGTTCTCCCCTTCGAAGAAAAACGCCGTGCCGCCCATCATGACATTGTCGACGGCTTCTTTCAGGTCCCGGGTCTTCTTGACCTGAATATGCGGAATTAGCGCATGATCGAACAGTTCGATGACGTTCAGTTTCTCCGGGCCGCCGCGCTCATCCTTCTGGGCATCCGTTTCCGGCGCATCGTCGCGGAGCGTGCGCCGTTTCTCGTGCTTCCCCGCTTCGCCCTCCCGGTGAGATTCGCCGGCATAAGACAAACGCGTCAAAATGTCTGTTAACACCGTGTCCTTGGCGAAGCCGTTGTAGTAAAAAATGCCCGTCTTCTGGCCGCCGAATACCATCTCTCGAAACACCACGTCGAAGCTTTTGTTTAAGCCGACCCGCTCTTCGAGCTGCCGCTTCAAGCGGTCGAAATCTTGGGAGATGTTCGTATCCTCTTTCAGCTCGCGTTCTTCATCGGACATCTTGATTTCCGCCTCGTACCCGCCGTCCGTTCCGGACGAGCCCGGTTTTCCAGCGGATGGCCCCGATTCTTGTACATATCCGATGATGCTGCCTTCTTCATCGATCACCAGCTTCGGATCGCGCGCATCCGTTTTTTTGTCGTCCTGTTCCGGCCGATTCGAGCCGGTCGGGCTTCCCTTCATCAATCTCGCTCTTTTGAATCCCTTGTGACGAACCATAGCGGCTTCACCCTCCTGTTTCCACATGAATACGTTGCGGAACCGGCCTGTCGGCCGTTTCTTCTAATTCAGTACGCCGATCCAATCGATGATCGAACCGAGCACTTTCCCGAAAATCATCGCCATCAGCAGCCATATCATATAGGCTTCCATCCCGATGCGTTTTGCCAAAATCGGGAGCACATTAATGACTTCCGTCAAAGCGGCGGCCAGCATACCGACGAAACAACCGGCGAACAAGCCGAAGAAGGCTGCGGCCATCGGGAACAACCCATAGGTCCATTCGAAGAAATCCGTGAATGTAAAAAACAAGGAACCGATCACAACCGCTCCTTCATATCGCCTCATATGCCGATAGGAACGCGTAATTTGGGCCAGTCGCGGAATGATGTCGAGCACAACGAGAAACGCGACCATCCCGCTTCCGACGGCAAGTCCCCCGGCTAAGCCGATGAAAGCAAGTACAAGCCCCCCTGCCCATTCGCTCATGGCTTATCCGCCTTGGATACGTCATCCTTCGCCTCACGATTCAGCTTGGCGTATTCTTCCGTGATGATGTATTGGTTGACGTTCTCCTGATACATGAACATCTCTACTTCAAGCGGACTCGGTTCTTCGTTGAATTTTTTTTTGAACAAATGATTAAAAAACACGATCATCCCGATCCCGATCCCAATGGAATATGGAATTTGCAGCAGCAGCGGGTGAACGTTCTCTTTGCCCGTCAGCAGCTTGTAAATATGGCGGTGAACTTCCGCCATGCTGACGTCCGCATGAAAATTCATAATCGCCAACCCCGATCCGATGAACAGCAGCAGCCATACCAAAATAATAAGCAGCATGCTTGGAGCTTTCGTTTTGTCGCGCACCTCCACTAACGTATGAGGCTCGCCGAAATGCTCGACTTGCATCCAGGGATATAACTCCTTCACTTTCCTGACGATCAGCATCATATCGATCAGCACAAGGCTTCCGTCGTACTCTTTCGGTCGATACAGTTCCAATTTCAGCAGCTGTTGTTCGTATTCGGGAGGCGCCAACAACTGAGCGACCTGCCCGAGCAGAACCGACTGCTCCCTGCTGATGCGCAGCGATCGGCGCAGCCGGATATAGAGAGATGGCGGAGAAGTACGCTGTAGCATCGCATTTGGACCTCCCTTGGACCATATACGGATAGTATGAATAGGAAATCCTTCCGGTAATCACCTCTCCGATTGGAAAAAAATCCCCCGCCTCTTGATGTATACCTAGCCGGATTCCTAGGAAAAGTAAGATCAGAAGCTAGCTACAGCACACACATGACTTCACTAAGGATGGTGTTGAATATGACAAAAACGGCACTGACACTCGTCATTATCGGAGCGTTGAACTGGCTGTTGGTAGGATTATTCGAATGGGATCTGGTAACGGCCCTGCTGGGGGGAGACGTTCATCGCGAGTCTTCCGGCCTGAGCCGAATCGTGTATACGCTTGTCGGATTGTCGGGGTTGTACTGCATCGGACTGCTGTTCCGCGACGACATTCGATCCCGGGCATAGAAAGTCGAGGTTTCTTTGAAGAGCGTCCATACCGGGCGAATAAACGAAGAAGGACCTGACGGTTTTCCGCCAGGTCCTTCATTGTGCAAACTAAGATAAGTCCGGGCAAGTATGGCACCCTGCAAGATACAGTTGGAATGAGCTTCGATACATGCTGAATTCCGGTCGCCTTGTATCGTTATTTCCGTCTTGGCATGTTCGGTTTGAAGCTAAATAATCCCCTCGCCGCCAGTCCAATCAGGTCGGAATGCGAACGGAAGTTTCAATACGCCCTTTGTTCCCGCCACTTCAAAAGTTCATTTCGCATCGCCATTTCGGAGCTGCAGTCCACGGACGATTTGACTTCGCCAATCAAGCCGTCTCGAATCAGTTGTTTGGCTTTGACATGCTGGGGATGTAACTTACTTTGCTCATCGTCATAGGTTTTCTCCTTGCGAGGAACCATGGTTCAGATCCCGACCGAGTTTTCGATAAATGGTGCTTCGGTGAATGCCTAGCTTTGCCGCTGTTTTCGATACGTTTCCATTGAACTCTTCAAGCGTTGAACGAATAAGCTCTATTTCCTGATTTCTCCCGATACGCCTTAAATTCGAAAAGCCTTGTTTACCTGAAGTCAGGTTCATCCTGCCTCCGATAACTTCCTCCGGTAAATGCGACACATGCACGACGCTGCCTGCCGATCGGGCAGCTATCCGGTAAGCTACATTTCGCAATTCGCGAACGTTGCCGGGCCATGGGTAATTCTCCAAAGCCCGCATCGCCTCCTCATCGACCTGAACCGGCAATTGCCCGATCTCCTGACAGGCCTTGTGCAGGAAATGTTTCAACAGCGTCGATATATCCCCCTCCCTTTCACGTAAAGGAGGCACCCGCAGCGACAAGACATGTAAACGATAGTACAGATCCCGGCGGAACTTGCCGCTCTCAACATCCGCATATAGATTTCGATTCGTGGCGGCAATAATTCGCACATTGACTTGAATCGGCTGCTTACCGCCCAAGCGGACAATTTCCCGCTCCTCTAAAACCCGCAGCAAAAGAGTCTGTAAATCGAGCGGCAATTCCCCTATCTCATCGAGAAAAATCGTGCCGCCGTCGGCTTGTTCGAATTTCCCCGCCCGCCCTTCTTTGGCTGCTCCGGTAAACGTACCGCTCTCATAACCAAAAAACTCGCTGGCGGCCAGCTCTTTAGGGATAGCGCCGCAATTCACAGCAACGAAGGGCCCTTCTGCCCGATAGCTCCCCCCATGGATGGACTGCGCCAATAATTCTTTGCCTGTTCCGCTTTCTCCTTCAATTAACACCGGAAAATCGCTTCTTGCAGCATTCTTCGCTTCCATTACGGCAGCAAGAAATTTAGGCGAAGAGCCGATGATGGAATGAAATGAATATTTGGTTGAAATGGCCTTGGCGGCACGCCCTTTATGGCTTGGCGGTACAGCCTGAACGATGGCTCCGATAGTTCGGCCTTGATGGATACAGGGACGAAGCGTAAAAAGCCAATTTCCGTCTTTTCCTTCGGCTTCCCAGCTCCATTCCGAAGCCAGCCTGTTTAAGGATTTGACCGGACTGCCCACCATACGATTGCCGGAGTCAATCCAACCGCACTCAACCATTTTGGGAGATGCTTTAATCACGTTCCCCCCTCGATCCAGAGCAACGATATACGTATTGCGGCTGTGAGATATCACATCCAGGCCGTATTCCATGACTTTAGCCCTTTCGGATTCCAGCTTGTGCCGCAACCGTTCTTCAACGACCCGCGAGGCTGCAACAACCGCAGAAAGCGTATGGGGATTGGCAAACTGCCACGGTCCTGTCAAATCGAGAATCGCAAGAATTTGCCGGGAGGCCGGATCGCGGATCGGCGCTGCGGAGCAAGTCCACCGATGCACATCGCTGCAGTAATGCTCGGCGGCAAATATTTGTACAGGGCTCTGACTTATGAGGGATACGCCGATAGCGCAAGTGCCCGCACTATCCTCCGCCCAAGACGATCCGATAACGAAATTCATTTTTTCAGCTTCATCTCTTAATTGCGCGTCCCCGTCAATTTTTACAATCGTTCCTTGCGGGTCGGTCAACACCACTAAATGTCCACAATCGTTCGCCAGTTCCTTTAATTCGCTCAATATGGGATCGATTTCGAAGATCAGCGGATCATTTAACAAATATTGTTGAATATGACCCTCAGATAAACGAATGGATGATTGGGATTGGAAAGGATGGAGACCCTTGGTATGGCACCGGCGCCATGAATCGATAACCAAAGGCCGAATATCCAGGTTCAAAGGCTCCTGGATCATAAAACTGTTCCATGCCGACTCCAGTTTCGATCTTGTGAAATCCGGAGAAGACCATGCATTTAAAGAAAGATGGGGATTCATGATACCAAACACCTCCAGAGCCATGGAATAAAGTTTCCTCAGATGGATGTCGTACAGCGGCGGGGGATTTTCAATCTATTATTGTAATCGCTTTCTTATTTACCTAAAAATTAACGAATACCAGCCAATGGGCAAAACAGCACAAGAGCCTGCCCATGATTTAGACAAAGTATAAATATAAAATAAACCAGCTGCAGCGTATATGTCAATCTGTCCGGGCGCATGACCAGGAAACCGCTGAACGAACTGTCGCAATACTGTCGCTTTCTTGCAACAGTCGCATTTCTTTGCGACATTTGCGACTGGCCGAAGCTCTCGATCAACCTGTGCATGACCCCTGATCCGATGGATAAAAAACGTATACGTCCCCTCTTTTTATTTAGAAATTATTAAAAATTGAGGAGTGGACTTTGTTTTGGCATGATTTTTGCTAAGAATATCGATGTCGGATCGTACCATCCTCAACAGAGGCTCGTCCGAACCAAATAAGATTGATTCATGTGAAAAGGGAGGATTTAAGAAGTGGCGAAGAACGTGTTGATTCTCACAGGAGATATGGCAGAAGCGTTAGAGGTGCTGTATCCGCTGCATCGTCTTAAGGAGGAAGGCTACACTGTTGACATTGCGGCACCAACCCAAAAATTGATCCAAACCGTCGTCCATGATTTTGAACCCGGCATCGATACGTTTACGGAAAAATACGGGTATCGGGTGCAGGCTGATTTTGCGTTTAGTGAAATCGACCCTTCGCGCTACGATGGTGCCGTTATACCCGGCGGACGCGCACCTGAGCATATCCGAAATGACAGCGCATTCATTCCGTTGGTGAATCATTTTGTGGAAACCCGTAAACCGTTAGCGTTTGAATGTCATGCCGCCTTGGCCCTCCTTCCGCTCGGTCACTTGAAAGGGCGTCGATGCGCTGCCTTTTGGTCATTGAAGCCTGATCTGATCGCGGCCGGAGCTACATTTGTAGATGAAGAGGTTGTCGTGGACGGCAATTTCGTAACGTCCCGCGCCTGGATCGATCATCCTGGTTATATGAGGGAATTTATTCGTTTGCTTCGAGGGTAAACCGATAGCCGGCTCTTGTTTAATCATTTCATTCCTGGAGGTTGATAAGCATGATTAAAGCAGCAAACGGTGAAGAAATTTTCGTTATTGACAGTCACATTGCGCTGTGGAACGGAAGTACAGAAAACCAGCGGAACAGACACGGCGCTGAGTTTATCAATTGCTTTTATGACTACCACAAGAAACATAGTCCGGTCGAGTATCGATGGCCGAAAGAAAAATTCCAGAAATACGATGCCGATACGCTGATTCAGGATATGTTTGTGAAAGGTCATGTAGACATGGCGATTTTTCAGCCGGTTTATTTAACCGATTTTTATAAAGAACCATTCGGCGATATTGAGAAAAACGCGTTGCTCGCCAAGCAATACGACGGGCGCTTTATCAGCAACGGTTCTTTTGACCCGCGCGATGGGGAACGGGGACTTGAGTATCTTGATTATTTAGTTGAAACCCACGGCATCATTGGAGCGAAATTATATACAGCCGAATGGCGGGGTACTTCCAAAGGCTACAAACTAACGGATCCCTGGACAGAACGGTACCTGGAAAAATGCGAGAAGCTTGGCATTGTCAATATTCACATTCACAAAGGGCCTACGATTACCCCGCTTAACAAAGACGCGTTTGATGTGGCGGATATCGATGAAGCGGCTTCTAACTTCCAAGGTTTAAATTTTATCGTAGAACACTGCGGTCTTCCGCGAATCGAGGATTTTTGTTGGATCGCCACACAAGAATCCAATGTTTACGCGGGTTTAGCCGTCATCATGCCATTCCTTCATTCCCGCCCCCGGTATTTTGCGGAAATCATCAGTGAACTGCTCTTCTGGGTTGGTGAGGACAGAATCTTATTTGGAAGCGACTATGCGCTTTGGGAACCGGGCTGGCTCGTTGAGAAATTCATGGACTTTGAACTTCCGGAAGATCTTCAGAAAGAAACCGGTGCTCAGTTAAGTCTTGCGGTCAAAAAGAAAATTTTGGCCGAGAACACCGCCCGATTATACGGTATCGATATTGAAGCTATGAAAGCCAAACTATCGAATGACCAGTTCGCTGTGCACAGCTCATCGTGATGAGGAGGAGCAGTTATGCAGCAGAAAGAAGAAGTCTTTGCCAAGTTAGCCTTAGTCATTGACCCGGAACTTGATCAATCGCTGCCCGAGCTAGGCTTTATCAACGAAGTAATCATTGAGGAATCTCATGTCAAAGTGTCATTCCGTCTGCCCACCTATTGGTGTTCGACGAACTTCGCTTATATGATGGCGGAAGACATCCGCGACCGGGTCGGAGAGCTTCCTCGGGTCAAATCCATCATCGTCAGCCTTGAAGACCATTGCGCCTCGGCCGAAGTCAACGACGGGGTGAATACGGGCAAATCGTTCGCTGAAGCGTTCCCGGATATGGCAACGGGAGAACTGGACGGACTGCGCAGAACGTTTCGCGTTAAAGCTTTCATCGTCCGTCAAGAAAAGCTGCTCCAGCACTTCATTCGAGAAGGATTCGATCATCAAGCGATTCTGAATTTGACCCTTCGCGACGTAGCGGACCATCTTGCTTTGAAGTCGGATAAGAAGGCGCTGGCCGAACGCTATTTTAGCATTCGTGAGGAATTCGGGTATGTCAACGATCCGGAAAGTGTTGCTTTCATCCAGCCCGACGGTCAACCCTTGGACTTGGACGGTTTTCCCGATTATTTGCTGGCCTCAAGGCGGACCCGCCTAAGTATGGAGTTTAACGGGCACTATTGCCAGGATTTGTTTCAAACGCGATACCATACAGAACCATCGAATCCGGAGGACTCTACCATTGAAAGCAGCGCGGTATCCGTATCGTCGGCAGCCTGGTCGGAAACTACAACGAGCTGTATCCGTTAAGGGAGCTCCATGCCCGCGGGAAAGTCATCCTCCACTCCATGACGTACTCAAACTGCTTCATCAAGGAAAGATCACCGGACGCGCCATCTTGGTTCCCCAAACGAAAGGAGCGGCTCATGCCGCTCCTTTTTTGCTGCGCGCTTCGCTACTGGGCGATCTGATTTTTGATCGATTGCAATATTTTCTTCTCCAGGCGCGATACCTGCACCTGCGAGATGCCCAGCCTGCTTGCCACTTCCGATTGGGTTTGATCGCGGAAATAGCGCAAATATACAATCAACCGTTCCCGCTCGCTCAACAGCCCGATCGCTTCGTTCAAGGCCAGCTTGTCGAACCACTTCTCCTGGCCCTCGTCGGCGATCTGATCCATCAGCGTAATCGGATCCCCGTCGTTCTCGAACACCGTTTCATGAATCGAAGAAAGCGGCTTGTTGGCCTCTTGTGCGAACACGACGTCCTCCGGCGAAATGCCCAGCTCTTCGGCGACTTCCTTGATCGTCGGCAGACGGCCGTTGCGCTTGGCCAATTCATCCTTCGTCTTGCGGATTTTGTTCGCCAGTTCCTTCAGCGAGCGGCTTACCTTCAATGTGCCGTCGTCGCGCAAGAACCGTTGAATTTCGCCGATGATCATCGGCACCGCGTAGGTAGAAAATTTCACGTCATACGATAAATCAAATTTGTCGACCGACTTCAACAATCCGATGCAGCCGATTTGAAACAGATCTTCGGCTTCATAACCCCGGTTCAAGAAGCGTTGAACGACGGACCAGACGAGCCTAATGTTGCAATTGACAAGCGTCTCCCGCGCGAGCGCATCGCCGGATTGACTCAACGCGATCAGACGCTTGACTTCGGAATCGTCCAAATAGCTGTGGGAGGCATGCTTCAAATCTACATCCATATCATCAGACCCCTAATTGAACAATGCTTTTTTCGACTCGATTCGCTTCTTCATCCGGATAGACGTGCCGGCGCCTAGCTCGCTTGTGATCTCGACTTCGTCCATAAAGTTTTCCATTATCGTGAATCCCATGCCCGAGCGCTCGAGCTCCGGCTTGGATGTATATAACGGCTGCTTGGCCAAATCCAAATCTTCAATGCCGGCCCCTTGGTCTTCGACGGAGATGAACACCGTGTCACCGTCGATCTGGGCTGTAATCGTTACCGTACCGTCCGGGCGATTGTCATATCCGTGAATAATCGAATTCGTCACCGCTTCGGAGATGACGGTTTTAATATCGGTCAGCTCCTCCAGAGTCGGATCCAACTGGGAGACGAAAGCGGCGACTGTGACGCGGGCGAACGATTCGTTCTCAGAGCGGCTGGCAAACTGCAGTTTCATGAAATTGCGTTCACTCATGATACGACCTCCAAACTTTGGATCGCTTGTCTTTCATTTTCCTGGATGGACAAAATTTTGAAAAGACCCGACATTTCAAACAAACGATACACCGACGCATTGACGTCGCAGACGACCATCTTGCCGCCCCGGCCCGTAATCTGCTTGTACCGTCCCAAGATGACCCCAAGTCCGGAGCTGTCCATGAATGTCAAGTTCTTCAGGCTAAGGATGATATGGGCGCTGTGACCTCTTAGAATCGCTTCCTCCATCCTCGCTTTTACCGTATCGGCGGTGTGATGATCCAGTTCACCGGTAAGCCGGACAATCAAAGCGTTGCGGTAATGCTCCAGTTCGATTTGTAAGCTCACGCTGTTCACTCCTTCCCGTTCATAACCTCTCTTTTCTACGCGGAGGAAACCATTTCCTTCCCCCCCGACAAAACTAGAAGAAATACGTCAGAACTAGTAGTAAAGCGACAGAAAGTGCACCGATGTAAACAAAATCCCCGCCGGCATCTATCTGCTCCTTGTGCGGGGATTCTCGTTGAAGGTTTCGTTAATCGTTAATCGAAGAAAAACAATCGTTTGGCCGTACGTTTAGTCAGCGTCCACCATCCCGCTTTATTGACCGCGACCGGTGATTCGAGCTCAAATTCTTTCAGGATCCGGTCGCCTTTGTACACGACCAGCTTGCCGATCGGTTGTCCGACGGTAATCGGCGCCTTCAGCTGCGGGAGCAGCTGCACTTCATGACGGATGCCGTCCGCCGCCTCGCCCTTCTTCAGCAGCAGGGAGTACGAATGCTTGGCCGTCAGCGGGATCACCGGCGTTTCGCCTTTGGCGATTTTCATTTCGCCGATCGTATCGCCCGTTTTGTAAATCGGCAGATTCGTATACTGCGAGAACGCAAAGTCGAACAGCTTCGTGACTTCCGCATTCCGCGTTTTGGTGTTCGGTTCGCCCATGACGACCGATATGACGCGCAGATTGTCTCTTTTGGCCGTAGCCGACAAACAAAATTTCGCCTCGCTCGTATACCCGGTTTTCAAACCGTCCGCCCCGGTATAAAATCGAACGAGCTTGTTTGTATTTACGAGCCAGAACGGCTTCGGCGTCTCTTTGCGCAAGTAATCCTGATACTGACCGGTAAATTGCGTGATTTCCTCATGCTTCAGCAGCTCTTGCGACATTAAGGCAATGTCGTAAGCCGAGGAGTAATGATTATCCGCAGGCAATCCGTTCGGATTGACGAAGTGCGTGTTGTTCATACCTAGCTCTTTCGCCCTGGCATTCATCATCTGTACGAACGCTTCTTCGGAACCGCCGATTTTCTCGGCCATGGCCACGGAGGCGTCATTGCCGGAAGCCATCGCGATCCCCTTGAGCATGTCCTGAACGGTCATCTCTTCGCCCGGCTCAAGGAAAATTTGCGATCCGCCCATGGAGGCCGCATATTCACTCGTCCGTACTTTTTCGTCCATTTTAATTTTTCCTTGATCCAGCGCTTCCATGATGAGCAGCATCGTCATAATTTTCGTAATGCTGGCCGGGGGAAGCTTGGCGTCTTTGTTTTTATCGAATATAACCGTACCCGTATCGACGTCGATCAGAACGGCGGAAGCAGCGTTCGGCGCCAAGTCCACCGGCTTCTCGGCAGGTTTCTCTTCGGCCCATGCCGTCGGCACAGCCAGCATCAGCATCAACAAGGTGCTGATGACCATTTTGAACCATTTGCTCGTCATAACCTGTTCTACCCCTCCTGAAGGAAGCAAATTTTGAAAGTGCTGGTAATCATTGTTGACTTTATTTCGGAGAAATATTCCATGAACGAACAAAAAAGCCCGGCAAAATCAGCCCGGACTCTTAAAGAACCCATTTTCTGTTGTGGAATCGGGATGTACCCTGCCGATGAGCCGGAACCGGCCCCGGAGTTTCCCCTTACAAATAACGCACGCCATCCTTCGTAACCACGGCATAAATCAGCTTCAAGCGGTCTACCGGCGCTTCCGAGAAGGCGAACGCCGATACGGTGCGCTCGGACATCCGCCGCGTCTCCTCCGGCTCGCTGCGGTTCATATACAGCTCGGCGATAGGCTCGCCCGCTTTCACCCGGTCGCCGACGCGCTTGAACAGCTTTATGCCGACGGCCAAGTCGATCCGGTCCTCCTTGGTGGCACGACCGGCGCCGAGCATCATCGCCGTCACGCCGAGCGATTCAGCATCGATTCGCGCCACATAGCCGTCCTGCGGGGCCGGCACCGCGACGCGGTAAGCCGCTTGCGGCAGCCGCTGCGGCTCATCCACCACGGCAGCGTCCCCGCCTTGAACGGCAATGAACTGCCGCAGCTTCTCCAGGGCGGCGCCGCTGTGCAGCAGCCGCTCCACCGTGTCCTTCGCTTCCGCGAACGAAGACGCTTGGCCTCCAAGCACAATCATATGCGCGGCCAGCACTAAACACAGCTCCGTTAATTCCGCAGGACCTTCGCCGCGCAGCGTCTCGATCGCTTCCAGCACTTCAAGCGCATTGCCGATCGACGGTCCGAGCGGTTCGTCCATATTCGTAATGACAGCCAAGGTATCCCGCCCGATTTCCGTGCCGATATCGACCATCGCCTGTGCCAGGACGATCGAATCGTCCAACGTTTTCATGAATGCCCCCCGGCCCGTTTTCACGTCCAGTACGATGCGATCGGCGCCGGAGGCAATTTTTTTGCTCATGATGGAGCTTGCAATCAATGGGACCGAATCTACCGTCGCCGTCACGTCCCGCAGTCCGTACAGCTTCTTATCCGCCGGGGTCATATTGCCGGATTGACCGACGACCGCAAGGCCGATGTCGCGCACCTGCTGCAGAAACTGCTCCTTCGTCCGCTCGACCGCAAAGCCCGGGATCGCCTCCAGCTTATCGACCGTCCCGCCCGTATGCCCGAGGCCGCGGCCCGACATCTTCGCCACCGGCACGCCGGCCGCAGCCACTAGCGGGGCTACGATTAAGGTCGTCGTGTCGCCCACACCGCCTGTGCTGTGCTTGTCGACTTTAAGGCCCGGTATGCCGCTCAGATCGACCTGATCGCCCGAACGGGTCATCGCCATCGTTAAATCCGCCGTTTCCCGCGCGTTCATCCCTTGAAAATAAACGGCCATCGCCCAAGCCGATACCTGATAATCCGGGATGTCGCCTTGCACATACCCGGCAATCAGAAAATCGATTTCTTCACGCGACAAGGCTTCCCCGTTTCTTTTCTTATGTATGATATCGACTGTCCTCATTGACCAGCACCCCTTCGCCAAATCGAATCGTTTTCCCTGTATTATAGGCCGCGCGGCAAAAAAAGAAAAGGAAGCCCGGCCGTGGCCGCAAGCTTCCTCTTTCCTGATAAGCGGTTGATCGTAAGCGGATTACTCCACGATCAATTTGGTTTTCATGTCGGCGTGACCCGGACCGCACGGCAGCGTGCAGTGTACTTCGTACTCGCCTGGCTTGTCGAACGTGAATTCCATCGACTTGGTGTTGTTATCGAGCTTCACGCTTGTACCCACGACTTCCATCGCGTGCAGACCTTCCTTATTCAACAAGGAGACAGTCACTTTCTCGCCGGCTTTCACTTTGTATTCCGCTTGGTCGAACTTGTAGTTCGTAGCCACGAATTTCAAAGTAGGACCGGCTGCTTCTTCCTTCGCCATCTCCGCTTGACGCACCGAAATATTTTGGAACAATACTCCCGTACCGAGGAGACAGGCGACGATGAACAGTGAAAACATGATCCACTTTTGCATAGGTATTCCCCCCTTACTTTAAGACCGTTATGACATATAGGCTTATTGTACATAATCCGTACCGCTTTACACATGCCTTTTGACGACCTTCAGGTGAAAAATTTGTGACAAAATTATTCCTGTTGGACGCTCATCCGGCTCCTTAGACATTTTAGCACATCTTGCACAAAACGACAAAGTGCTCCGAACAGCAACAAAAAACTCTGTCCGGGGACAGAGCGTGTTCGATTGTTATTCAGCTAGACCCGGGAAAATCGTTCGCGAATTTGGAACCCGGCACCCCTGTCTCTGGCTCTTGCCTCCCGATTCTCCAAATCCTTCACGTCGGAGATGATCCGAACCCGGCACGGCGTGCACATCTTCTGCTGACGAATCGGCGAACCGCAAGATTTGCAAGGATAGGTCAGGCCCGGGTAAAATGAAACCGGCAGCCGGTTGTCTTGAATAAACGTGTAAATACGCTGCACGGGAACGCCTGTCGCTTCGCTGAGCGCCTCTGTCGAAGCTTTCCGGTTATCCCGCAGGTAGGCGCTGCATTGATCAAACTCGCTGTCTAATTCGCGCTGGCAGCCTTGGCAGAGGCTTCGCAAATTCATTTGAAACACTTTACCGCATTTGGGGCAGTTCGCAACTTTTAACATGGTCATATCCCGGCATCCTTCCCCTGGTTGGCGTCACACTTCCGTACTAAGATCAATATATACAATAATAGTTCTTTATTCCTAATAATAGAACATACGACCTAATTTAAACAGAGGTTTTTTCCCGTTTATATAGAAAAAAAACGCTCTTTTCGAATAAAACGGCAAGCGAAACGCATAATACGAATGCTGCTGAACCAGCACATCGCCTGAGGAGGTGTTTTCCCGATGTCCGACAAGCAACAAGGTCACGCCAATCAGAACACGACGACCCGCACCAGCGATAAAGGCTCCAAAAAATCAAAGTAACGGCGAACGCGCCG
>NZ_VIDW01000068.1:0-19021 GCF_006519665.1 Paenibacillus sp. tmac-D7 | reverse complement strand
CGGAAAGCCGCTCCGGCTTACGCGATCCGCGGCGCCCGAGCGTCAACCAGACGCTTGCGCCGAGCAGCAGGACGAAAGCGACGCCCGCTGCCGTCGTCTCGCGGAACAGCAGCAGCGCGGCAGGCAGCGCCAGCGTCAGCGCGTAAACGCCGATCACGGGGACCCCGGACGCGCCCGAGCCGGCAGCCTCGCCGTCAGGAGCCGCCCCTTGTCCGAGCCGCTCCAAATCGCGCAACCGCTGCTCCGCGTAACGAATCTCCCGCTGGGCGTCTTTCCACTCGCCGAACAAGCGTCGTGCCGTTTTCACCCGCTCCAGCGCAGATGCTGCCGTCTCTCCGCCCGCGAACGGGTTCGGCGGCTCAACGCCATCCCGGGCCGAAGCCTCATTCGAAACCGCCGTCTCTCCTTCCAAGCGCCGAATCTCCGCCGCAAGCAGCGCGTCTTCGTGCTGCCACGCGCGCCACTCGTCGCGAAAGCCCGCTGCCTGCTCGCGAAGCATCACCGTCGAAGGCAGACGATCCAGCGTTTCGATCGACCAACCCGGCCCGATCCGCCGCAATAACCGCTCCAGGCCGAGGCCCAGCTGTTCTTCCTCCGCCTCCGCTTCGGCCAGCTGGCGCTTGCCTTCCTCGTAGGCGGCGAGCCGATCGAGCAGCGACTCCAGCTCCGCTTGCCGGGCGAGTATCGCTTCACGCCGCTCCCGCCCGCTCTCCAGCGAGGCCAGCTTCGCTTCCGCTTCGTTCGCAGCCAAAGTCACCGCATCCAGCTCGGTCGTCAACCGCTCGAGCTCCGCTTCGAACGCTTCCTCTCGCAGAACGGCGTCCTCCGGCACCTCGTCGAGCGACCCCGGCAGCGCCGCAAGCTCACGCTCCACTTCCTCCAGACGGCGCGCGAATTGCAGCGCCTGGCGGCTGCGGTCCAGTTCCCCCGCTTCCCGCTGCAGGCGCTCCAGCTCCGCCTCCAAGACGCCGCACCGTTCCGTTAACCGTGCCCCTTCTTCCACCAGCAGCCGGTATGATTCGGCTTCCGACCGGCTCGCCCGCAGCCGCTCTTCCACCGCCGCAAGCTCCCGCAGCGCTTGATTCACGAGCGGCGTCCGGCCGCGCGGCCGGTAAAGCTGCTCCAGCTCCTGCGTCAGCTTCTTCTGCGCGGCTTGAATCGCCGTGCCGCTGAGGCCGAGACCCGCGCTGTACAGAAAGCCGCTCACTTCATCGGACTGCAAAGTGCCCAGCTCCTGCAGCTCCGATAACCCGAAGGCGAATAACTGGCGGAACAGCTCCGGAGTCAGGCCTCCGACCAACGCCGCCAATTCCGTTTCCCCGCCGGTCGTCCCGTCCGGGAAAACGACCTTGACTGCGCCGGCGGCCGGCGTTTTGCCGCGCCCGTCCGCCGAACGGTCCCAGCGTTCCACCCGAATGCGGCGCCCGGCGGCGTCCCGCACCGTCAACGCCCCGCCCTGGATGACGGCCGGATCCGGCGCATAGCGGGTCGTGCCGCCGCGGGTCGTAAATCCGAACAGCACCGTGCGAATAAATTCCAGCACCGTGCTTTTGCCCGCTTCGTTCGGACCGTAGACGAGCGTCACCGGCCGGTCGGTGTGAAGCGTTACTTCACGCAAGGAGCCGTATGCCTGAATGTCTATCCGTTCGAGGATCATCCGTTCCACCCCGTTTCCGCCCCGGATGCCAGCAGATCGATCGCCAGCTCTTCCGCTTCTTTCATCATCGCCTGGCGTTCTTCTTCCGTACAATCGGTCCACATCGACGCAAGCGCCGGATGTGCGGCGAGCGGACCAAGCGCTTCCTTCGCGAAGACGTCGAAACGTTCGCGGTCGCCGGCCGTCTCGCGCGAAAGCCGAAGCAGCTCGCCCAGAAAGCCGGACTGCGCCGCAAGCTTCTCGGGGTCTACCGGAGCCCCCGTTCGATCCGTCAAGCTTTCGAGCCAGCTGTCTCCCGCCTGCTCGCGCAGCATCGAGGCGAGCTCCGCCAAGGCGCCTGCTCTTCTCAGCACCGCGTGCATCGGACCCCGGCCGGTCAGCGTCAACCGAACGATCGCCGAACGTCCCTCGCTCCGTTCGCGCGCAGCAAACAAAGCGTCCTCCAACGCTTCCTTCAGCTGTTGTTCCGAATCCAAGCCCTCGATCGGCACCTCGCCTTCCTCCCATCGCCATACGTCAAGCGCATGGAACGTCGGCTCCGCCTCCCCCTGCTCGGACACGCGCACGACATAACAGCCGCGCGCCCCGGTTTCCCGGATATGACGGCCCTGCACGTTGCCCGGGTAAACGACCCAAGGCCGCTCGTGAAGAATACGCCGCGTATGGATATGGCCAAGCGCCCAATAATCGACGCCCCGCCCAAGCAGATCGGCCAAACGGCAGGGCGCGTAATTGCCGTGCTCCCCGTCGCCGTCCACATTCGTATGTAACAGTCCGATATGAAACAGTCCGTCCCCCCAGTTGGCATAGCCGGGGGTCAAATTATCGGTCACCGCCGCCCGGTCGAACGAAATGCCGGAGATTCGCGCCAGCGGCTGCCCGTCCTCCGCATAAACCAAAGCGCTTTCCACCGCTTCGCAGCCGAATACGCGGACGCCACCCGGCAGCCTCAGCTTAGCCGTATACCCTTCCAGCAGCGGATCGTGGTTGCCGTGAATAATGAAGGCCGGTATGCCTTCGGCCGCCAAAGCTTCCAGCGCCTGTTGAAAGCGAAGCTGGGCGCGCAGCGAACGATCTTTGGCCTCATAGATATCGCCGGCAAACAAAACAAAGTGGACCCGCTCTCGAAGCGCAAGCTCGACCAGCCGGTCCAAGGCGGCGAATGTCGAGTCCCGAATATCGCTGCGCAGCCGCTCCGGTAAACCGGTCAACCCTTTAAAAGGACAATCCAAATGCAAATCCGCGGCATGTATAAATCGGAAGGACCGCATGTCCATCCCTTCCTTTCTTTTATCCCTGCTTGTAAAAGCCAAAAAAGCGGAAGCCGCTTCTCCCAAAGCACGGGCTCCCGCTTCCTTTTCACTTATTCTTTCTTATAAGACCGGTACACAGCTCGCAGCTGCTGCACGACACGCGTCATGGAATACGCTTTAAGCGCCTTCTCCAGCGCGATCCGCGAAAGCTGGTATCGATACATCGGATCGCCGATGACCTTCTCCAGCGCGGCCGCCAGCGCCGGTACGTCATCAACGGGCACAAGCAGTCCGTTGGTGCCGTGTTCGATCTGTTCGCCGATCCCTCCGACATCCGTGCCGACGACGGCCAATCCGCACAGCGCGGCTTCCGCAAATACGGAACCGAACGATTCGGCGCGGGACGGAAGCACAAACACGTCAAAGAACGGCATGAAATCTTCCGGATGTAAAATATACCCGTAAAAAATCGTTTCCTCGTATATATCCAGCTTAACCGCCAATTCCTCCAGCTCTTGACGAATCGGCCCGTCACCGATCAGATGAAGCACGAACTTGTGGCCCTTTTGCTTCAGCTCGGCACAAGCGTACAGCAGCGTATCGAGCCCTTTGGCAGGCACGAGACGGCAGACCGAGATCAGCTGCGGCACCTTGTTCTCGTGCTGTACGGGACGAAACCGCTTCTCGTCGAAGCCGTTCGGAATGACCCCGACACGCTCCGGTTCCTGGAGGTAATCGGCCATATAATGTTTAAACGAATTGGACACCGTGATCAATTGGTCCGCACGTTCCTCGAGCTCCCGGTAAATCGAAGTCAGGAAGGCGTGCTCCGGTCCATTTTCCGCAATTTTCCCGTTCAGGATCAGCTCTTTCTCGTAACTGGAATGCACCGTCATGATGAGCGGCGTTTCCGGGAACACTTGTTTCATGACGAGGCCGGCGATCGGATGATGCGCGTGAATCAAGTCGAACGACTTCTGAATCCGCAGCTTCGTCCACCAGACGTAATCTTTATAGGTTTGAATATACTTGTCAACAATGGGATTACCCGCGTAAACCGTCCAATCGAAGGTCGAGAAACGAACTTCCTCCGTGCCTTTACCGCGGATGCGCTTAGGCAGCGAGAACAGTTCCATCTCCCATCCCCGTTTATTGAACCGGTCCAGCATGAACGGAACCATGGAAGAAACCCCGCCCGGCTGCTCCGGCGGAAAAAACAAAGCTTGAAGCACTCGCATGAAAAATAAACCCCCGGTCTCCCCAAAGTTGTAGGCTTGTTCCCTACCTACCATCCTAACAGGTATGAAAACATACGACAAGACTTCCCTAATCGAATGTACGTTTGGTATAATGGGAGTCACCTTAAGGTTGAGACGGAGGCATATACACGAATTTATGGACAGTATTACGTTATCCGACGTATTATTCGGACCGACCGGCACGGTCTGGCTTTACTCTATGCTGACGGTCATCATCGCAATGACCCTGCTCGTCTCGATCCGCCTGCTGCTCTCCCGCCGGAAGATCGGCTACTTCTCGATGATTGTCGCGCTCGGCATTGTGCTGATTCAATACGGACAATTGATCGCCAAAGCCTTCAGTCCGCAAATGAGCGACGTGGAAGCCTTCGCGGCGCTTCTTCTGAAGGTGCTCGCCTTCGTGATGATCAATATCGGAATCTACCAATTATACAATCCGACGCGCAAGAGGGACATCGTCACGTTTATGTTTTTTGTGCTGGCGACCGCGGCCGTTTCCCTTACGTATTGGCTTGCGCCCAATTGGCTCCAGAGCGGCGACGATAACTCCCGGCTGCTGCGTCCGCTCGGTTTGGAGCTGTACTTGTTTGTGCTGTTGTTCTTAAGCTTCCTGCTCGTGAATCCGCGCATCGGACAGAACGGCAAATACCAGGCGATACTGACCGTTTATTTCGTCACGCATACGGTGCATATGGCAAACCTGTACCTTTTCGACGCCAATCAGCCCGCCCTGCGGTTGCTGGAGCAAACGCTTCCGTTCGTGCTGCATTCGATCTTGTTCTTGTTTATATTCGAGCGGGTTATCGAGCTGATGCAGGCGATTTATATGTCTTCGATTACAGACGGGCTAACCCGGCTGTATAATCGCAAATATTTCCAAAACCGGGTCCACCAAGCGGTTCAACAGCGGATGCCTGTATCGGTCATTTTCAGCGATATCGATAATTTCAAGAAGCTGAACGATACGAAGGGGCACCATATGGGCGATCAAGTGCTGAAGCAAGTTGCGCAGATCGTTCGGGAGGAAACCGACGAAGCCGGGATTTGCGGCCGGTACGGCGGCGAGGAGATGGTTGTGCTGATCACCGATCCCGACGCCAGCGCCGGCGCATTAGCCGAACAAATCCGCTCGCGCGTCGAGGCGGAAACGATCGTGACGGTCAGCATGGGCTACAGCCGGTTGAAAAAGGGTGTCGGCCCGGACGAGCTCGTCAAGCAGGCCGACGAAGCCATGTACAAAGCAAAAACAAGCGGCAAAAACAAAGTGGTCGGGTGGGAGTAACCGAACCGTAGGAGGAACTTAGATATGGCTCACAATCGTCGTTTAACGACCGATCAGGATTTCAAAGAGGCGCAGGAACGCCAGGTGCCCATACGCGTGTTTCAAGACGACCATATCGTCGATTCGGGCGGGATTGTCGTTCGTTTCACCGAGGAGACCGTCGTTCTGCAATCCGGAGTCAGCGACGTCGCTTATCACCAGCGAGCGCTATGCGAGTTTTTTGAAATGAGAAAACGATAGCCGGACGAGTCCGGCAGCGAATACATGAGCGGCGGCAGCGAGAATACGATCCGATCGCACCCGGCGACGGGCGCGCCAGCCCGATCCCGGCATCGCGCAGCTTGCCGCCGTATCGACATGACGCTCATTCGATCTGAAACAGCTCCTCCATCGGCCGCTCCAGCACCTCGCTCAACTTCTTCGCCGTACCGGGACCTACCGTCTTCATCGATCGCTCCAACAAACTGACATAGGCATAGCTTAATCCGGAACGCTCCGCCAGCTGGCGCTGAGTCAAGCCTTTCACGATCCGTGCTTTCACAACCGCATTCGTTCTCGCAATGATCCGCATTTCCATCTCCCCCAAGATCTTCCTGTTTATTTTCCATTATACCACCATTATTCACTTGTGCAACAAAATATTTTTACATTTGTTAACATGCGGGCGAGCGGGGAGCACCGAGTATTTTTTGAATAAAAGCTGCCGCTGCATCGGTCAGAGGATTGACAACCTCGTTTCTTGTGATTAAAATCACAAAGATAGGACATATCGCTGCAACCGCCTATACCATACGAAATGAAGGGATTAAAATGCCGTATTTACGCTTCAAAGGTTTCCCTGCCCCGTTCGTCGAACAAATAGCCCCTGCAGTTGTCGATCAATTTGCCTCGATCGTAGACATTCCGAAAGAAAAGGTAAAACTCGAGCTGCTTCAAGTGCTGCAAATTACGAATACGCCATTGTCCGTTGAAATTATGATGTTTCCCCGGGCGCAGCGCCTTCACGACGAGCTTGCGGCCGCCATCCACGATTTGCTGTTCGCCCATGACTATCGCAACGTGCATATTTTTTTCATTCTATTATCGCCGGAGCTTTATTATAAAGAAGGCAAGCCGCTGCAAGTCTTCCCCGGTCCGCGGTGACAGAGCGCTTGCAGCGCTCTTTTTTTTAGCCGCCTGCTCCTCCTCTCCGTTCCCCTGTTGTCCCGCCCCTTAACGATACCTGCCATTGTGCTGCCGAAAGTTTACTGTTAATATGAGAATGTTAACCAACATTTACCTTCCGTTTCATCCTATTTATTCTACCCGTACTGTAGGTGTCCTTCATGCCTTTTTATGAACAATTGAAAGATATGCGCAAATTAAAAGGGTTTACAATCCGCGAGTTGGCCGATCGCTCAGGGGTGTCCGCCGCCTATATTTCGCAGATGGAGAACGGCAATCGGGGCGTCCCTTCCCCCGACGTGCTGATGAAGCTGTCCGAAGGGTTAAATACGCCCTACACCGAGCTCATGAAAATCGCCGGTTACTTGGATAAGCCCGAGCCGACGGCACCGGATGGACAACCCGCTGCCATCGGCCGACCGCGCGTTAATCTGCGGCGCTTTTTGCAGGAGAACGATCTGATCTTTGACGGCATTGAATTAACCGAGCTCGATAAAGATTGGATTGAGCGAATGCTGACCGTCATGTTCTGGCGGGACAAGCGGCTTCAAGAGCCGGAGACGGACTCGAACGGCTGACCGTCCCGAAGCGGGCGGCTGGCACGGCAACCAAACAAGTCCGACGGACGACCGGGATTTCCGGCGCCGTCGGACTTGTCGCATTTAGAAGGAAAAGGCTCCCTTTCTTCTGAAAAATAGAAAATTGCCTCATTTAAGATAATGCCGTTCCGCTATGCATAGCGGCGCATGGCTTACGCTCCTGTCGCCTCCGGCTCCTCGCCCGGCTTCGCGCGGGTCAGGAAGGCGCCGCCGATCAGAAACGCGCCGCTCACATAAAAAACCGACAGCAGGCCGACCGAATTGCCGACAAGCCCGAAGAACATCGGCGCCAGCAGCTGCGACAACCGGTTGGAAGCCAGACGCAGTCCGAGCACTTCGCCGGTTCTCGTCTTCGGCGAAGCATTGTAAGTCGTCGTCATCGACAGCGGCTGTCCGCAGCCAAGGCCGAGGCCCATCATCGCGCTGAGCACGCCGAATAAGTATACATGACCGGCGAACGGAACAAGTATAAACGACAGCCCCGCCACAAAAATAGACGACAGCAGCACGCGGTCGCGGCCGAATTTGCCCGTCATTCTTCCCAGCAGCATGCGTACGAATACCATGGCCAATCCTTGTACGGCAATGATCCAGCCGATGCTCGATTCGGAAACGCCTGCCCCCGCCGCAAATAACGGAAAATAGGCGATGAAGATGTCTTTCGAATACAAGACGAGCGCGCTGGAAGCCAGCGCCTTGCGCAGTACCGGAATTTTCAGCAGCTGAAGCGAGCTTGCGCTTTCGGCGGGCTCCGCCTCTGCAGCCGGCGCCTTCCTGGCAACGATGACCGGGATCAGGAATGACAGGCTGAGCGGCAGCATACCGACGAAGCCTGCGGTCATAAAGGCGACCCCGTAAGAGAAGTGCTCGGCCAAGTAACCGCCGATAACCGGCCCGACGAAAGATCCCATCGCCACGAACATGCTGAAAATGCCGAAGACCTGGTCGCGCGTTTCCTTGGTCGCCGCATTGCCGAGCACGTTCTGCAGCGACACCGTAATGAAGACGTGCGAAATGCCGACCAAGGCTTGCGACGCATACAACGCCGCCATCGAAGGAAACAAATACGGCAGCGCCACGCCGATCGTCGCTCCGAGCGACCCGAGCACAATCGGCAGCCTGTCGCCGACGAGATCCGCCACCTTGCCCGCGCGAATCGCGAACGCCAGCGGCAAAATCGCATAAGCGGCGGTCAGCAGGCCGATATCCATCGTCCCGGCGCCCAATTCGGACGCATAGAGCGTAATAAGCGGCCTCGTCAAGTAGATCATCGTGTGAAAGCAAAGCGCAATCAGCAATATCACTCGTAACGTCATGTCCAATCATCCGTTCTTCTAGGAGTATGCCCCTATTGTAATCTACCAATGGGTCCAGTGAAAATACGGATTGCGTATCGTCAGCCATAGCCAAAACGAATAGCTGCCGCCTCGGGGTCAGGCTCAGGCTAAAGCCCTTCCTTCAGATCCAGCGCTTTCACGAACTCGACGAACGTGCGGACCAGGTTCAGCTCCAACGTCTCTTCGTGATAATACATCCATGTGCGCCGCACGATCGGCTGCCCTTCGGCGTCAAGCAGGTCCTGCTTGAACAAGCCTTCCGCATCGCCGAGCACGGAGTGCGGCAGGATTGCGTAGCCGAGTCCGTTCAGCAGCATTTCGCGGCATGTTTCGGATTTGTCGACCTCCATGCCTATATAGGGCGGCTGTGTATAATGCTCGGTCCACCACTTGTCGATCAGCGACTTGAACAGCGGGTCCGTCTGGTAATCGATGCGCGACAAATACGGAAGACGCTCGAGCTGCAGCTCCTCCTTGGAGGCGATGCAGATCGCCTCTTCCGACAGCAAATACTTCTGACCGGGCCATGCGTATTCGCCGCGTACGAAGCCCACGTGCACCTCCTGGTTGTATATGAGGTGAAACACGTCTTTGCTCCAGCCGGTCATTACCTTGAACTCTACGCTCGGATACCGGTCCTTAAAAAGCTTCAGCAGCCTCGGCAGCGTCTTGCGCGTGATCAGATTCGTGACCGCCAGCCGCAGCGTGCCGACGACCTGATTCTCCATGTTCAGCACATGATCTTTGATCTTGCGTAGACGGGTGATCATCTCGTCGGCACACTTGGCCAAATATTCGCCTTCCGGAGTAAAATGCACCCCGCGCCGGCCCCGGTGCACAATCAGCACGCCGAATTCCTTCTCGATTTGCCGCAGGCGATTCGTCAGCGACGGCTGGGATATGAATAAGCTTTCGGCCGTTTTCGTAATGTTTTTTTGCCTGTACAGTTCCTTCAGAATGATCCAGTTCAAATCTTCCATCCGTAGGCCTCCATGGACGATCTTAAGCGGCAAACCGGTTAAGCTCCTGAATCCGCAACGGCTCCCGGCGGGTGAAGCGGCAGATGAATGCGGAATGACGTCCCCTCGCCTTCGACGCTCTCGACCTCAATGGTTCCCCCGTGCAGGTCGACGATCGACTTCGTGATCGACAAGCCGAGTCCGGCTCCGCCCTGCGCGCGGGAACGCGCCGAATCGACCCGGTAAAACCGGTCGAACACATGAGGCAGCTGTTCCTCCGGTATGCCCGCGCCGTTATCGCTGACGTGCAGCACGCAGCCGCTGCGCTCATGCGTCAGCTCGACTGCAATCCGCCCCTGCTCGGGATCCGTATGCTGCACCGCATTGTGAAACAAATTAAGCAGCACCTGTTTGATTTTATCGCGATCGAACACGGCCTTCACTTCCGGTGTAATCGACAAGCGAAGCGTCCGTTCGCCGGCTAACAGCCGAAGCTGCGGCTCCATTTCCAAAACGGTCCGGTCCAGCAGCCCCTCGGTCCATTCTACCTCGGGCGTCCGGTCAAGTCTAGCAAGCAGCAGCAAGTCGGCGACCAGCTTGTTGATGCGCTCCGACTCGCTGAGCATGCTGCGCAGCGCCCGGTCAAGCTGCTGCGGATGCTGCGCAGCGCCGCGGATCAAGACTTCGAGGAAGCCGTGAATCGACGTCAGCGGCGTACGCAGCTCATGAGACGCGTCCGCGACGAAACGGCGCATCTTCTCCTTCGCCTCCTGCTCGGCAAGGAAAGACGTCTCCAGCCGCTGCAGCATCCCGTTGAACGAATAGGACAGCCGGTCGATCTCGGCCTGCCCTTGTCCGGTCGGCAGCCGCTGGGCCAGCTGGCCGGCGTCGATTTGCTCCACCGTACGCATGATATTGTTCAGCGGCACAAGCGTTCGTTTCAGTACGGGCAAGTAGGTCACGAGCCCGAACAATAAGGCGATCGCGGCGAGCCCGAGGAAAGTCAGCAGCTGGCTGAACAGCACTTCGTCCAGGAACCGCGTCCCGATGCTTGCCTGCACGACGCCCTGCAGGCGGCCGCGGGCGTTCACCGGCTGCAGGACGACCATCTGCTTCTCCCCGTTCGCACCGCGAACGATCCGGTAGTCGACTTCACTCTTATTGTCTAACGCATCGCTATAGTCCTGGGGGGCCAGGCGCGGGATGCTCTCGGCGGCGGTTTCTCGCCTGCCGGTCGTGCCGCCGTCTCCCTCCGTGTCCGATGCAGACGTTTCGTCTCCTTTAATCACCGTAAAGCCGCCGTTTGCGTCGATGAAAGCAAGCTTCACCCCGGCAATCGTCCCGTTCGACATCGGTCGGCCGGGCAGCGCAACCTCGTCCTTCCGCGGCATCCGTCCGCCACCGCCGGGCATCCACATATCGTGAGGCATCGTCAGGATTTGGCTTTGAATGGTCATCGCTTGATTGCGGTACAGAAACTGCTGCATCAGCAAGTATTGCAGACCGCCGATCAGCAGCAAAATCGCGGCGAGAATCATAAGCGACCGCGAAAGCAGCTGGAAGCGCAGCGAATGGGGATGCAGCGCTCCCTTCAGGCTTCGCGCGGCGCTCATGACAAGTCAACCCGGTAGCCCGCACCGCGCAGCGTTCGAATTAAACGATGCTCCTTGTCGTTCAACTTATCCCGCAGCGAACGGATATACACTTCCACGATGTTCTCTTCCCCGCCGAAATCGTAGCCCCATACTTTGTCCAGGATGACGGCTTTACTCAGCACGATCCCTTTGTTGATGACCAGAAAGTGAAGCAGATCGTATTCCGTCGGCGAGAGCTCGAGCACCCGCTCCCGATAGCTGATTTCCTTGCGGCGGTCATCGATTTTGAAGGGTCCGATCCGGACCTCGCCCAACAGATGCGGAAACTGGTTGCGGACGCGGGCATGAATGCGGGCCAGCAGCTCGTCAAAGCTGAACGGCTTGCTCATGTAGTCATCCGCGCCGAGCGTCAGCCCTTTGACCCGATCGTTCACTTCTTCTTTTGCGGTCAGCATGATGACGGCAATCTGTTCCTCCTGCTTCAGCAGACGGCATACCTCGAACCCATCCATGCCCGGCATCATCACATCGAGAACGGCGACATGCGGCCGAACCTTTTCGGCGAGCGTCAAGGCCGTCAAACCGTCCTGCGCCGTAAACACCTCGAACCCTTCATTAACGAGCCCCAGCTCGAGAAACTGTAAAATATTCGGTTCATCGTCCACCAGTAAAATCTTGATTCCTTTCAGAGCGCGCATCGCAGTCGCTTTCCCTTCCTCAACCGCCGCCTTGGACGGCTTTTGTCTTATTGTACGCCTTGGACGCCTTGTACGCCGGGTCCCGGCTCGTAACGCTATCGTACGCCCCTCATCTGAATGCAGCCTGAAGACTGCCTGAAATTCCGCTGAATGCGGTAAGGCGCGCCGCTGCAAGCCAAATACGACAAAAAGTCCGAAGAACCGCAAGCCGGGGGTACCGCCGGAGCCTTGCGTTTCTTCGGACTGGATCGGTTTCTCGCCGATTTCGTTAGGGTTTACAAGCTCCGGTAAGCGATCGGATCGGACGATTGCGCGTCGGCAAAGCCTTTCAACCGCAGACGGCAGCTGTCGCATTCCCCGCACGCTTCTTCTTGTCCGTTGTAACAAGAAGTCGTCAAGTGATAAGGCACGCCGAGCCGCTCGCCCTGGCGAATAATTTCCGCCTTCGTCCAATCGATCAACGGCGTTTCGATCTTGATCGGCACCCCTTCCACGCCGACGCGCGTCGCCAGCGCCATAACTTCCTCCACCTTGCGGATAAATTCGGGACGGCAGTCGGGATACCCGCTGTAATCCAATGCATTGACCCCGATGTAGATCGCCTCCGCCCCCGTTACCTCCGCATACGAAGTGGCAATGGACAAGAACAGCAGGTTGCGTCCCGGCACGTACGTGACGGGGATGTCCGATTCGACCGGACCGCTCTCCCCGGCAGGCGGCACATCGATCGAATCGTCCGTCAAAGCGCTGCCGCCGAACTCCTTCAGAAATCCGAGCGAGATCACCTTATGCCGGTCCGCCACTCCGTAAAATTCCGCAACGAGCCTTGCGTTCTCGATCTCGCGGCGCTGCCGCTGGCCGTAATCGAACGTAATCGGATATACGTCATACCCGGCTTCGCGCGCGATTCCCATGCACGTCGTGCTGTCGAGACCTCCGCTTAAAATAACTACCGCCTTTTTCATCAAGCCGTACCTTCTTCCTTCAGAAATCATGCCTGTTCCCTTACACGCCCCGGGCCGCCGGGTCCCAAATGATCTTATGCAGCTGCATATTCAGCTTGACATGCGACAGGCCGTGCTCCAGCATAAGCCCGACGAGCTTGGCCGGCGGCATCGTTTCCCAAACCGGGCTGAACAACGGCAGCGCAGCGGTCGGATAACGCTCCAGCACCGCCTTGGCCGCTTCGAAATCGCGGTCGCTGCCGATGACGAATTTCAGCTCGTCCTGCTTGCGAAGCAGTGCGAAATTCGCCGTCGCCATCTTATCCTCTTCGCCCGAATCGGGCAGCTTGTAGTCCATAATATACCGCACGTTCGGCGAGGTGATGCGACGAATGAACGGCTCCAGCTCAATCGCCCCGTTCGTCTCAATATGAATGTCCTCGTAACGTCCCGTCCCGGCCAGCGCCTCAATCAACGCGGCGGACTTGTCGCCGTAGAGCAGCGGCTCGCCGCCGGTCAAGCATAGATGCTTCGCGCCGAAGCTCGTCGCTTTGCTCACGATCTCGTCGACCGACATGACGAACTCCGCTTCTGCCGGCGGATAGCTGTACTTCGTATCGCACCACGTGCAGCGCAAATTACAGCCGAACAGACGCACAAAAACGGTCGGGAATCCGGCACGCGTGCCCTCTCCCTCAACCGTTTCGAAAATTTCCACCATCGGCAGCTTGATTACGGGTGAAGACATCAAGATTCCTCCCCCATCAGCCTGGCCGTCACCGCAGCGAAGCTGGTCGGCGTCTCCCATAAGCGAACTTCTTCGAGACGTACCGCCGGATACAAGCCTTCCGCCTTCAAGGCGCCGGACAGCTCCTCGTACATCCAGACGACCATGTTCTCGGCCGTCGTGTTCATCGGCGGCAGCACGTCGTTCAAATACCGGTGATCCAATTTATCAATAACGCGTTCTTTCGCGATCCGCTTTATATCGGCAAAATCGATGGTAATGCCGCGCTCGTCCACTTTGCCCCGCATGATGACCTGCAGCTTGTACGTGTGGCCGTGCAAGCTCTTGCATTTCCCTTCGTAGCAATGCAAATGGTGGGCGCTGTCGAACGTGAACTCCTTGGAAACGAGCACCTCTCGGTCGTGATACTTGAGCTCGCTCTTCTGGATGTCCTCGCCTAAGATTTGCACTTTTCTAGGAAAATCGTATTCCATCGGCGCATTCCCCCCTTTTCCGAAAAACATCAAACTATTATACCATGCACGCCTCGCTTCTCACAATATAGGGAAAGCTGTATAATGAAGGCTAATGTGTTCGCGACGAATGGAAAGGAGTTAAGGAAACGAATATGGTCGATTTACCCCGAGCTTACATCGAACAAATGCGGCGGCTGCTGTCCGGCGAAGCGGAGGCGTTCTTGCAATCTTACGGCGAACCAAGGACGCAGGGCCTGCGTTTGAACACCTATAAAATCGGAGCCGCGCGTGAAGAAACGGTACGCAGCCTGACGGAGGCCTTCGGCCTGGAACCCGTACCGTGGTGCGAAAGCGGCTACTATTATCCGGAGGACCGCCGTCCGGGCAAGCATCCGCTGCATGCGGCCGGCTTGTATTACATTCAGGAGCCGTCGGCCATGTCCGCCGTCGAGCTGCTCGCCCCCGCACCCGGCGATGTCGTCCTGGACCTTGCGGCCGCGCCCGGCGGCAAATCGACGCACATCGCGGACAAGCTGCAGGGCAAAGGGCTGCTCGTGTCTAACGAGATCCACCCGGTCCGGGCGAAGAGCCTTTCTGAAAATGTGGAGCGTATGGGCATCGCCAACGCCGTCGTCGTCAGCGCGACGCCGCAGCAGCTCGCGGCGAAATACCCGCGCTTTTTCGATAAAATGATGGTGGACGCTCCCTGTTCGGGCGAAGGCATGTTCCGGAAAGATCCGGATGCGATCGGCGAGTGGTCGCCCCAGCATGTGGACATGTGCGCCGCCAGACAGCTCGATATTTTGCAAGCGGCGGTCACAATGCTGAAGCCGGGCGGGCGGCTCGCTTACTCCACGTGCACGTTTAACGAGCAGGAGAACGAGCAAACCGTCGCAGCGCTGCTGACCCGGTTCCCCGCGCTGCGGCTTCTTCGCATGGAGCGCATCTGGCCGCACCGGCAGCGTGGGGAAGGACACTTCGTCGCGCTGCTGGAACTTGCGGAGCCGAGCGCCGAGGCCGCAGCGTCAACGTACAGCGCTGCCCAGGGGATCACCCGGCGCAAGGAGCGTTCGGCCCGAGGCAAGCGCGCAACCGGGCGACCGGAAGAAGACGCGCTTCGCTCGTTCCGCCGGCTCGCCGAAAGCATCGGGGGCGCAGCGTGGGCCGACGAGCTGCAAGCCTGGCTCGGCCCCGGCGAGCCGCTGCTGTTCGGCAACCAGCTTTATTGGTTTCCCGCCGCAGAGGGCAGCCCGCTCTCCGGCGACGGGCTGCACGGCCTGAAGACACTGCGGCCCGGGCTTCACCTTGCCGAGCTGAAGAAGGACCGCGCCGAGCCTTCGCACGCGCTCGCCTTGGCGCTGCCTTCCAGGCTGGCGTCGGGAATCCCGGCCGTCAGTCTGGAAGCGGACGGCGGCTCCGCAGCCGAGCGCTATTTGCGGGGGGAAACGCTGGATGCGGCTGCCCCGGGCAGCGGCTGGACGCTTGTCACCTTCGAAGGCTTCGCGCTCGGTTGGGGCAAGCAATCCGGCACGCAGATCAAGAATCATTACCCGAAAGGGCTGCGCAGGCCCTAGTCCTGCGGACGTACCCGGGTATACGAAAAATGACGTGCAAAATGGTCCCCCATTTGCACGTCATTTTTACGGTCTGCGGTCTTTTCACATTAAAAAGACGGACCCGTTCGTTGGAGAGCCCCGCAAAGCCTCTCTTTAGTGAATGGTCTCGGTTTCGAACAGCACTTCTTCGATCAACCGGTTTCTATGCATCATGGACAAGTTGAGGGCTTCATAATCCTTTTCCTTATCAAGCTCCTCCATCAGCAGCGTGGCGATCAGCTCCCGGTCCCCTTCGCTGCCCGGCTCGCGAAAGTCGATAAAACCGGTAAGCTGGCGCTGGCTGATATCGATCGTAGCGGTTCCGATGGGCAGCCCGCCCCGCGACTGTTGATAAATTTCGTAGCTCAGCACGTCGCCGTCGTCCCGGGCCAGGACAATCGAGTAGTCGCTTTTCTTCCCGTATTCGGTAAGCTCGTTCGACTCCTGCTCGCTTTCCTCCAATAGATCCTCATGCGTCAGCTCGATCGTCTCGATCACTTCATTATCGTAAAGCATATGGATGACGAACGTATCGATTTCATCCTCATCAAAATCCAGCACCAGCAAATCGGCCACGACGTCAAGCTCTTTCTCTTCGGGCTCGATCATCCAATTTACCGTGCCGGTAATATCGGCCCCATCGGTGTGCATAAACGCTTCGGCGATCCAATTCTCGTCTTTATCGTAAACGTGGTATTCGATTGTGTCTTCATCCTCGCCGACGACAACCAGCTCGTAATCGGCCAGCGTATAAACCTCGCGGTCGAACGTATCCTCATCCTCCAGCCGCGAATCGCTGTCCGCCCAATCCGTATCGTAATCGAAGTCTTCTTCCGCTTCGTCCCACCCGTTATTGTGCGCAGCCGCCGCGCGTTCCGTCGCGATGACATGATCGTAGCTGCTGTACGTCACCATGATTTCGCACGCGGTCGCTTCGATCGCATCCATAAACGCCTGCACATACTCGTGAACGCGCTCGAACACCTCTTCTTTATCGGCTTCCGACAAAACTTCCTTCTCCAACTGCAGAGAGCCGGCTATACGGGCAGACTCCCGATAAACGACCGTCAGCGTGCCAACAAACCGATTTTTAAACACAATGTCACATACTTCTCCGCCTGCCGTCCTCAAGTCCGGCCTCAGCATCACGCTGCTCATTCGGGTTCCCTCCCTGAGATGAATTAGGTTAAGCGACTAGCACGTTGCGTTCTTAGCATGTCCTTCCTGCTGCGAAAAGTATGCGCCCCGGCCCAAGCCGTCAACCAATGCAGACGGGACATGCCAAGGAACCCGTTGCGTGATTCCACTTGAAAACAGCCGCCCAACAAAAATAGCGGAACCCGATGCATGATTCGAGCTGCAAATCGGCTTCCGCCGAATAAGCTGCGAATAAGATATCTGAGTTCCGCTACAGGCAGCGAATGCCCGGGCGATTCTTCCATTCACAAGTCACTTCAACCGCCGAGCCCGATTCCTAGCGGCTCAAGCACATGCTTCATCAGTGCCGCATGCACCCCGTCTTCGTTGTTGGATAACGTCACCTCATCGGCCGCTTCCTTGACGCCGTCCGGGGAATTGTCCATCGCGATGCCGAGTCCGGCAAAGCGCAGCATGTCGACGTCGTTGAAATAGTTGCCGATCGCGATAATCTCCTCACGCCGGATGCCCCACGAGTCGGCCAAATGCTTCAACGCATTGCCCTTGGAGGCGGAAACCGCCATCACGTCGACGAACTCGACGCCGCTGCGGATGGCGTGGAATGTCTCCGGCAGCTGAAACTCCCGGCCGAAGGCGGCCTCCACGCGATCCATCTGGTCTCCGTCGCCGAACATCGTGAATTTGACGATGCCTTCTTCCATGGCGAGTACGTCGTCCACTTGTTTCGTGACGATCAGAAACTGCTCGTACATCGCGGCCGCGGCGGCCTCCGCTTTCTCCAAGTACAGATCAAGCGGCGTATTTACGTCAAAGTGGACGCCGTTCTCGCGGCAATAAGCGACCAGCGGCGCAAGCTCCTGCATTTGAAAGCTGAACTGATGAAGCACCTGCGCCCCCGGCGTTTGCACGGTAGAAGCGCCGTTGTGGGTAATCAGCACCCCTTCCAGGCCAAGCTCCTCGAACACCGGGATCGCATTCGCGGGTCCCCGTCCGGTGCACAGCACGATGCGAAGTCCGGCTTCATGCGCCAGCCGCAGCGTGCGAATCGTCCTTTCGGTCAGTTCGTGGTTATCGTTTAACAACGTACCGTCCACATCAAGCGCAATCAAGCGGTAATTCATCGGTTCTCCACTCCTCATCGGGCAACCCTTTATTGGTCCGCCTCCGGCTGTGCCGCATGCGCCTGCAGCGACTCCAGTTCGGCGGTCGTCAGCTCGCGGTACGTTCCCGTGTTCAGGTCCGGATCGAGTGCGAGGGGGCCCATGGACATTCTTTTCAAAAAAACAACCCGTTTGTTCACGGCGAGAAACATGCGTTTCACTTGATGAAACTTCCCTTCCCTGATCGTCAGCTCGATCTCGGACAGCTGTCCTGCGTCCGGCTCGCCCTTGCTCAGTATGCGAAGCTCGGCCGGCATCGTCACGTAGCCGTCGTCCAGCGTCACGCCCCGGCGAAAAGCTTCCCGGTCGCTTTCGTCGACCGCGCCCTCGACCCGGGCGTAATACGTTTTGGGGACGTGTTTGCGCGGCGACAGCAAATTGTGCGCGAGCTTGCCGTCGTTGGTCAACAGCAGCAAGCCCTCCGTATCTTTATCGAGCCGGCCGACCGGGAACAGCTCGAAGTGCGCATAGCCGTCGTCCAGCAAATCGAGCACCGTCCGGTCGCGCGTATCTTCCGTCGCCGACACGACGCCCTGCGGTTTATTGAGCATGATGTACACAAACTCCCGGTAACGGACCGGCTCGCCGTCAACCGCAATGGCGTCCCGTTCGGCATTGACCTGCAGGCCGCTGTCTTTGACGGTTTTGCCGTTCACCTGAACGGCGCCGCGCTTGACGAGTATTTTGATTTCGCTGCGTGTGCCGAAGCCCGAGTGGGCCAGCAGCTTGTCCAGGCGTAGTGTCGTTTTCATCGATCTTAGGTCCACCTCCAACCGGGCGGATATTCGTTCTTGAGCATGCCGTCCTGCCATTTGCCCCACCCGACGGGAAAGCCGTCGATGCAGACGAGGCAGAAGCCTTTGGGCTGCACGCCGTCCCCTTCGGCGTGCAGCTCATCCGGGGCGAGCTCCAGCGTCTCGCCCTTCAAATACCGCACGGCCCGGCTGTCGCCGGCCGTCAGCATCACGCGGCGCCGCGCCTCCGCCGCGCGCAGACCCAAAGCCAGCGCTTGCGAGGGCGCAAAGCGCTGCTTGGCCGCGCCGCCGAGGTACCATCCGGGTCGAATGACCCGGATGCCGTCGAGCGGCGGCAGCCCTTGCGGCGCCGCGCATGTCGTCTTTCGCTGCCAATGCTCTGCACCTCCTTCGTAAAGGCGGC
>NZ_VIDW01000067.1:0-19058 GCF_006519665.1 Paenibacillus sp. tmac-D7 | reverse complement strand
GCAAGCACGGCGAACAACCGCAAGACGCCATGCCCCGAGGGGCGGCGTTTTGCGGTTGTTTTCGGTGCAGCCGTCAGGACGGCCGGGTGCGGTTATTTCTTTTCCTTTTGCGTCGCGCCGGGTAAATTTTTCGTGGTTTTCACATTTTCTACGGTATCGTTGACGAACTCCAGATCTTGATTCTCGGCGGACATGGAAGCGGTGCCCTCGTAGTTGCCTTGATGCTTCTTGTTCTCGGACATGGCGTGATCCTCCTTTCTCCCCATAGGATCGGACTTCGATTATTAACGTGCGCAGCCTGCTTGCAAAATATGCTTCCTGACTGCGGGCAAAGGCGGGGCGGGCCGCGGCTCGGAGGCGAATGCCGGATGCCTGGCATGGTATACTAAACCAAAAAGATCCCCAACGCTCGAAACCCGAGGAGGATGATGGCGATGGCCAAGCAAAACGTGAAGGTGCCTTTCGGTTACGAACCCCCGAAGTCGCGGGAATCGGAGCGCGGCAGCTTGTGGGTGTACGACAGCTTCGCGGACTATTCGCTGCAGGAGCTGCAGCCGCTTCTTCGGTTGGCCGAAGAACGGAGCATCGCGAAGCTGGTGTTTTATCCGCTGCATGAAGAGACCGTGCGCCGCATGGAGAAAGAGCCGGTCGAGCCTTACTACCGGCGTGTGGACGCGCTGGAAGCTTTGCTGGATGAGGCTGAATCGGGCGTGGATTGGACGATTGAGCGGTTCGAAGGCAAGCGGAAGAAATATACGCCGATGGACACGGCCTTCCGGTTTCTGGAGGAAAAGTACGCCTCCCCGTACTTCGTGTATGTGAGCGCAGCGATGGCCGGCAGGCTGGCCGGTTACGAGAGCTTCGAGCCGTGGATCAAAAAAGTGCGCATGTTCATAGCCGGTGGCAGCGGCGAATTTTACTCGGCCCATCCGATGCTGCAGAAGCACTCGAACCGGTGGGAGCGGGTGTAGAAGGCGGCGGGGGACGGGCTAAGCGGCGGCCCGTTTGTCTGCGCCGGGGACGCTTGCACAGAAAGTGGAGGGATGGCGCTTGATCGGGCGAGGGGGAAGGCGTCCTGCGGAGAGAATGGAACGATGTTGCCTTATTCGAACGATGTTCGGATGACAGGCCGGAAGAAGATGTGAATAGCGAGCTATAGTTTCGCTATTTGCGGAATAGGCTCGCTGACGGAGTCAAGCCAAGCTGGCGACAAATACGAGAGCCCGCCCGGGAGTCACCGGGCGGGCTCATTCGGGTAGGCGGTGGCGGGAATTAATCGTCGGGCGTACGGTCCACGAACAGCCTGGTGACCGGCGTTGACTCCCCCTGCCGCACCTCTTGTTCCGTTGCCTTCTCCTCCAGCGGATCGTGCGTGTTCATGCCAGGGGCGACGGTAGGTTCATGCGGATGCGCCGCCGGGGCGTCGTCATGCGTCATGCCGTTCGCCTCCTTCCGCGTGTGCATAAGCGATAAGCGTAATCTCATCGCCGGTCAGCTCGGCGAGCTTCGATTCGGCTTGCCGAATGATACGAACGGCTTCGTCGGTTTGCGGCAGCGAAGCAACTTCGTATCGGTTCGTTTCGATTTTCATACGGGGCCTCCCTCGATTCGTTATTCCGTTCCACAGGGAACGCAAATAGGTTTCCCGCCGGGTGACGGGGGCATACCGAAAGCCCCTCGCCGTAAGGGTAAGGGGCTTTCGGTATGCGGGAGGAAGCACGGCTTAATCGTCATCGTCGTCGTGCTTGCGGTTTTTTTTCTTGTCCTCTTTGCGGTCGTATTTATTCTCGAAAAACCTGTAGTCACGTTTATCCGGCTTTTCTATATCTTCCTCCGACTTTCTCTGTCTTTCACGCTCTTGATCCTCCGCTTGCTTGCGAGCCTGCTCGATGGCGCGCTGCACTTCTTCCGGTACGGGAAAATCTTTCACCGGCACCCCTTGCAAAGCGCGGGTCATCATTTCCTTGAACAGCGTCGCCGGCACGGCCCCTCCCGACGTCGTCAAGTAATGGTTGCGGTCGGTTTGGTCGTACCCGACCCAGACAGCGGCCGCCAATTCGGGTGTAAACCCGACAAACCATGCATCTTTGGCGCCGTTCTGGCCTACCGCGGCGAACTCCTGCGTCGCCGGCAGCTGGGTCGTTCCCGTCTTGCCGGCGGTTGGCCGCCCGTTCAGCAGCGCGGCCTGGCCTGTGCCGGACGTGACGGCTTCCTGCAGCAGCGTCCGCAGCGTATACGCATGGACCGGCGCGGTCACGTCCGTCCGCTGCGGGTGCGCCTCGATCACGGGCTTGCCGTCCTTGGTGGTGATGCGCGTGATGGCATGCGCTTCCTGCATGACGCCCTGGTTGGCGATGGCGGCGTAGGCCTGCGCCATCTGCAGCGGCGAGACGCCTTCGGACAGCCCGCCGAGCGCCAGGCTGAGATGCTTATCGGCAGCCGGCAGCGTGATGCCCGACCGTCTCAAATAATCGAGCCCGGTATTCAGGCCGATTTCGTTCAGCAGCCAGACGGCGGGAATGTTCCACGAGCGGGTGACGGCTTCGCGCAAGGACACTTCTCCGCGGGTTTGGCCGTCCCAGTCCCGCGGCCGGTAGCCGCCGATATCGAGCTCGCCGTCAAAGAGCATGGAGTCGGGCGTATAGCCGTGTTCCAGCGCGGGTCCGTACACGGCCAGCGGCTTGAACGTCGAGCCCGGCTGGCGCTTGAGCTCGGTGGCGCGGTTGAAGCCGCGGTACGTCTGCTCGCCCCGGCCGCCGATCACAGCCCGCACGGCGCCGCTGGCAGGCTCGAGCACAACGGCGGCCGCCTGGACGAGCTTCTGATCCGGGCTTGCCGGGAATAGCTCTTGCCGGGCGAATACGGCTTCCGCCGACTGCTGCACAGTGAGGTCCATCGTCGTATGGATGCGCAGCCCCATCGTCAGCAATTGCTGCTCGGTGAAGCCGTATTTCGTTTCCGCTTCATCCATCACATAATCGACGAACGCCGGAAATTTCCCCTTCAGCGATTCGCCGCTTTCCGCCTTCAGCCGGATCGGTTCGGCAACCGCTTGCCCGTAATCGGCCGCTTCGATCAGCTGCTGCTCTTTCATTAAGGACAATACGAGATTTCGTCGTGTCAATGCTTCCTCGGGATGCTTGACCGGTGAATACCGGGAAGGGGCTTTCGGAAGCCCGGCGAGCAGCGCGGCTTCGGCCAGCGTCACCTTGTTCACCGGCTTCCCGAAATAATGCTGGGCGGCCCCCTCGACGCCCCACTGTCCTTCACCGAAATAAATGCTGTTCAGATACAGCTCGAGAATCTCGTCCTTGCTGTAGGCGAAGTGTATTTTTATGGCGTAGCCGAGCTCTTTTATTTTACGGGTTAGCGTTTTGTCCGAGGACAAGAACATATTTTTGGCCAGCTGTTGGGTGATGGTGCTGCCGCCTTCGTCGAAAGAGCCGGATTGAAGATCGCGCATCAATGCGCGGGCGATCGATCGCAGATCGTAGCCGCGGTGCTCGTAGAAGCGCCGATCCTCGACCGCGACGATCGCGTGCTGCAAATGCTTCGGCATTTGCGCTAGCGGCACCGGCTCGATTTTGGACGACGAGAGCTCGGAAACCGGCTGGCCGCTTGCGTCGAGCACGAAGCTCGCTTCAGGCAGCGGATGCTCCAGCTTGCTGATATCGAGACCGCTGATCCAGGCCGAAGCGAGCCCCAGACCGAGCGCACCAAGCAGCAGGCCGAACAAGACCGCCCACAACCATGGCCGGTACCGGCTGCGTGGGGCGACAGGGATCGGATGGTATGGGCTGGCGAGCGGCCTCTGCCACCCGGCCATGGAAGCGTCGCCCGCCTCGGCCGGGCCGCTGTCGCGAGGCGCGCCCGCATCCGCCCGGGCCGCCTTGCCGCGCTGCGCCCCGGTTGCAGCCTCGGCCTGCGCCGCGGTACCGGCGTCCTTGTCACGGGCGGAGCGCCAGGTCGCCCGCATCGCTCGCGCCGGCGAGTCATTCCGCAATTGGCCCGTGTGGGGCGTTGAGTCGGGTTGCTGGGGTGGTTTCATAGATCTGCCCCCTATATGTGATGCGCCATACTGGCGTAAAATTGAACGGTTCCACGCACGTTTCAGGCGTCTGTTTAATGTATTCGCAAGCTTCGACACTTTTGTGCAGGTGGACGAACTGCAAAAAGAGCCCCCGAAACCGAATTCCATCCGGCGGAGGCCCTTGGCGTGCGTGTACAACAATGCTTATTACTGAATCGGGTCGGGAATCATACCGTTCTCGCGCACTTGGGCGTTTGTCGGCATCTTGGCCATCACATGGCCCAGTCGCTTGACATCTTCCTCATTGCCTGCCATCTGCCCGTTCATGGCGTGTTCAATCGACGTCGACGCCGACTTCTTCTTGACCGGGCCATTCTCCAAATATTGCGCGAGATCGAGCATAATGTCATCAGCTGCGTCCGCCACGGGATCGGGAACATAGCCCCGGGCCGCAAAGGCCGCTTCGTTCAAATTGATGTGCGTCATCCCGTTCTCCAGGGTATGCGCGTAAACGCGAAACGGATATTCCTTCAATGTCACAGGGTCGCGAAACGACAGTTCGTAGACGGTGCCTTCTTTAGCGGACGATTCGGTAAAGCCTACAACAGCGAGCATGCTGTGCACATGGGCAAACGGTTTGGCGATCGACGGCAGCGTTTTTTTACGGGACATACGGAACACTCCTTCGATAGAAACTTCGGCGCCCTCATTTGATCCCTGAGGACCGCTGTGGAACCGAGTACCCTGTATTTACCCGTCATGGACAAGCATGAAACCAGGTTAGGGGAGAAAGGGGCCAAAATACCTGTATTTTTTCCAAAAACCGGGATTATTCGCGAGTCACTCTTCATTTTATTTCCAAAAAAATTGAATAAGATGACGGAGCGGTGACAACAGTATAAGTAGCGGAGGCCGGTCTGGCGCCTCTTCATTCACGAATAGGGGGGACCTATGCTGCTGCAATTCGACGTGATCGTCCAATGGGGGATCGTGTTGCTATCGGTAGCCTTACTGGCTTCGGTTCTCCGTCGGGGTAACTTTCGCAAGGCGGCTGTCGCATTCCTGGCGTACCAAACGCTTTCGTGGGGGATCGACTTTCTGATCGTTCTGTTCAAGCTGGCGGAGTATCCGGTTCACTTTTTTTCCCGGGCGACGGACAACGGCTTTGAATTCAGTTATTTGTTCAGCCCGGCGGCTTTTACCGTTTTTTATATGACTTATCCTCACAAGAGGGAACGAAGCCGCAAATGGATGCACTACGCGATATTCGCGGTAACCATGGGGCTTTTTAAATCGATGCTTTCCCGGTATACGAATACCGTGGAGTTTTTGTCGACCAACGCCCTGACGGTGACGCTAATCGTAGGGCTGGAATATGCGCTCGTCTATCGGTACGTGAATTGGTTTAACGGGAAAATTGAAGCGTTGAGAAGCTAGGTGTCCTATGTATTGGCTGGAACGTTTATTATTAATTACCGTCGTCATGATCTCATTTGGCATCATTTGGCTTATTCCGAAGGAACAGCGATTAAAGGCGAATTTCGTATTTCTATTTGCGGGTCTGCCGGTTTGGATTTTGGGGCTGCTGGTGGTTGAGCTCGGGCTCATCGAATACCCGGTGCGGGAATTGCATCAAGTTAACCGAACGAGCTTTATCTTCGAATACTTGGCGCTGCCGGTCCTGTGCGCGTTGTTTACTGCGCGGTATCCGGAAGGCGCACCGGTCTGGAAGCGAATCGGCTACTATGTGCTGTTCTGTTCCGCATTGACGATAGCCGAATATATGATCCAAAAATATACGCTGTTGATTCGGTACGTCCGTCTGTGGGACTGGTATTGGACCTTTGTCTCCGAAGCGTTCGTGTTCTGGCTTACGCGACGGGCCGCCGTTCTTTTTTTCAAAGACAGGAAACCGGTCAAACCGGTGAAATAAGCTTGGATGTACAGGTACAGGTAAGGCCGCTGCGTCAGCCCGATGGTTCGGTTGCTGCTGCAGCGGCCTCTTTCGGTCAACCGACCGGCCGTCGGTGCTGCGGTCGCGTACGATTGAACGGCGGGCCGGACAGCAGGTATAATGATGATGAACAATCAGATTAAACCGACTTGCTTTAACCCGTGCCAAATGCCGTCTTCGGAACTGGTAGCGGTGACACGGTCGGCGACGGCCTTCACTTCGTCGGAGGCGTTGCCCATGGCGATGCCGGTGCCTACCCAAGCAAGCATTTCCTTATCGTTCAAGCCGTCGCCGAAGGCGTAACATTGGGCTGGCGCAGCGCCGACCGCTTCCAGCAGCTTCTGAATGCCCACTGCTTTCGAGCCGCCTGCGGGCATGACGTCGGCTGCTAACCGGTGCCAGCGGTGATACCGGTATTCGGGGAAGCGGGCCGTATAAAGCGGCTCTTCCTCCACCGGGCAGAACAGGTACGCTTGATATACGGGCGAATGGGTATAAAAGAGCGGATCGACAGGCGGGTATTCCAAGCTGAGCGCCCCGAAGCTGGCGTCGATCAGCGGATGAGCCGCATGGGATGCGCACAGCATCGCATGACTGCTGAACGCCAGACAGTGTCCGCGTTCCTCCGCGAATTCGCACATGTCGCGAAGCCGATCCGGCGGCAACCGGTGGGCGTATATCTCACGGCCTTCGTACACGACGTATTGGCCGTTGGCCGACACGTAGGTGTCGATGTTCAGCTCCTCGCGGATCCACTCGAATTGACTGGGCGTCCGGCCGGTTGCGATAGCGGTTCGGATACCGCTGCGCTGCAGCAGCCCGATGGCCTGTTTGGTCGTTTGGGGCAGACGGTTGCGCTCGTCAAGCAGCGTGCCGTCGATATCGAAAAATACGATGGTCTCGTTCATGGTTTATACACCTCCGGGTGATGGCATTGTGCGGCAGCCGTCCCGCCTGGCCTCGGAAGCGGGCATCCTGAAAATGCTCCCCCATCGTCTATAGGCCGAGCGTTGTCCCGCCGTCCCGCCGCATGGCGAAGCGCATCCGCGAGCCTGGCGACCGCCCGGAGCGCCCGGCAAGCCGGGCCGCTTTGCGCTTCGAAAATCAGCTTATCTTGTGAAATGCATTTCATGTCAAGCGATTTTTTCGCAGAACGGCTCTGCAGGGGGCTTGGCTATGGCCAACATCAAACAGATCGCCCGCACGGCCGGCGTGTCCGTCACGACCGTACCCGCGGCTGCTGCACGATCGCGTCACCGGCCGCACGGACCAAGCCGAAACACACGGGCTTCTTACCGGCTGATGGAGCGGAGGACGGTGTAGCGGGCGGCCGCCAGCGAGCTCGCCTTATGCGCCATCTGCGGTCCTGACGGGTTCAGACGGGCGAGAGCGATGACGTTCCGTTCGTTTCAAGGCTCTCCACGTCCAGACCGCTCCGCTGAAGTCGATCAGGCTAAGCGCAACGAAAATCGGCTTCAGCCAGCCGAATGACACGAAGACGATCATGAACAACAGGATCGAAGCCCGCGTGTACACGGTCAGGTAGAAGAAGCCGCGCATGTTCTCCCGCGCCGCCTGGAAATAATCGAACGACAGGTACAGCAGGAACAGGCCGATCAGCCGGAGCCAAATATAGCTCTCCGCCGTATAGCCGAGCAGACCGGACAACAGGCCGGGGGCCAAGAGCAGCGTCAAGCTGAGCGCAAACATGTAAAAGCTGAAGTAAAATACGGTTTTGGCCGGATACGTCATTCCAGCATTCCCCCACAACCATGGTATGATAGATAAATAGATCATCGATCGAAAACGGAAAGCGAGAGTACGGTATGCGAATCAATAAATATATTAGCGAAACCGGGCTTTGTTCCAGACGAGAAGTGGACAAGCTGGTCGAGGCCGGGCGCATCACGATCAACGGCGTTAAGGCGGAGCTGGGCAGCCAGGTGGGCGAGGGCGACGATGTGCGCATCGACGGCAGGCCGATCCGTGCGAAGAAGCCGGCCGTGTATATAGCGCTGCACAAGCCGGTAGGCATCACGAGTACGACGGAGCGCCACGTACGCGGCAATATCGTCGATTTTGTCGGACACCGCGAACGGATCTTCCCGATCGGCCGTCTGGACAAGGACTCGGAAGGTCTGATCTTGATGACGAACGACGGCGACATCGTCAACAAAATTTTGCGCGCGGAGAACGAGCACGAGAAGGAATACATCGTCACGGTCGATCGGCCGATTACGGCTTCGTTCCTGCAAGGGATGGCCGGCGGGGTCCATATCTTGGGCACCGTTACCAAGCCGTGCGTCGTTCACCGGATGGACGAGCGGACGTTCCGCATCATCTTGACGCAGGGGCTCAACCGCCAAATTCGCCGCATGTGCGCCGCCTTCGGGTACGAGGTGCGCCGGTTGAAGCGGACGCGCATCATGAACATTAAACTTGGCGGCCTGCCGGTAGGCAAGTGGCGCGATCTGGCGCCGGACGAATTGGCCGAATTACTGCGCCGCATTGATCATGAGCCTTCGCGGTGATTGGCGGCAAGCCGGTCGCCGTAATCCCCGACTGCCGGGCATTCCGCATCAGTGGTTGAATTTGTAGCCGATCCCGCGAACGGTCAAAATATATTGGGGATCGGCCGGATTCGGCTCGATCTTCTTGCGCAGGTTGCTGATATGGACAAGCAGGGTGCGCGTATCGCCGTTGCTGTCGACGCCCCAGGTCATTTTGTACAGCTGCTCCAGCGACAGCACTTTGCCCGGCGTGCGGGCCAGATGCAGGAGCAGGTCGAACTCCTTCGACGAGAGCGGCGCAAGCTGGCCGTTCACGCGGACCGTCCGGCTGAGCAAGTCCATCTCAAGGCCGGGGAACGAGAGAAATTGGGCTTCTTCCTTGTGCTGCTCTAACAGATGGCTGCGGCGCAGGTGCGCCTTCACCCGGGCGACCAATTGACCCGGGCTGAACGGCTTCGTCATGTAATCGTCGCCGCCGATGCTGAAGCCGAGAATGATGTCCATGTCTTCGCTCTTGCAGCTCAGGAACAAAATCGGCGTCGTGTAGTGCTTCCGGATTTGCCGGCATACTTCAATGCCGTCCAGCTCGGGCAGCAAGATGTCGAGGATGACCAGATCGGGCCGGTGCTCCTGCACCATCTCGACCGCTTCCGCTCCGTTCGAAGAGCTTAATACTTCGTATCCCTCTTTTTCCAAATAAAGTGTAATTAATTCGACAATTTCCGTTTCGTCGTCTACGATTAATATTTTTTCTCCAGACATCGAGTTTCTCCTCCAAATAGCCGTCCGCTGTTGAATTCCCCATTCCCAAAACTTGTGGTTTCATATACGATAATAGACAGAATTGGCAATAACCAACAAGAAAGAAAGTGGTATCGATTTCCAGAAACATCTTTTATTATAAATGGTTTCGGGTGTTTATTTCCATACTTTTGTTTGCCCTGCTCACGTCGGTATCCGGCTATCGGCCTATGGCCGCGTCCAACGAGTATGCGGGACAGGCGAATCGCGGCGAATTATCGCTGAGCGGCTACGACTGGGCAGGCGGGCCGTACGTTCGGCTGGAGGGCGAGTGGGAGTTCTATTGGGGGGCTCTGCTGACGCCTGATCAGCTTCACGCCGGGGAACGGCCGGAGTCTTCTTATATCCGGGTGCCTGGCGCCTGGAACGGTGCAGCCGTGAACGGAGGGAAAGCAAGCGGCAGCGGGTACGGCACGTATAGGCTGATGGTCGCACTGGATGGGCAACCGAGAACGTATGCGTTGAAAATGCCTTATGTCGAAACGGCCTATACCGTATGGGTGAACGGCGAGCTGTTGGGGCAGGTCGGTCAGGTCGGCAAGGATGCGAACGGCTCGCAGCCAAAGTTTTCGCCGCGGACGCTGCTGATCGGCTCCCCGGGTCCGACGCTGGAGCTGGTCGTACAGGTGTCCAATTTCCATTGCTTCAGCGGGGGCATGCAGGATTCCCCTATATTAGGGCTTCCTGAGCGGATCGATGCGGAGCTGCAGACGAATTTGTCGATTGAGACGATCATGGTCGGCGGGCTGCTCGCCATGGGCATTCACTACATGGTGTTGTATCTGCTGCGAAGGAAGGAAAGGGAATCGTTTTATTTCGGATTGTTTTGCCTGCTTGTAGGCATTCGAGCGCCATTCCTGGAGGCAGGCGTCATTTATTACTGGATGCCGAATCTGGATTGGCTCGTCGGGAAGAAGATCGAATCGGTTTGCTTTTTCCTCAGCATTCCGGCGATCGTCATGTTCGTGCACCTGCTCTATCCGCAGGAAGTGAAACGCGCCGCCGTTCGGCTGATGTTCGGACTCGGCATGACGTGCACGGTACTTGTCATCGTACTGCCCGTCCCTTGGATGACCTATATGGTGCCGTATTTCGAGTTGGCGACGATGGTCTCCGGCGTGTATATCGTCTTCTGCTTAGCTGTAGCGCTCTATCGCGGGCGGGAAGGGGCGACCTTCGTCATCCTCGGTACCGCCGCATATATCGCGGCGGTGTCCGTCAAAAAGTGGTTCGATCCTCAATACCTCCATACCGGGGAAGTGGCGTTCATCGGCTTATTCGCCGGCGCGATGCTGGCTTCGTTCGTGCTTAGCGTCCGGTCGACGAAGGCTATCGCCTCGGTGGAGTCGTTGTCCCGGCAGATGCGCGAGATGAACGTGGGCCTGGAGCAGAAGATTCGCGACCGCACGGCTGAGCTGGAACGGATCAACCGCAGCCTGGGGCAGGTGAACGAGGATTTGGCCCGGATGGAGACATCCCGGCGGCATCTGCTCAGCAACATCTCGCACGACCTCGGCACTCCGATGACGCTCATTCAAGGATATGTCGAAGCGTTGATGGACGGTGTCGTACAGCAGGAGCAGCAGCAGAAATATTTGAAGCTGATCCACAACCGCATTACCGGATTGAATCGGCTGATCCAGGATTTGTTCCAGCTGTCGAAGCTTGAAGCGCGTCAGATGGAATTCGACATTCATACGGTCAGCACGGACGAGCTGTTCCGCTTTTTCGACGAGCGGTACGAGCTGGAGTTGGCCGGAGGCGGGCTTCGCTTCGAGACCGCTTCGTATATCCTGCACCCGGGAGACGGCCGGCCGGCACTTGTCAAGGTCGACACCAACCGGATCGATCAGGTGCTGACCAACATCATCTACAACGCGGTGAAGCATACGCCGCAGGGCGGGCTGATCCAGTTGCATTTTATCGTGGACGAGCATTCGCTCGTGGTGCAGGTGCAGGATAACGGAACGGGCATTGCGCCCGAGGATTTGCCGTACATCTTCGACCGTTTCTATAAAAAGGACAAGTCGCGCAATACGTCCGGCGGCGGCAGCGGTCTCGGTCTTGCGATCGCCAAGGAAATCGTCGATTTCCACGGCGGCCGCATCTGGGCTCAAAGCCGGCTCGGTCAAGGGGCGTGCATCGCTTTCATGCTGCCGCTGGTCAAGTGAACCGCTTGATCGGCGGCTGCTTCGCGCGGAGGCCCCGGGCGCGCTGATCGGCAGGAAGCGCAGATGTCCGCGATGATCCGGGCCGCCGACTAAAGGAGCGAGCGGCGGTACTCGGAAGGAGACGTCTGGTACTGGCGCTTGAACTGTTTAGAGAAGTGAAGCGGATCTTGGAAGCCTACCGAGGAGGCGATTTGCTCTACGGTGAGCTCGGGCCGCTCGCGCAGCAGGCGGCGCGCTTTGTCAAGCCGCAGACGGAGCAGGAACGTGACGGGGCTGACGCCGGTATGCTCCTTGAACAAGGTGGACAAGTAGGCCCGATTGTAGCCGAGCGTCTCGGCCATCAGCTCGATGGTAATCGGCTCCGCGTATTGGGCCGACAAGTACTGCAGCGCCTGCCGCACCGTTCGTTCGCCGCCTGTCGCCGTGTCCGGGAGACGCGGCTCCGCGGGCTGCAGCGTCTCGGCGAATTCGGCCAGCAGCAAATGCAGGCAGCCCGTGGCTTTCAGTCCAGCCCCGGGGGTCCGCGCCTGGAACGCTTCCTGCGCTTGCTGGAACAAGGCCGCGATGCCGCGGTTGCCGCCCGTCCGCACAATCGGCTGCAGCGAGCTGAGGCCGATCCCGGCAAGCATCCGTGCCGCTTCCGGGCCATCGAAGGCCATCCAGCGATAATGCCACGGGCGATCGTAGTCTGCCATATATTGGATCAGTGTCCCGGGCTCGATCAGGAACGTGTCGCCTGCGCCGAGTTCATGTGTTTGCCCCGCGCACATATATGTTCCGCGCCCGGACAGCACGTGATGAAACAAATAGTAATCGACGACCTTCGGCCCGGGCCTGTGCCCGGGCTTTGTCTGGCTGTTGCCGGCGAATAGGACGACGAGACCGCCGTGTTCCTGAGACGCATTCGGGTTGGATACGACGTAGTAGCTATCGGCGCGTTTGTCGTAAGCGGCCACCGCGATCCCTCCTTCAGGGTAGTCGGACAAGGGCCGACTTCCGATGTCGCCGTAAGTATACCATGGGAATCTAACATTTTTCCATATCCAGCTGACATCATTCCATAGTTTCCCGCGTCCGGCCTGGCTATACTAAAAGCAATTAATGCAAGATTGTATGCCGCGATTCGGCGAAATTTGCACAGCAACCCTATTCTAATCGCCTGAGGTGAGCCGCGATGGCCGATATTGAAGCGTTAAAAGAACGGTTTGTAGCTTTATACGGGGCGGAAAATCCGCATCCGATCCGTGTGTTTCACGCGCCGGGGCGCGTTAATTTGATCGGGGAGCACACCGATTATAACGGAGGGTACGTGTTTCCGGCGGCGCTGACGTTCGGCACGACGATGCTGCTCCGCAAACGGGACGACGAGCTTGTCGGATTCGCCTCGACCAACTTTGAACGACACCAACATATTTCCATTCAATCGCTGGAGAACAACCCGGAGGACGGCTGGATGAACTACCCGAAAGGCGTGATCCGGGAGCTGCAGCAGCGCGGCGTTGCGGTCGGCGGCTACGACATCCTGTTCAGCGGAGCGATTCCGAACGGGGCCGGTCTTTCCTCCTCGGCTTCGATCGAGGTCGTCACGGCTTTCGGTCTGCTGACGATGGAGGGGCAGCCGACGGATCAGGTACAGATCGCCCGGCTCGCTCAGAAGGCGGAGAACGACTTCATCGGCGTGAAGTGTGGCATTATGGACCAATTCGCGGTAGCGATGGGGAAGAAGGATCATGCGGTGCTGTTGATGTGCGATACGCTGGAATATAAGCACGTTCCTTTCCAAAGCGGTGCGTATAGGCTGGTGATCGGCAATACGAATAAAAAGCGCGGGTTGGTCGATTCGGCCTACAACGAGCGCCGTTCGCAGTGCGAGCAAGCGGTGCGCGACCTGCAGGCGAGGTATCCCGAGCTCACGCTGCTCGGACAGCTCACGCTCGCGCAGTTCAACGAAGCGCAGCACTTGATTGCGGACGAAGTTGTGAAGAGGCGCGCCCGCCACGTGGCGGAAGAGATCGATCGCGTGCTGCAATCGATCGAAGTGCTGGAGCGTGGGGATTTGGCGGCGTTCGGTCGACTGATGAACGGTTCCCACGAATCGCTGCGCGATTTGTATGAAGTGACAGGCTTCGAGCTCGACTCGATGGTCGAGGCGGCTTGGCAGGTGCCCGGCGTGCTTGGCGCACGGATGACCGGCGCGGGCTTCGGCGGCTGCACGGTATCGCTGGTCCACGAGGACAGCATTGACCGGTTTATCGATGAAGTAGGCCGTTTGTATGAAGACAAGACCGGTTTGAAAGCCAGCTTTTACGTAGGTGACATCGGGGACGGCGTGAAAGAAATCGAATAAGCAGGAGGCAAAGAGGACCATGGCTGTATTGGTGACAGGCGGCGCGGGCTACATCGGTTCGCATACGGTGGCAGAGCTGCTGGCGAAGAACGAGGAGGTTGTGATCGTCGACAACCTGGAACAGGGCCATCGCGAGGCGGTGCTCGGAGGTAAGCTGTACGTCGGGGATATCCGGGATAAGGACTTCTTGGACACGGTGTTCCGGGAGAACGCGATCGACGCGGTCATTCATTTTGCGGCGAACTCGCTCGTTGGGGAAAGTATGCAGAACCCGGCCAAGTATTATCACAATAACGTATACGGCACTTTGTGTCTGCTGGAGAAGATGAACGAGCACGGCGTGAACAAAATCGTTTTCTCCTCTACGGCGGCGGCCTACGGCGAGCCGGAGAACATTCCGATTCTCGAGACGGACCGCACGCTGCCGACGAACGCTTACGGCGAAACGAAGCTGGCGATGGAGAACATGATGAAGTGGTTTGACGCCGCACACGGCATCAAGTACGTATCGCTGCGTTATTTTAACGCGGCCGGCGCGCATGAAAGCGGGCGGATCGGGGAAGATCACGATCCCGAGACGCATCTGGTGCCGATCATCCTTCAGGTGGCGCTCGGCCAGCGCCCGCACATCTCGGTGTTCGGTGAAGATTACGCGACGCCGGACGGCACGTGCATCCGTGATTATATCCACGTGTCCGATCTTGCAGACGCGCATATCTTGGCGGTGAAGAAGCTGCTCCGGGGCGGCGAGAGCCGCATATACAACCTCGGCAACGGCATAGGCTTCTCGGTCAAGGAAGTGATTGAGATTGCCCGGCAGGTGACCGGCCATCCGATCCCGGCGGTCGTGGAGGCGCGCCGCGCCGGAGATCCGGCGGTGCTTGTGGCCTCGTCCGAACGGACGCGCGAGGAGCTCGGCTGGCGGCCAAAGCGCGACCGGCTGGAGCACATCATCGCTTCGGCGTGGGCATGGCACCAAAGCCGCCCGACCGGCTACGAGGCGTAGACGTCCGGACGCGGGGAGCGCTGGAAATGCGCCCGGGGGCGGGCAAGCTGTAAACCCGGAAATACCGTGCCGTGCCGGAGTTAATCGGAGCTCCGCTATTTCGCCAGGAGGCCGTGAAGCGATGGGCTTTAAGACTTTACCTAGGGGTGTAGAGCACATGCAAAACGAACGCGAACAAGAGATCGAAGCGCTGCGCCGGAAGGCATCCTGCGATGTGGAACGGCTGCTGCAGTTCGGCCTCCGGCGCAAGCTGCTGGAGCCGCCGGACTTGTATGCGGCGCGCAACGGGCTGCTCGACTTGCTGCGTCTTGACGAGCCGTATGCGGGGGAGCTGCCGGCTGCGCCCGGCGAAGACGTCAGCGAGCTGCTGGAGCCGCTGCTCGACTACGCAGCCGCAGCCGGTATGCTCGAGGACGACAACACGACGCTGCGCGATTTGCTGGACGCCCGCATCATGGGCGTTATCATGCCGCGCCCGTCCGAGCTGATTCATCGCTTCTGGGCAACGGCCGAGCGGGACGGAATCGAGCGCGCGACGGCCGATTTCTACCGGCTGAGCATCGACTCGAACTATATTCGTATGGACCGCATTCGCAGGAATCTGTACTGGCTCGCCTCGACCGATTTCGGCAGCCTGGAAATTACGGTAAACTTGTCCAAGCCGGAGAAGGACCCGAAGGAAATCGCAATGCTCAAAAATGCGAAGCAAAGCCGCTATCCGAAGTGCTTGCTCTGTGTCGAGAACATCGGGTATGCCGGCCGGCTCAATCACCCCGCTCGGCAAAACCTGCGCGTCATTCCGCTTGAGCTGACCGGGGAACCATGGTGTTTTCAATATTCGCCTTACGTCTATTACAACGAACACAGCATCATTTTCGATAAAGAGCATCGTCCGATGATCATCTCGAGGCATACGTTCGAGCGGCTGCTCGATTTCGTGGAGCGGTTCCCGCATTATTTTGTCGGGTCCAATGCGGATTTGCCGATCGTCGGCGGGTCGATCTTGAGCCACGATCACTTTCAGGGCGGGCGGCACCGGTTTCCGATGGAGCTGGCCCCGGTGGAAGAGCGGTTCGGGCATCCGTCCTACGGCGGCGTGAAGCTTGGCGTGGTGAAGTGGCCGATGTCGGTCCTCCGCATATCAAGCCGTGACCGGGTGCAGCTGCTGGAGCTGGCCGGTGCGATTCTGGACGCATGGCGCGTTTACAGCGATCCGGACTGTGACATTCTCGCTTTCAGCGATGCGCCGGACGGGACGCGGGTGCCGCACAACACGATTACGCCGATCGCGCGCAACAACGAAGCGGGGGAGTACGAGCTGGACTTGGTGCTTCGCAATAACCGGACCAGCGAAGCGCATCCTGACGGCATTTTCCATCCGCATCGGGAGCTGCACCATATCAAGAAGGAGAACATCGGGCTGATCGAAGTGATGGGGCTCGCCGTACTGCCGGGACGCCTCAAGGACGAGCTTGAGCAAGCGGCGGCTCTATTCATCGGCGAAGCGGAGCTGGATGAGCGGATCCTGGGGGATGAAAGCCATCCGCTGCATAAGCATGCGCCGTGGCTGGCCGAATTGGCGGCGAAATACGGGAAAGGCCTGTCCCGCGGGCAAGCGGAGCAGGCGCTGCGCGAGGAAGTCGGCCGCAAGTTCGAGGCTGTGCTTCGCGACGCGGGCGTGTACAAGTACGGCGAACGGGGCCGGGAAGGGTTCCGACGATTTATTCGGCACCTCGGCTTTGAGGCTTAAACAGCGAAAACAAACAGGGAACAGGACTTGGTCGTGCACGGCAACATGCACCGCCGGGTCCTGTTCTTTGCATGCAGCGGGCTCTTGGTTCCAAGGCACTATGCGTGTAGGGGCGGCAGAGTCAAAGGTCTGGGTAGGGGGAAAGAAAACACAAAATTTTATGTATAAATTTCACATATAATGCGACGAAAGTTATATTATTTATGTTATGATATATGACATACAGAGAAAAGCATTCTAGTTGAGGATTTGGAGGGTGCATATGTTTGATTGGCTTGGTTTTCAAAAAGGGCTTCCGCTTTGGTGGTCGTATCGTCTGAATCGCGGGTTAAAGAAAGATGTCGAGGACATTTTCGAGGGCATCGCTTCTACCCGCAAAGAGTTGTTGATTGATTGGGCTAATGAATGTTGGGGACATTTGGACCGCTTGCTTGCTTTGCTGCAGGGTTCCGCAGCGTCGGAGACGCCGCTGTGGCGGCAGCCGGAGCCGGAGCAATGGGAAGATCACTGCACCTCGATGCGTCAGCGGGCTCCGGATTTTTCTGAAATTTTTCTGTTAAATGAACAAAATGAAGTGGTCTTCTCCACGTATCCGGCACATCGTACCACGGTCTATGGCGAGCAAAGTGTGATTGGTCTGGGGCTCAGTTATGCCGGATCCGGAGTGGAAGGGCGCAAATGCTTATTCGGCCCTTACAGCGACCCGACGACGCTGAAGATCGGACCGAGCACCTCGTCGTTTCACGATGCCATGACCCTGCTGTTTATCGTGCCGATCGTCGAGTCGGGCGTATGGCGAGGCGCCTTGTGCGGACGCGTGCCTAACGACGTGATCGGCGATTTGATTCAACGCGAATCCGGGCACGTGTACCCCGACTCGGGCGATAACTATTTGTTCATGGCTTCCGCCGGGCTGCAGACGCACATCGCTCCCGGCACGGCGCTTTCGCGCAGCCGGTTCGAGGACCGGACGTTTACGCACGGGGAAAATTTGAAGGACGGCGTCACCACGGATTGGGGCCAAGTGACGGTGAAGGAGCATACCGAGCTGGAGCTGCGGTTTACCGATCCGGCGACCGGCGATCTTCATCCCGGCGTAGCGAACACGATTAAGAACGGCAGCAATTTATTCGTTGAATTTCCCGGTTATTCGGACTATCGGCACATTCCGGTTATCGGTAAAGGCGTCACGTTCCGGCTGCCGCATTGCCCGGACCTCTGGGGGATGATGTGCGAAGGCGATTTGGAGGAAGTATACCGGGTTCGGGGCACGAACTGGCGGATGTTCCGTCTTCAACTGCCTTGGATCGTGTCGGGCTGTGTGGCCGCCGCAGGGCTGATCGGTTGGCTGGCGGCAAGCGCGGACGTCCCGTTCTGGCTTGCGGGAGCGGCCGCAGGGCTTCTGCAGCTGGCGATCGGTTTGGTGACGGCCTGGGTGATCTATGGCAAAGGAAGCGCGCCGCTTGCGAGGCATTTACATCAGATTCAGCGGTTTATCCGCATGAACGCCGAAGGGAAGGGCGACTTGACGCAGCGTCTGAAGCCGGAGATGTTCCAAGGCGACGAATCCCGGGAGCTGGCCAAGTGGATCAACAACATGATCGACTCGCTCGAGGGGGTCATGCTTCAAGTGAAACGGGCGGCGGCCGACGTGCTGTCGAGCCAGCGGCTGCTGAACGAATCGACGGATACGACGGCGGAATCGACGGATCGAATGAGCGGCAAGATTAATGATATGATCGGCAGCCTTCGCAAGCAGCTGCGCGATATCGACCAAGCAAAAGATGCGGTTGAAGAGATGAAGGAGACGCTGCGCGTCATCGAGGCTAACGCTTCGGGTCAAATCGCCGTCGCGCAGAACGAGGTCGAGCGGATCGGGGACAAGATGGCGCACATTTCCGCCAAGGTCGAAGAGACGAATCGGACGATCTCGACGTTCATGGAAACGACCCAGCAAATTAAAAACGTACTGCAGGTTATTGAGGAAATTTCATCCAGGACGAACCTGCTGGCGTTGAACGCCGCCATTGAAGCCGCCCGCGTCGGCGAGCACGGCAAAGGTTTTGCCGTCGTCGCTACCGAGATCCGCAAGCTGGCCGACTTGACCCGGCGTTCAACGGAAGAAATCCATGAGACGGTACAGCATATTTACACCAATGCGGAGCAGGCGTTTATTTCGATGGGGGAAGGCACCAAGGTGGTGGAAGAAGGGAGTCTGCTCGTGGCGGCCGCTTCCGAGCTGCTGAACAGCGCCTCCAGCAACGATTCGTTGAAAACGCAGGTTATCGACGAAGTGGTGAAGCTGATGGAGCGGATCGCCGAAATCAGTAAAGACAACCGCGTCATCTCCCGGGAAGTCGAGGGGAATGTCCAGGAGCTGATTACGGACACGGTGCAGGTGAAGCTGACGTCCAAACGTGTCGAAGCGATTACGGCGTTCTTGGAGCACCTCGTCAATCAGTTCCGGCTTAACGATACGCGCATCCGCT
>NZ_VIDW01000066.1:0-19605 GCF_006519665.1 Paenibacillus sp. tmac-D7 | reverse complement strand
GGATTAAGAGTCTTTTTGGGTAGAATACTATCCAGGAGGGCTCTTTTATTTTATTTCAAATTGAAAATGGTTTGAAAATGGACACAGCTTTTTGCTTGACACCAAAAATGAGCTTTTGGTAAGATTGCAATAATATATTTCGGCAAGTATTCAATAAGGAGGATTTATTACGTGTGGGAGTCTAAGTTTGAAAAAGAAGGATTAACGTTTGATGACGTGTTGCTCGTACCGCGAAAGTCGAATGTTTTCGGTAAAGAGATTGATATCAGCACAGAACTGACAAGCAAGATTAAGCTCAATATCCCCTTCATCAGCTCTGCGATGGATACCGTTACGGAATCGAAGCTCGCAATAGCAATAGCTAGAGAAGGCGGAGTCGGAATCATTCACAAAAATATGCCGATCGCGCAGCAAGCGGAAGAAGTCGATCGTGTTAAGCGTTCGGAGAGCGGCGTAATTACAAATCCTTTTTATTTGACTCCAGAACATCATGTGTATGACGCGGAAGAGTTGATGGCCAAGTACCGCATCTCAGGCGTACCTGTTTGTGATGACAATAAAAGATTGGTCGGTATCCTGACCAACCGCGATCTTCGTTTTGTTCATGATTATTCCATCAAAATCAAAGATGTCATGACAAAGGACAACCTGGTCACGGCTCCGGTAGGCACTACGCTTCAGCAAGCGGAAGGCATCCTCCAAAGACATAAGATCGAGAAACTTCCTTTAGTCGATGATCAAATGATCCTTAAAGGTCTGATTACGATCAAAGACATCGAGAAAGCGATCCAGTTTCCGAATTCGGCTAAAGACGAGCATGGACGGTTACTCGTAGGTGCTGCAGTCGGCGTATCCAAAGACGTGTTAGAACGTACGGCGGCCTTGGTTGAAGCCGGTGCCGACTTAATCGTCGTGGACTCTGCACACGGCCATCACATTAATATCCTCAACACGGTGAGAGCCATTCGGGAGCAATACCCGGAGTTGACGATTATGGCAGGTAACGTAGCAACGGGTGATGGCACCCGGGATTTGATTGAAGCCGGGGCTAGTATCGTGAAGGTAGGTATCGGACCGGGCTCGATCTGTACGACGCGTGTCATTGCCGGTATCGGCGTACCGCAAATTACGGCCATCTACGATTGCGCCAGTGTAGCGCGCAGTTACAACGTACCAATTATCGCTGACGGCGGCATCAAGTACTCCGGCGACGTAACAAAAGCGATTGCCGCGGGCGCAAGTGCGGTGATGATCGGAAGTCTTTTTGCAGGAACGGAAGAAAGTCCGGGTGAATCGGAGATTTATCAGGGTCGCCGGTTTAAAGTATACCGCGGAATGGGCTCGCTCGGTGCGATGAAGGAAGGAAGTAAGGACCGGTATTTTCAAGAGAACGAAAGCAAGCTGGTTCCGGAAGGTATCGAAGGTCGGGTCGCTTATAAAGGACCGCTCGCAGACACATTGTATCAGCTAGTCGGCGGACTTCGTTCCGGAATGGGTTATTGCGGTTCCCCGAACATCCTTTCGTTGATCAATGATACGTCTTTCATTCGAATTACAGGCGCAGGGCTGCGCGAAAGCCACCCGCATGATGTGCATATTACGAAAGAAGCGCCTAACTATTCGTTATAAGAATTATATAGCCTATCAAAGGGACGGAAGCTGCGGCTTCCGTTTCTGTTTTTATTGGAAGGAACAAGCTTTTTTTACCTTATAAGTGGCTTGTGGTACAATTAAACTTGTTTTCTTATTTATTATTAAATCATAGGAGTGAGATGATTGTTTGTAAACGTAAAACGAATTTGTTCGGTTGTTGCTGTAGCCCTTTTCTTGAACACATCCCTTGCTCTCGTGCAGCCTCCTCAAGCGAGCGCCGCCGATACGAATACGGCCGACTTGCAGCTGAATGCGTCCTCGGCCATATTGATGGAGGCTAGTACGGGGCAAATCTTATATGAATATAATGCCGATAAGGCGCTGCCTCCTGCAAGTATGGCCAAGATGATGACCGAATACTTGGTAATGGATGCGATAGAAAGCGGTAAAATCAAAACGACGGATATGGTGAATACGACGCCTGCCGCGGCTGACGCGATCGGCTCGGGTCAGTTGCTCGCGTTGAACGAACAAGCGACCGTCGACAATATGTTTGCAGCCATGTCGATCTACTCCTCCAACGATGCCACGGTTGCTCTGGCTGAAGCGATTGCCGGTTCGGAAGAAAGCTTCGCGAAAATGATGAACGAGAAGGCGAAGGAGTTCGGATTGTCACCGGATGCGCATTTTATTAATTCGACGGGGTTGTCGCGCGCCGATATGGGCAAGTATGCTCCCAAAGAACTGCAGGGTGAGACGCTTCTAAGCGCCAAAGATGCCGCCCTGATTGCTTACCATCTTATCAACGACCACAAGAACCTGCTGGAATACACGAAGACGCCGGCTCGCAAATTCCGTGAGACGGACAAATCGCCTATGATCAACTGGAACTGGATGCTGGCGGATAATAAAAGCAATAAAAACTTTGCTAAATATGCGTATGAAGGTTTGGACGGGTTGAAAACGGGTCATACCGATGAGGCCGGCTACTGCTTCACCGGCACGGCCGAACGTAACGGCATGCGGTTGATCAGTGTGGTGATGGGCACAGGCCCGAAAGAAGAGGCGCGGTTTATCGAAACCCGTAAAGTGCTCGACTACGGTTTTAATAATTTTGCCCCGAAACAAGTACTAACGGCAAAAGCTGAAATAGATTCGTTGAAAACGGTCAATATTAAAAAAGGCGTGCAATTGGAAGTTCCTGTGGTGACGCAAACCGGACTCACGCTCATCGCGAAAAAAGGGACGCCGGACGATCAATTCAAAGTCACCGCCCAGGCCCTGGACGAATCGAAATTAACAGCGCCGATTGAGAAAGGCCAAGTGGTAGGTACGGCTAAAGTGACTTATGAAGGCAAAGAATACAACGTAAATTTAATCACCACGGAAGAGGTGGAGAAAGCCGGCTGGTTCCGGTTATTTTTCCGGGCGATTAAACAATTTTTCATCGATACGCTCTCCGGTGCCAAGAACGGTTAAAATCCGAGCGTATGGGTTGTACATTTAGAACAGTTCATGTAAAATATTTCTTTAGTTAGTTTGTCCTAAGTAAAGGAACGTGCCAACATAAAAGCAGAGTCTCGGGAGGAGTCGGACATGGAAACTGGAACATCTCGCGTTAAAAAAGGTATGGCCGAAATGCAAAAAGGCGGCGTCATCATGGACGTCATGAATGCAGAGCAAGCACGTATTGCAGAGGCGGCAGGCGCTTCAGCCGTTATGGCTTTGGAACGGGTGCCTTCGGATATTCGTGCAGCAGGCGGCGTTGCTCGTATGGCGGACCCGACGATCGTAGAAGAAGTTATGAAAGTTGTATCTATTCCCGTAATGGCCAAAGCGCGTATTGGGCATTTTGTCGAGGCGAAAGTGTTGGAATCGATGGGCGTCGACTATATCGACGAGAGCGAAGTGCTGACACCTGCTGACGAAGTGTTCCACATTAATAAAAAAGAATTTACCGTACCGTTCGTATGCGGCGCAAGAGATCTTGGCGAGGCGCTCCGTCGGATCGGCGAAGGAGCTTCCATGCTTCGTACGAAGGGCGAGCCGGGGACAGGAAACATTGTGGAAGCCGTTCGTCATATGCGCATGATTACGGGTCAAATTCGCAAAGTGCAGAGCTTGTCCAAAGACGAGCTGATGGCGGAAGCAAAAAACTTGGGCGCTCCTTACGAGCTGCTGCTGCAAGTACATGAAACCGGTCGTTTGCCGGTTGTAAACTTTGCCGCAGGCGGCGTGGCGACACCGGCCGATGCCGCATTGATGATGCACCTCGGTTCGGACGGCGTATTTGTCGGCTCCGGTATCTTCAAATCGGATAACCCGGAGAAGTTCGCGAAAGCGATTGTCGAAGCGACGACGCATTATACCGACTATGAGCTAATTGCCAACATTTCGAAAAACTTGGGTACGCCGATGAAAGGCATCGAAATTTCGAAGCTGCACGTGTCGGAACGTATGCAGGATCGCGGCTGGTAAACCGAGTATAACAGCCGCGGAAGGAAGAGGTTGAGCGACATGAAGATAGGTGTTTTGGCGTTGCAGGGCGCCGTCGCCGAGCATATTCGGTTAATCGAGAAAGCCGGCGGCGAAGGCGTTATTGTGAAACGGACGGAGCAGCTTGACGACATCCAGGGGATCGTGATCCCCGGAGGCGAAAGCACTACGATCGGCAAGCTGATGCGCACATATCAATTTATCGAGGCCCTACGCGAATTTTCGCGGCAGGGCAAACCGATTTTCGGCACTTGTGCCGGTTTGATCGTGCTTGCGAACGATATTGTCGGGCAGGACGAGACTCATCTCGGGCTGATGGATATCCGGGTGGCTCGGAACGCTTTCGGTCGTCAGCGTGAGAGCTTCGAAACCGATTTGGATGTAAAAGGCATTGCTAAAGACGTACGCGCCGTATTCATCCGCGCCCCGTTAATTGAGCAAGTCGGGGATGGAGTGGAAGTTCTGGCTACCTATCAAGGTTCCATCGTAGCCGCAAGACAAGGACATCTGCTGGCCGCTTCGTTTCATCCGGAATTGACCGATGATGAACGCATGCATGGCTATTTTCTAGATATGGTACGTGAGACGAGGTAGGAGGGATCTCCTTGTTGGATGTTAAATTGCTGCGAAGCGATCTGGATCAAGTGAAGCAAGCGATGGCGAACCGGGGGAAAAACCTCGAGGAGCTTGATCGTTTCACAGCGCTCGATACGAAGCGCAGAGAGCTTTTGCAAGAAACGGAGCAATTGAAAAATCGCCGGAATGTTGTGTCTCAAGAAGTGGCGCAACTGAAGAAGGCGAAGGAAAACGCGGACCATCTGATCGAGGAGATGAAGGTCGTCGGAGACCGGATCAAATCACTGGATGAAGAAATTCGTGAGCTTGAAACGCAACTGGACGCGATCTTACTATCTATTCCGAATATTCCACAGAGCGACGTGCCGATCGGCTTCAGCGAAGAGGAGAACGTGGAGATTCGCCGTATAGGCGAGGTGCCTGCATTCTCTTACGAACCGAAGCCGCATTGGGAAGTAGCGCAGCAGCTGGGCATTCTAGATTTTGAAGCTGCGGCGAAAGTGACCGGCTCGCGCTTCGTGTTCTACAAGGGCTTAGGCGCCCGTCTAGAGCGCGCATTGTTTAACTTCATGATGGATCTGCATGCGGACAAGCATGGCTATCAGGAAGTGCTGCCGCCGCAAATCGTGAATCGCGATAGTTTGACGGGAACCGGACAGCTTCCGAAGTTTGCGGAGGACGTGTTCAAGCTCGAGGGGATGGATTATTACCTGATCCCAACCGCGGAAGTGCCGGTGACGAACTATCACCGTGACGATATTTTGTCGGTGGAAGAGCTGCCGAAATATTATGTGGCTTTGAGCGCTTGCTTCCGATCTGAGGCAGGTTCGGCCGGACGGGATACCCGCGGCTTGATTCGTCAGCATCAGTTCAACAAAGTGGAGCTGGTTAAGCTGACGACGCCGGAGAGTTCGAATGAGGAGCTCGAGAAGATGACGGCGGATGCCGAGAAGGTGCTGCAGCTGCTGCAGCTGCCATACCGCGTTCTCGTGCTTTGTACGGGCGATATCGGCTTTTCATCGACGAAGACGTACGATCTCGAAGTTTGGCTGCCTAGCAGCAATACGTACCGCGAGATTTCATCGTGCAGCAACATTCAGGATTTCCAGGCGCGTCGCGCTAATATTCGGTTCCGCCGCGAAGCAAAAGCAAAGCCGGAGTTCGTGCATACGCTGAACGGCTCGGGGCTTGCGGTAGGACGAACGGTAGCGGCTATTCTGGAGAACTACCAGCAGGAAGACGGCAGCGTGCTCATCCCTGAGGTGTTAAGGCCTTATATGGGCGGCATCGAACGCATCAGTAAAATTTAGCGCTTGAATCCGGTTTGGCAGTTGTGATACAATGCATCTGTCACCCGGAGAGGTGGTCGAGTGGTTTAAGGCAGCGGTCTTGAAAACCGCCGTGTTCGTGAGGGCACCGTGGGTTCGAATCCCACCCTCTCCGCCATTATTTTAAATAACAGGTATCTACGTGCCTACATAGATAGCAACAAGGTCATCGACTTCGTCGGTGGCCTTTTTAGTATGTCTGGCGCTGCCAGGCACAGCCACTAGGAGTAGTTGTCGTCGAGTCGAGCGCCGAGCCCGATTAATCGTGGCGGTTCCTAATTTTTCAACGCCGGGTGAAGTATAGAGAGGTTGGAGAATCCGCATTTTATAAGTATGGAGGTGTTAATGACATCATGGCGAAATCGGATCAATTGCGGATCGATCAACAGGAGCTGGTTCAGGCATGGTCGCGGACGCTGCCAACCGTATTGAATGCTTCCGACCGGGCAGAAGTGTTCGCCGATGAAGCTGATTCCAATGTGCTTCGCGTTCATATCACAACGGCAGGGCGAAACGACTACAGCTTCGACTTTAAGTGTACGTATGTCGATTCGCGGGAAGTAAAGGTCGATCTGGTCGATGTGGAACGCGATGGCAACAATGTGGACGAGCGCACGGACGTGATCCAGACGTTAGTGGACGACTACGTAAGGCACATCCATGAATGCGCGCAGCAGCTTCATGCGCTGACGACGCGTTAAGAGGGAGGCATTGAACGATGACGAAAAATAAAAGCAACGTAGATAAAAATTTGCAGAACGTGGTTAAAGACCTCGAGCATATTGCCGTTACGAGTCATCAAGCGCAGCAGGTACAGCAGCAAACGAATGACCATCGCCATCAGGATGCGCTTAACCACGACAAGAAGCACGCCCATGCATCCGGTATCTCGGATATTCAATAAATCTAGAGGGGGCTGAATGATTATGCCTAAAGACATTCCGCAACCGGTAAACCCGCCGAGCGGCCAGGAGAATCAGAACGAACAGCGTCAACGGACCGGACCAAAGCCGGGCTCGAAGCGAATCAAAAACGAAAACCACAGCCGTCAAAATAACGGCGAAGGCTAAAAAAATCAGCCTCTTACCAACTAAAGCGCGGCCGCATCAAAGATATTCGATGCAAGCTGACGCTTTAGAGAGTAGGAGGCTGTTTTATTTGTGTGTGAGGGGCTTAGTTGTGAGAGAGCGTTAATTGTTTTTTTCGACGATTTGAAAGCATTCGTTGAGTAAAATTTGCGCCATGGCCTCATTATCCGTATACCCGTATAACAAAGCGCCGCCGGCGATGGCTTCGCAAACATCATCCATTAACGTGCAAATGGAAATCGAAAACTCATCATAAACGATGTAGAAAGTGTTTGCCGGCATCTCCATATCCACCTCGGGTTTATTTTTTCGAGATTTATCCCTTATTTTACCACGAGGTAATTAAAAAGAGAACAAGCAACCTTGAATTCTAATGTTTTTTTTAGCATATTTACGTAAAATATAATGATTTTTGCGAGAGGAGCATTTTATTCTAAAAAAGCGTAAAATAAATCATGTAAATTTGAAGGAGGATAGCGGATGATTATCTTGAAAACGAAGGAAGAGATGCTGAAAATGCGTAAAGCGGGTGCCATTCTATCAGCATGTCATAAAGAGATCGCAAAAATGATTCGTCCGGGAATAACAACACTCGCGATTAACGATTTTGCCGAGAAGTTCATTACGGATCATGGAGCGGAACAAGTGACGAAGGGGTTCAAAGGGTATCCCTTCGCTACCTGCGCTTCGGTTAATGACGTTATTGCGCACGGATTTCCGAATACAGAACCTCTTCAGGAAGGCGATATTGTCAAAATGGACATCGTCTGCCGTTACGACGGGTGGTGCGCCGATACGTGCCAAACGTACGCCGTCGGGAACCTTTCGCCGCAAGCGGCACGGCTGGTGCAGGTCGCGCGGGAATGTCTGGAGCTCGCCATTCCTCAAGCCGTCGTCGGCAACAGGATCGGGGATGTAGTTCATGTCATTCAACAGCATGCGGAACGAGCAGGCTACTCGATTGTCCGCGATCTGGTCGCCCATGGGATCGGACGGTCGATGCACGAGGAGCCTTCCTTTCCGCATGCGGGGAAGCCGGGACGCGGCTTTCGACTGCAAGAAGGCATGGTGTTCACCATCGAACCGATGGTGAACGCCGGTAAGCTGGAAATGTTCATTGATTTCGACGGGTGGACGGCACGTACGGTGGACGGCAGTTTATCGGCGCAATTCGAGCATACGATTGCCGTTACGAAAGACGGACCGTGGGTGTTAACGGAGTAAGGAGAAAGAGAGAAAATTCGGAAACTAAAAGAGCCCGCCGGCACGATCCAATCGCAGCTGCGGGCCCTTCTTCGTTTGTTAGGACGATGGGGAACAGTTATCCTTACGACGTTCGTTTGTCTCTTCGTCGTTGTCATTTGCGGCTACACCGGTTGTCGTTACGGTTGCCGTCGCATCGGTCTTCACATCATTAATGCCTTCGTTGTTGTAAAGGTAAATTTCTTCCGTTTGATCCTGCTCATTGGCCATCCGTATCACCTCCGCCCTAGTGTTCCGCGGGGGGACGAGCCTTATGCGCCGGATGTAATGGACTTTACGTCCCCGAGAGGACTCGAACCTCTATCGGTCCTTTAGGAGAGGACTGCTCTATCCTGTTGAGCTACGGGGACTTGAAACAAAGTTATTATAACATACCGAAGGGCATGGAGGGAATCCAGACAAAGACATCCGCATGAAAAAAATATAAACCATGCGCTTGCAGGGTTTTGTAAAGCTCGATTCGTCTAAGTAAACAGGAGAGGAGGGGGAGAACAATTACGGAAGAAGCTTGGATTGCGCGCTTGATGGCGGGCGACCGGGAAGCGTTCCGCGAGCTTGTCGACCGTTACGGCCGTTATTTGTTTCAAGCGGTGTACGGCGTGCTCCATTCGGTGAAAGACGCCGAAGACGTGACGCAGGAAGCGCTGATCAACATCTTTGCGGCTCTCCCCCAATACCGGCATCAAGGATTTAAATCATGGATTACACGCATAGCGGTCAATAAGGCGATCGATTATAAGCGATCGAAGGAACGCAAGAAGGAGCAGCTAACCTCCGATTGGGAGGAGCTTGAGCCGGTTGCGGCCAGAGTGGGCCCGAATACCGTCGAAGATACGTTGCTCGAACGGGAGAAGCGGGAGAGGGTGCGCAATTATGTGGACCAGCTGCCGGAGCATTACCGGGACGTCGTGTACGCCTTTTATATTGAGGAAAAATCGTATCAACAAATTGCACAGGAACAGCAGATTGCGTTAAAAACCGTAGAATCGAAGCTGTACCGGGCCAAACAATATTTGCGCAAAGCATGGAAGGAGGAGGATCGGGGATGATCCACATTTCGGAGGAAGCATGGCTGCTCTATATCAACGATGAGCTGTCAGCCGATGAGCGGGACCGCTGCGAGGATCATATGAAGGCATGCGACCACTGTTTGGAGCTTTATATGACCTGCCTGGACAAGGCCGCCGAGCGTCTGCCGCAGCCGGATATGCACACCTTGACGGAAATAACGATGCTGCGGTGGGACGAGCATCTTGAGCAGCAGGCGGATCGTTCACATGGACACGACGCTCATTTGCATCATAGCGCATACCGGCGAGCATGGACGCGGCACCCGATCTTCCATTATGCGGTGGCCGCGGCGGTTACGCTCTTATTGATGGGCTCGGGGGTGTTTCAAATTTTCACCCAGCAGGTGAATGCGCTGGATCCGAAATCGCATGCGGAGGCGGATTCCGTAACGTACCGTTCATTCAGCGACCAGCTGATGGACAAAACGATCGGGATGCTCGATGCCATTCAACCGAAACAAGAAGAGAGAGGGAAACGTGATGAATAGACATAAAAACCCTACCGTAGCATTCATGTTGTCTCTGATTCCGGGTCTAGGTCACTTGTACATGGGCCGCGCATTGAAAGGCGTTCTATTCGGTGGGGCCTTCTTGGGATCGTTGGTCATGACTTTATTCCTGCTATCGGAAAATATAGAAGAAGTGGCAGTCGCCACGCTGATCATTGCCTTTCTGATTTGGTTCGGCAGCCTCTTCGATATTGTGCGTACGATTGCTGCAGGACCGCCCTACCCGGCTCATGCCGAATGGGGATCCCCTAATCATGCCGGCAGCCGTTCCTATGGCCCTGAGCAAGCTTCTGAGCGGCCGTATGGGCCTGAAGCTATGCCGCGACACATGGAGCGGGAGCGGCCTTCGGAAGGGGAACCACCGCGATATGGCAGCGTGCCGCCGCAATATCCGTCCGGCAGCGTAAGCGATCGTCACTTTACGATACTTCTATCCTTCCTTCCGGGACTCGGACACTTCCAGCTCGGGCTGATGCAGCGCGGTCTCGCGTTCCTGGCGTTGTTCTTCGGTCTGGGGGTTGTAACGGTTTTTTTAACCGCGGTGACGAATCAGGATGATTTCCTGGTCCTGCTGGGCGGGCTGCCGATTATTTGGCTCTATGGGTTATTCGACTGCGTCCAGCAGTTACACCGGAAGCAGCGGGGCGAGACGCTGGTTGATCGGACGATATTCGAGGATTTTCAGGACGGCCGCGAATCGGGCAAGAAAAACAAAACGATTGCGATGCTGCTGTCCATGTTTCCGGGAGCGGGACATATGTACCTTGGCCTGCAAAAACGGGGATTGCAGCTGATGGCGGCTTTTCTGTTCAGCGTTTATTTTATGGATGCGCTCCGGTTGTCGTTATTTTTGTTCTTGATTCCGATTCTATGGTTTTACAGCTTCTTCGACGCGCTGCAGCAGATCTCGAAATCCGGCAGGGAGCCGTTGACGGATGCACCCATCGTGGATTGGCTCGTCCACCGGCAGCGTTGGATCGGAATCGGATTGCTTGGTCTGGGTTTGTATTATTTGCTGGATCAGGTGCTGTTGAATATGCTTGATCTTTGGCTGCCGAGAGAAGTACGGTCGCGGGTGTTGAACTGGTACCATACCTATTTTCAAACCTTTATCGTTTCGGTACTGCTGATTGGCGGGGGGATACGCCTATTATGGGGCGGCAAGAAAGGGAAGCGGGGGGAGTAGATTGAGAAAATGGCGCGTAGGCACGTTGTCGATGGGGCTCACGCTGATCGGCTTCGGAGTCCTCCTGTTCTTATCGCAATGGCAGGGACTTGGCGCATTCACCAGCTTCATCCGCTGGTGGCCGATTGTCCTTGTGCTGCTTGGCCTGGAGATCCTCGCGTATGTGTTCATCGCCAAGAAAGAGAGCGAGGTCATCCGGTATGATTGGATGAGCGTCCTGTTCGTCGGGGTGTTGTTCGCCGGCTGTTTCATGTTTACGATGCTGACCGGTCTCGGGGTGACGGATGAAGTACGCAAACTCGTAGGCGAAGTCGAGGTCACGGCGGATTTGCCCGAACTGCAGGAACCGGTAAATCCGGCCATCCAAAAGCTGGTCGTGCAAACATCCGGCGAACCGGTTCGCATCGACAAAACGGCGGAGCGTTCCATGCACCTGTTCGGCACTTACCGAACCCGCGTACAGGAAGGAGACCGTCCGACGGTCGACAAGGAGCAATTCTACACGGTGCGAACGGTTGGCGACACGATGTATGTGCAGGTGAAGCGTCCTCCGGTCTACCGCGGCCTGAATTCGGTCTACCCGGAGATGTCTGTTACGTTAGTGCTACCGCAGGACGTGCAGGTTGAAGTGCAGGGCCCGCATAACGAATCGAACCCTGGCTAAGAGTCGAAAATATCGAATAATCCCCTTCGGGCCGCTATGTATGAAATAGAGCGGCACGAAGGGGATATTGTTTAGGACCCTGGCCTTAAGGAACCAGAACGGGAGGCTTCCGGTGATGGGTGCCCTGTTCATAAGCGTAGGCCAGTTTAATCAAGGTTGCTTCATCGAAGGCACGGCCCAAAAATTCGATGCCGACCCCCAAGCCATCCGTCGTATAACCGGCCGGTACAGTGATAGCCGGGAAGCCGGAGAACGGGCTAACAAAATAGACTGAAGGGGAGAGAGAGGGAAAACAACGGGAGAAGAGAGGGATATCGGAATTTGGGCATAAAAAAATTGCGGTTTACGCCGCAATTCGTAGTTCATATAGGATGGTCGAGACGACAGGATTTGAACCTGCGACCTCTTGGTCCCGAACCAAGCGCTCTACCAAGCTGAGCCACGTCTCGAACTTCTGAAACGATTATATTTTAGCATGGGTAAATAGGCGTTGTAAAGGGAATTAGGTTACGTCTTCCCCCTTAATCTGCGGAAAAATTGGGTGAGCATGGAACTGCATTCTTCCTGCAGAACGCCTTGAATCACGTCGACGCGATGGTTAAATCTATCTTCCTGCAGCAGGTTCATCAGCGTCCCCGCGCAGCCGGCCTTCGGGTCCGGGGATGCGTAAATCACTTGCGGAATTCGCGCCTGGACGATCGCTCCGGCGCACATCGGACACGGCTCAAGGGTCACATAAAGCCGGCATTCCAGCAACCGCCAGGCGTCCAGCTGTTCGCTCGCTTGTTTAATCGCGATCAGTTCGGCGTGGGCAAGCGGATCTTTGGCCGTTTCCCGGACGTTATGACCGCGGCCGATAATGTCGCTGCCGCGAACAATGACCGCTCCGATCGGCACTTCGCGGCTCGCTTCGGCTTTCCGCGCTTCTTCGATTGCCGCCCGCATAAAATACTCGTGTTCTTCTATGGCTATCAATCGTTACACCTCATTCATCATTAGTCATTCGTCGATTGCGGGTAAGAAAAACGAACAAGCATTCTTACTCACATACTGTGGATAAGTATGTGGATAAATAGGATTAATTTCTTATCCCCATTGTAGGTAAATCGCGCTTGTAGGGCAAGTCCGGGTGTGGATATATAAGTTATCCACAGAACGGTTAACATGTGAATAATTTTTTTACGGAAAAGCGCTGTTAATTTTTTGTGAAAAGTGTGAATTTTCTTGAAGGGAATTTAGGAAACACCTATAATGAGATCAAGATGTGGGCATATGTACCCAAGTTCGGTGATGTGAAGTTTAGTTAAATAGTCGTTATCATTCGTTTTTTTGACAAACTTGTCGAAAGGCAAGGACGCAAAGCTTAGGGTCTAAGGTCTTCTTTATTGTGGATGACGACAGCCTGGCCGCCGATTGGGCGCACCGGTGAACAGACTGTAGTCTCGCATGTTGAGATGCAGCTTATTTTTTACCGAAGACATGAGAGCGAAAGGTGGTAACGAAGGTGATGAAGTCCGTTACGAGTGAAAAAATATCCTACGAGTTTACCCACGAAACGTATAGAAGCCCAAGCGGAATTCTGCTGAACAGCCGGGTGGCGGTGGAGAAGCGGGATTTCGTTTCGACCGGCATTTTGACTTATGCCGAGGGAGATATTCTTGAAGTTGAGATTTCGGAATACAAGGCGTTCGAGCTTGGGGATACGGTTAAATTAACGGTCTATTCACCCGGCGGAATCTATACGTTTCAATCGACGGTCGTGGCTAAAGATCAAGGAGCGCTGATGGTTATCAACCCCCCTCAGAATCGGAACCGGTTCGCCGAGAAGCGGGAGAACCCGCGGGTCGACGTCAAACATGACGGACACCTGCTCTCGATCCGCGAACCGAATGCGGAGATCCAATTGTTGAAGGAGCATGTCGCGCTGGAGGTTCGAAATATTAGCATCAGCGGGCTCGGGTTTATTTTGCCGAGCGATATTGAGTTAAGCAAGCATGCTATGGCCGACGTTCGGCTGGACCTGGGCTTCGAGATGCCGTGCCAAGTCGAGATCATACGGTTGGATCCGGGAGAAACCGTAATCTATTACGGAGCGCGTTACATCGACATGCCAACGGACAAAGCCAATGCGCTGCGGGCGTTTGTGTTGAAAAAGCAAGTGGAAAACCATTTCAGTTCGAAACGGGACGATTTTAACAAACGTATATTCAAATAGAGGCCGGCAATGCCACGGACTTCTTGCAGGGCGCTCGCATATGCTGATCGTAAGGCAAGGATTCTCGTCGGATCGGCTGGGGCCCCCAGCGCCCGAGACCTTCCGAAATGTCCGCAGGGTGGTGAGCACGGTGGCTTTTGTTATGAAATATGAGATCATTCCACGCTATTTGACGGGGCCGAGCCAGCGGCGTCCGAAGACGGCGTTAGCCCGCTGCCGGTTTATGGTGGCCCACGATACGGGAAATCCGGGGTCAACGGCCGCAGCGAATGTGTCTTATTTTGAAAATACCCGCAATGAAATGTCATCTTCCGCGCATCTGTTTGTGGACGATAAACAGATCATCGAGTGCATACCGTTCCTGACCGGACCGGCTGAGATTGCCTATCACGTCGTGTACAACGTAACGACCGATAACGCGCGTTACGGCGACGACGCCAACGACGCGGCGGGCGCGGTGGAGCTTTGTTACGGAGGCAGGATCAGCTTGACGGAATCTTACAAGCGGTACGTATGGGTGCTTGCGTATGCTTGTTACCGGTACGGACTAAACCCGGCTACCGATATCGTCGGGCACTATATGCTGGATCCGGCAAGGAGAAGCGATCCGCAGGAGCCGCTGCGGCTGCTCGGCAAGACGTTCCAGAGCTTCGTTCAGGACGTTGTGAACGAGTACCGGGCCAGCCTTGTGACGGAACCCGCGCCGGAACCGCAGACACGAATTAGCGCGGAGGATGCGAACAAGATCATCGGCTTTCTATCAGCCTCCTATTTCACAGCGGAAGATCAGGCGGCCAAGGCGGAGTTCCACAGGCTGGCCAATGAGCTTCGCCGTATTTCGGGGCAGCCGCCGCAGTAACGCGCCCGTCACCATGCCCTCTTTCCGAATGGAAGGAGGGTTTTTCCCATAGGGAGATGACACGGGGCCTACTTTTGGGATATAATATAATGTCAGGATTTGAAATTCCGTTCAGAGCATAAGGAGCTGTTTATATATGAGTCTTTCTTGTGGAATCGTCGGTTTGCCGAATGTCGGTAAATCTACGTTGTTTAACGCCATTACACAGGCCGGTGCGGAGTCGGCTAACTATCCGTTCTGCACGATCGATCCGAATGTCGGCGTAGTGGAGGTGCCGGATGAGCGCTTGACCCGCTTGGCGGAAATCGTCGTGCCGAATCGCATCGTGCCTACGGCGTTCGAATTCGTCGATATTGCCGGATTGGTCAAGGGCGCAAGCCAAGGCGAGGGACTCGGCAATAAGTTCCTTGCCCACATCCGCGAGGTGGACGCCATCGTGCATGTCGTACGCTGTTTCCAAGACGAGAACATTACGCACGTTTCCGGAACGGTCGACCCGATCAGCGATATCGAGACGATCAACCTGGAACTGATTTTGGCGGACGTGGATTCGGTGGACAAAAGAATCGATCGCTCCCGGAAGAACATGAAGGGCGGCGACAAAAAATATGCGCAGGAAGTCGAGTGTCTCGAACGCATTAAGGAGGCGCTCTACAACGATAAACCGGCGCGCAGCGTCGAGCTGAGTGATGAGGAGCGCTTGCTGATCCGCGACCTGCACCTGCTGACGATGAAGCCGGTGTTGTATGCGGCGAATGTCAGTGAGGCGGAGGTTGCGGACACGGACGGCAATCCGTATGTGCAGAAAGTGCGCGAATACGCGGCGCTCGAAGGCGCGGAAGTGGTTCCGATCAGCGCGAAGGTGGAATCGGAGATCGCTGAGCTGGAAGGCGAGGACAAGCAGATGTTTCTGGAGGAGCTGGGCCTTGCCGAATCCGGGTTGAACCGGTTGATCCGTGCCGCTTACAGGCTGCTCGGGCTGTACACATATTTTACGGCAGGGGTACAGGAAGTTCGCGCATGGACGATCCGCAAAGGAATGAAAGCGCCGCAGGCGGCAGGCGTAATCCATACCGATTTCGAACGCGGCTTTATCCGCGCTGAGGTTGTCGGTTACGATGATCTGATTGGTTCGGGCTCGATGAATGCTGCAAAGGAAAAAGGTTTGCTGCGCCTCGAGGGCAAAGAATATGTCGTTCAAGACGGCGACGTCATGCACTTCCGTTTCAACGTTTAGCTAGGCTAAGAGACGGTCCAAGTGCCTGCAGCCTTGGCGCGAGGAAGCGGGAAGATCAGCGGTGGTCGGCATGAAGAAGACGCCTGCTCGGAGCAATGGGTGTTGAAGGACAGGATGGTCGCTTAGTAAGGAAAAACGGGTTACGGAAAGAAAGGATGGATGACGAATGCTGGATCGGTTACAAGCTTTGGCTGACCGTTACGATAAGTTAAGCGAGTTGTTGTGCGACCCGGATGTCGCGTCGGATTCCAAGAAGCTTCGCGAGTATTCCAAGGAGCAGTCGGATCTGCAAGAGACGTATGAAGCTTATACAGAGTATAAGAGCGTTATGGAACAATATGAGGCGGCGCGGGCGATGCAGAACGAGAAGCTCGACGACGAGATGAAAGAGCTCGTCAAGATGGAGCTGGAAGAGCTGTCCGCGCGCAAGGACGAGCTGGAAGAGCGGATCAAAGTGTTGATGATGCCGAAGGATCCGAACGACGATAAGAACGTAATCGTAGAAATCCGCGGCGCGGCCGGCGGCGATGAAGCGGCTTTGTTCGCAGCCGATTTGTATCGGATGTATACCAAATTCGCGGACGCGCAAGGCTGGCGGACGGAAGTGCTGGATGTGAACATGAACGATCTCGGCGGGTTCAAAGAGATTATTTTCCTCGTGAACGGGAAGGGCGCTTACAGCAAACTGAAGTTCGAGAGCGGCGCACACCGGGTACAGCGCATACCGGCAACAGAGTCCGGTGGACGCATTCATACGTCGACGTCGACGGTTGCAGTGATGCCGGAGATGGAAGATTTCGACATCGAGATTCACGATAACGACATTCGCGTCGATACGTTCTGTTCGAGCGGAGCGGGCGGACAATCCGTCAATACGACGAAGTCGGCCGTTCGCGTCACGCATATCCCTACGGGCATCGTAGCGACCTGCCAGGACGGCAAGTCGCAAAACTCGAACAAAGAGAAGGCGCTGCAAGTGCTGCGCGCCCGTATCTATGACAAGATGCAGCAGGAAGAGATGGAGAAGTACGGCGCGGAGCGGAAAAGCAAGGTCGGCACCGGCGACCGTTCGGAGCGGATTCGCACGTACAACTTCCCGCAAAGCCGCGTGACCGATCATCGGATCGGCTTGACGCTGCACCGGCTGGACGCCGTATTGAACGGCGATATGGAAGAGATCGTTTCGGCGCTTACGATTGCGGCGCAAACGGATCAGATGGAAAAAGGAGAGTACGCCGGTGCTTGAGGAACGGCGTTTGACGATACGTGAAGCCTACTCGGAGGCTTCTTCTTTTTTGCGGCGGCACGGGGTGCGGGATCCGGAAGCGAACGCTGAACGTCTGCTTGAGCATGTGCTCGGGGAAAGCCGCAGCGGTATGCTGCTCCGATGGGGAGAAAAGTTCCCCGTGGAACAATTAGGAAATTGGAAGGCGCTTCTGGAGCGGAAAGCGGCCGGCGAACCGGTGCAATATATAATCGGGGAGCAGGAGTTTTATGGGCATGCTTTCGAAGTAACGCCTGCGGTGCTCATTCCGCGACCGGAGACGGAACTGCTCGTCGAGGAGGTGCTGCGTCTCGGACGGTTGCTTTGGAGTGCGGAGGCCGTGGATAGCGGGACAGGCTTGTTGAGGCATGCAGACGGGGCAGAGGAGCGAGAGGCCGTCCGCCACCGACCGACCGTATGCGATATCGGGACGGGAAGCGGAGCCATTGCCTTGACTTTAGCCGCAACTTGCGCCGACTGGCGTGTGCTGGCATCCGATCTGTCGGCGGAGGCGCTTGCCGTTGCCCGGAGCAATGCGCTTCGTCTCGGCGTCGGCGAAAGAGTTACGTTCGCCGAAGGAGATCTATTGCGTCCGTGGATCGAGCGCCGTGAACGGATCGACATTCTCGTGTCCAATCCGCCGTACATTCCGGAAGCGGACGAACCGGGTCTGCAGCCGGAAGTCAGGCTGTACGAACCTCGAACCGCGCTGTACGGCGGGGAGGACGGTCTCGTGCTGTACAGGCGGATGACGGCCCAGCTGGCCGAGCTCGTTGCCTTGCCGCGGCTGGTCGGCTTTGAAGTCGGCTTCGGGCAAGCGCAAGCGGTCCGGGGGCTGCTCGAACAGGCCGGCGATTGGGACGACTTGTATGTCGTTCCCGACTTGGCCGGTATTGAACGGCACGTCATCGCGTATCGGAAGTAACGATAAAATATAACGGATCGCCACGTTTAGACTCTCTTAAAGCCGGAAACACTAGAAACTAGATTCGATAGATTCGAAGTTGCTAGCGGTTCAGGCTTGGAGTATGAGAGAGGCGGCGATCGAAATGGTCAAACGGTTTGCGTGGAAACGGTATGCGTATGTGGGGTTCGCTTTGTTGATGCTTCTGATGTGCTGGGAGTCGAGCCGCGCGAATGCGATGCTCTTCACGGCGTCTAAAGCTGATGAAGCGGGCGCAAGCGTCATCCCGGCGGAGTCGATCCGCCTGCGCATCCTGGCCAATTCCGATGCGCCTGCCGACCAATGGATCAAACGCGAGGTCCGTGACGCCGTTATTGCGGAGATGTCCGGCTGGGTTCAACAACCCGACGGCCTGGAGGCGGCGCGCGAAACCATTCGCAAGCACTTGCCGGAGCTGGAAGCGGTAGTCGGTGAGACGCTGCAGCAGAACGGCTTTGACTATACGTATCAGGTGGAGCTTGGGCTCGTCCCGTTCCCGACGAAAATGTACGGCAATCAAGTATATCCGGCCGGCGATTACGAGGCGCTGCGCATATCGATCGGCGCCGCCGCCGGGCAAAATTGGTGGTGCGTGCTGTTCCCGCCGCTTTGCTTCGTCGATTCGGAGATGGTCGTCAAGAAACAAAATAAAGCCCATGCGGCAGCGTTTGACGACGAACCGGAACAGAAGGACAAGATGAGCGCGAGCAGGTCCGAAGCCGCCGGTGCGGAAAAAGGGAAAAGCGCAGGGAAAGAAGCGGCGAAAGCTTCCGAAACGGATGCTGCTGCAAAGCAGAACGCGGACGCGGCTCAGCAAGCGACGGAAACCGCGGAAACCGCGGAAACCGCGGAAACCGCAGAAAGCGCTAAGCCGGAAGTCCGATTTTTCCTCTGGGATATGATGAAGAAAGTCGCGTCGCTGTTTGCTTAATACGGGGTGCAGGTTACATCGGGAGGATGGAATTCGATGATGGAGACGAAGATATGGAAGACGGATGCGGCGCAGCCGGCCGCGCAGGCGCTGCAGGAAGCGGCGTCCTGGCTGCGGACCGGACGAACGGTGGCGTTCCCGACGGAAACGGTCTACGGGCTCGGTGCGGATGCGCGCAATACGGAGGCCGTGTCCGCTATCTTTGCCGCCAAGGGCCGACCGTCTGACAATCCGCTGATTGTGCATATCGCCGACAGGTCTCAACTGGCCGAGCTGACCGCTCCGCCGGAGGAGGCCGTTTTGCGGTTGATGGACGCGTTCTGGCCGGGGCCGCTCACGATCGTGCTGCCGGCACGCCCGGGCGTGCTGTCGCCGCTCGTCAC
>NZ_VIDW01000065.1:0-23715 GCF_006519665.1 Paenibacillus sp. tmac-D7 | reverse complement strand
CGTTACGCCATTTCTTCTTTGTCGTTTATTGTCGCTTCGTTTAGCGGCGACTTTATTAATATATCACATTTCACAACATTATTGCAAGCTTTTTTTAAAACTTTTGATTTGTGCTGCTTGCGATTATACGATGACCCAAAGTTTCAAGGCTGTTAAAACCGCCAAGCCCGGGATTCCCAGAATGCTCACGATCCCCACTGTCACCGCATTTAACGGAAGTTCGAAGTGTGTATAAGGGGTAAACAGATTCATAATATACAACAAAACAGCCGCAAACACAACATGTAAAGATAAGGCACCCAGCCATTGAATGGCAAACCGGTTACGAAGCAGCAGCAGGGCCAGCAAGCCGCCCGAACCGATCATCAGCCCCCACAACAAATAAGCCTTCACGACGACCCCTCCCTCACGCGGCTGGCGCATACTTCGGCCGCCGAAATATGAATGTTTTTCGCCTGCTTGATCAGCATCTCGAATCGCTTCTCTGCAGCTTCCAGCGCATAGATGGCATAATCGATCTGCTCCTTCTCAACCGCATAGTGAAAGCGCCGTTCTGCAACCTCCCATTCCATATGAGCACGGCGTATTTCCTCCACAAGCTGCACACGCTCCTCAAAAAGCGCCGCCTGCTCCTCTTTTCTCTTTCCGTTCCCCCACCAGCTAAATCCACCCCGCCTGCTCCATTTCAGCACGCCGCCAGCCCCCTCACAGTTTGTCCTATAGTACATACATATCGAACAAACCAGCGGCTTAGAACCAAGAAAACCGTCCGAAACAAATTAGCCGGATCATCCTGCGCCGTGCACCCCCAACGTTTCGAAGTACGCGCAGGGTTCCGCAAGCCGAAAAGTGCGGAAATTTCGATGGCGCAGGAGAAACAACAAAAAAAGCCTTACCGTTGCCGCGCAGCAGGCCGAACCTGCCGCTAGCAAACCGTAAGACTTTTCTGAAACACGATTCAATTAAAGCTCCCTGCGACCTTCGAGCGCTTTGGTTAGCGTAACCTCGTCAGCGTATTCCAAATCTCCTCCAACCGGAAGTCCGTGGGCGATTCGAGTCACTTTAATGCCGAAGGGACGTACGAGTCGCGACAAATACATAGCCGTCGCTTCTCCTTCAATGTTCGGGTTGGTGGCCAAAATCAATTCCTGCACCCGCTCGTCACTCAGCCGCTTCAACAGATCGGCGATCCGGATCTCATCGGGACCGATCCCTTCCATGGGCGAAATCGCACCGTGCAAGACATGGTAATAACCGTTGAATTCCTTCGTACGCTCCATGGCGACCAGATCCTTCGGTTCCTGCACCACGCAAATGGTGGATACATCCCGGCTCTTATCCTGACAAATCCGGCAAGGATCCGTGTCCGTAATATTGCAGCATATCGAGCAGTAGTGCAGGTTTCGTTTGACGTTTACAAGCGCTTTGGCAAAATCGATCACATCGTCTTCTTTCATCCGAAGCACATGGAAAGCAAGACGCCCTGCCGTTTTCGGCCCAATGCCGGGCAGACGCGAGAATGAATCGATCAGCTTGGCTAACGGTTCCGGATAAAACAAAAGAGTTGCTCCTCACTCGTTGAAGTCAGTCCGAAAGGGGCAGATGCGATTAGAACAATCCCGGAATGTTCATGCCGCCTGTCAGTTTGGACATTTCTTTACCCGCCAGTTCTTCGGCTTTGGACATCGCGTCGTTAATGGCCGTCAACACCAAATCCTGCAGCATTTCGACATCGTCCGGGTCTACCGCTTCCGGCTTAATCGCAACGCCGATCACTTTCTTCTGTCCGTTCACCGTAACGGAGACAACACCGCCGCCGGCCGTACCTTCAATTGTTCGAGTAGCCAAATCTTCTTGAGCCTTAAGCATTTGTTCCTGCATTTTTTTTACTTGTTTCATCATTTGGTTCATGTTATTCATGTTTTATCGCTCCTTATTCGTCTTTAATTTTGACCAATTCGCCGAACAGTTGAATCGCCTCGCTGATCCACTCTTCCTTCACAGCACCGCCGGGACCTTCATCCTCGGGAATCAACTCCAGCACTTCCCTGGGAGCATCCGCAGACTTCGTTTGCTCCGTTGCCGCCTTCCAATCCTTAAGCATAACCGTCACCAGCCGATACGGCTGCCCGATCACTTCTTGAAACGCCTGCTCGATCAGCTGCTTGTTGGCCGGTCTCTCCGACGTTTCGCGATGCATAGCGCTCTTGAACGCAACAAGCAGATTCGTGTCCGAAAGACCTACCGGCTCTCCGTCTACAAGCCAGGCATGCACCGTTATTTTCAGTTCCTTCACCCGGCCGAGCACTTGGCTCCATTGCTGCGCCGCATGGCGGAACTCCGGCGAATCTATGCCGGCCACATAAGCATCCAGCTTCTCGATCGAGCGGCGCGAAACGGCCGGAGCCGGAGCCGATCTTCCTCCGCCACTCGAACCGCCGGCCGGGGCCGCGCCGCCCCCAGGCGCCACGCCCTGTTTCACGAGAGCAGCGAGCTGACTCTCCAATCGCTCGATCCGGCTCAAAAGCTGTCCGACCAAGGCGTCCTGCCGTTGAATCGTTTGGCCGTCGCCCGAACCCGCCGAAGCCGTATCGGCTCCGCCCTGACGTCCGGTAACGGGCGAGCCGCTGCACAGCTTCATCACGGCGACTTCCAGCAGGGTTTGCGGCTGTACGGAGTATTTCATTTCCGTCTGATAATAGTTTAGCGTATCAATCATTGCGATTAACGCTTCACCTGTGAAACGTTCCGCTACCGCAGTAAACCGTTTCACGTCCAAAATCCGTTCGGTGAGCGCTTCTGAATTCGGAACCATCTTGACCATCAACAGATCGCGGAAATAATAAATTAGATTTTCCATGCATTTGTCCGCGCTCTTGCCTTCTTGCATGAACGCGTCGATTAGAGCGAGCGCCGCACCGATGTCACGATCTTGAATCGCTTGCGCCAGCTTCTCGAATTGGTCCGACGCCATGCCTCCCGTAATGGAGAGCACATCCTCGTAAGTGACACGTTCGCCGGAAAAGGCGATAATCTGATCCAGCAAACTGAGCGCATCGCGCATTCCGCCATCCGAGAGCCGCGCGATAAAGGCAAGCGCGTCCTCATCGATTGCGATTCCCTCTTTCGCGCACACTTGACGGAGCCGTTCAACTTGCTCTTCCAGCGCAACGCGGCGAAAGTCAAACCGTTGACAGCGGGAAATAATCGTCGCCGGCAGCCGATGCGGCTCGGTCGTCGCGAGAATAAACATCACATGAGCCGGCGGTTCTTCCAGCGTCTTCAGCAGCGCGTTAAACGCTTCCGTCGTCAGCATGTGCACCTCGTCGATAATATACACTTTCTGGCGCACTTCGGTCGGCGCGTATTTCACCTTATCGCGGATATCGCGAATTTCCTCGACGCCACGGTTGGACGCAGCATCGATCTCGACGACGTCCATCACGGCGCCTTCGGTTATGCGCAAACACGCTTCACAGCGGTTGCAAGGCTCGACGCCCGGACCATTCAAGCAGTTAACGGCTTTGGCGAGTATTTTCGCCGCACTCGTCTTCCCGGTTCCCCGGGGCCCGCTGAACAAATAAGCGTGACTGAACCGCCCTTCACGCAGCGAATTTTGCAAGGTTTGGACAATATGCTTCTGGCCGACCATGTCTTGGAACGACTGGGGTCTCCACGTACGATATAAGGCGATATGTGCCATCTTGCCCTCTCCAATGAATGTTTATCCCGTTCATTATACTACACTTGGATTTAGGTTTGAAGCAATCCCTCATGGAAAAGGGATGCTGACGGTGAAGGTGGTGCCGAAACCTTTGGATGAAACCCGGATATGCCCCCCAATGTCATGAATAATGCGTTGGCAAACCGACAACCCCAAGCCCGTCCCCTCCGCTTTGGTCGTAAAAAAGGGATCGAAGATTTTATCGATGACGTACATCGGAATCCCGGGACCGGTGTCGTGAATATCGACGCTTACCCGGCGCTCCTCCGGATCCATCTTCTCCGTTATGGTCAGATACCCGCCATCGCCCATCGCCTCAATACCGTTCTTGCATATGTTCAAAAACACTTGCTTCAAATGTTCGCGGTCCGCAATGACGCGCGGCAGGCCGTACACCGCTTCGTACTGTACCGTGACCTTATGTAAGATGGCTTCATTATTAATAATCGGCAGCAGCTCGCGTACCACCTGCGATACGTCGACCTCCTCGTAGGTCGCGTTCTTCGGCTTGCTCAAAAGCAAAAACTCGTTCACGAGCTCATTAATCCGGTTAATTTCCCTAAGCATCACGTCAGTATAGTCGCTTTCCCGAATCATACCCTGCTCTTGAAACGTCTTGCGGAACACCTGCAGGAACCCTTTAATGGAAGTAAGCGGATTACGAATTTCATGGGCGGTACCGGCTGCAATTTGGCCGATCATCGCCAGTCGGTCGCTTCGCTGCACCTGCTCTTCCAGCGAACGCAGATTGGTCACATCCTTGAACATGATGCAAGCGCCGACAACCTGCCCCTGTTCGTCCCGAAGCACATTAGAGTCCACCAACAGCTCGTACCGCTCCTGATTGTTCGTCCAGGACACCGCTTGATTGCGCACGACCATGCCGTCCAAAATACGGGGGTCTACAATACGGTGCTCGGCGGGGAGATCCTTGAATACGTAGTCCATCGGCTTATGCAGCACATGCTCGCGCTGCAATCCCAACACCCGGCACGCCGTATCGCTGATGTCGATCAGTTGAAAATCAGTGTTCATCAAGATGACGCCCAAATTGACATCCTTCAAAAACATATCGGCGAAACGTTGAAGCAAGCTCAATTCCTGCCGCACGTTTTGCCACCCCCCATTATATAGGATCTGAAATCGACTGCTCTCCAAGCCCGTCATACCAACGTTCTCCAGTTAACTTTAGTATACATTCTCCTCTTTCCTTTATTTTCCTTCCCTGTAAGACAAAAAAACGTCATCAAGAGTCAAAATCGACCCCGACAACGTCATCGTTTATTTATTTCATAGCGAAAATAGTTAAACCGTGCACCTACTTCGATATTACGATCCAAGCGGAATTCTTATCGTCAGCTCAAGTTAGGCTTCCCTTCGGCACATGAAACATCCCGCTTACGGCTGCTTCCTTCCGGACCTGACCGGGTTCACGGGCATCCATTGCGAAGGACCCGACTCTCAACACCAACTTTAAGACCCAAACCTTACATCGCAATACCTCTAGAAGGCGTTCGACCCCGCTACAGCGGATTGCGGGTTACAGGGCACCGCTACCTCCCCGTCTAGCACGGCAAAATTAAGTATAGTCGAATCGCGGACAAATAGCAACCGTAGGGATTTATTTAGCAGTGACGGTAACCTCCGGGTCGTAACGAGGCGCTTCGGCCGCCAGCGTACGCTGTACTTCCTCTCCCAAACGGCGCAGTTCCTCGCTTGAGGTTCCTGGCGGCGCCAAAAGCCGAAGACGCGCGCTCGTCCCGTTCAAGCGAATCGATTCCACCGTTAACTGCGGATAGTGCGATTTTACCGCTGTTTCCATCACAAGCATATCCGATTGATACGTCCGATATCCGTTCGTTAGGGGCATGTTCGGATTGGCTTCGGTGATGCCCAGATAACCGTCCGCGGAGTGCGTTTTTACCTCCGGTGAAGCATTCTTTTTCTGGCAAGCGGTAAGGCCGGGCAGTACGAGAAGCAGCAGACAAAGCCATAGAACCGTGATTTTCAACATATATAAAAACACCTCCTGCAGCGCTAAGATCTACAATCTTAGGATAGCCACAGAAGGTGCGCTTATGCTTGTAAGCGAATGGCAATGAATTAGATGCCGTATTTCTTTTTGAATTTATCGACGCGACCGCCGGCATCCAAGAATTTCTGCTTACCTGTGAAGAATGGGTGGCAAGCGGAGCAAATCTCTACGCGGAGGTTTTGCTTCAAGGATCCCGTTTCAAACGTGTTACCGCATGCGCAAGTAACCGTTGTTTGATAATATGTCGGATGAATCGCTGCTTTCATTGACCTTTCACCTCTTTTGCCCTGAAACACCATGTGAATCAGAGTTATCATAAATACACAAAGTGCATTATACCATGTCCACTAGCTCCGCTGCAAGTGTTTCTTGCGCTTGTCCGTCAGCTCGCTGGGAATATGCGTGTAAGAACCAAGAACGACGCCCGGCAGCTCCTCGCGGAAGATCTCGAGCATCTGCTTCATGCCGTACCGTTCGCCTTGCGGCTGCGGGATAAGCTGCAGGTAGCTCTCCGGATCGATGTTCAAGTTCCGAAGCTGAATCAGCTTCAGATCGGTGCGCCGCACAAATTCAATCATCGCTTCCATCTCTTCCTCACGGTCGGTAACCCCGGGGAAAATCAGGTAATTGATCGAAGTGACGACGCCCTTGTCCGCCGCGTAACGCAGCGATTTCTCCACGTTCTTGAGGGTATACCCCCGCGGCTTGTAGTAGGCGTTATAATGATCGTCCAAAGCGCTGATCGTGCTGACCCGCATCAGATCGAGCCCCGCATCGACGATACCGCGGATATGATCGGTCAAACCCGCGTTCGTGTTGATGTTGATATACCCGATATCCGTACGTCTGCGCACCTCGCGCATCGCTTCGATAATAATTTTCGCCTGCGTGGACGGTTCTCCCTCGCATCCTTGGCCGAAGCTGATGATGCTCTCAGGCGTCTTCAAGTGCTCCAGCATCACCTGCACAACTTCATCAACCGTCGGTTTGAAGTTCATGCGTGTTTGCGGTGCCGGAAACCCGCTATCCTCCGGCTGCTCGGAAATGCATCCGAAACAACCCGCATTACAGGAAAATGAGACCGGTACCGCTCCTTCCCAACGATTGAGGAACGTATTGGAGGCGGTTAAACATTCGTAACCGAGCGCACAATTCGATAAGTGCTGATAAAGACGATTTTCCGGATAACGCGAAAGCAAGCTGTTCACTTGAACTTCCAACTCATCCGGATCGCAGTTGCGCGGATTCCACCGTTCGGGATCATCGCTTGCTTCCGCCGCTACATAGAACGTACCGTCCTTCCACACGACCGCCGAGTAACCGAAGAGCGGGAGCACCTTGCTCTTATCCGTCTTGGCGTAGCCCGGCAGCAGCAAGCGGGTAAACCCTTGCGGCAGCAGCGCGCCGACGGCGTTCACTTCGCCGGGCACAACCTCCATCGCGCCCGTCCGGGCATTCAGTCCGATCGGGCGGGTGTCCGGCAAGCTGACGAGTGTGGCCCCTTCCGGCAGCGGAATGAGCTCTTCTTCCAATAGTTCCGTCACGAGCTCGCCGTTCCGACCGAGTGCAATAAAGTCCGGGTGATCGTAAACGTGGCCGTCCGGTCCGGCATATACCAAATTCATCTTGCTGTCCCTCCTAGGAGACGGAGTGTTTCACGCGCCGGGAAGCGCCTCCGTTGCCGCCGGATCCGTTGCCATTCGTGGTGTCCAGCGTTTCCAAAAATTCTTGATTCGTTTTCGTGTCGGCGAACTTCTTGAGGAACGCCTCCGTATATTCATAGGAATCGTTCATGTTTTTGCGGATTGCCCATACTTTATCCAGCTCTTCCTTGGTCAACAGCATCTCTTCGCGGCGCGTGCCGGAACGACGAATGTCGATCGCCGGGAATACCCGGCGCTCCGCCAGCTTCCGATCCAAATGAAGCTCAAGGTTGCCGGTTCCTTTAAACTCCTCATAGATGACTTCGTCCATCCGGGAGCCCGTCTCGATAAGCGCCGTCGCAAGAATCGTCAGGCTTCCGCCCTCTTCGATATTACGGGCAGCCCCGAAGAAACGCTTCGGACGATGGAACGCCCCGGGATCGATACCCCCGGACAATGTGCGTCCTGTCGGAGGAACGACCAGATTGTACGCCCGCGCAAGACGGGTAATGCTATCCAGCAGGATGACGACGTCTTTCTTATGCTCCACCAAGCGGGTAGCTCGCTCCAACACAAGCTCTGCCACTTTAATATGATTTTCCGGCAGCTCGTCGAAGGTAGACGCAATGACCTCGCCTTTAACGGAACGCTGCATGTCGGTCACTTCCTCAGGCCGTTCATCAATCAATAACACGAAGAGTTCTACGTCCGGATGGTTGGTGGAAATGCTGTTGGCGATTTCTTTTAACAGCAGCGTTTTCCCTGCTTTCGGCGGCGCTACAATCAATCCGCGCTGTCCGAAGCCGACAGGAGCCAATAAATCCATCAAACGGGTGGAAAGTTTCGTAGGGGTCGTTTCCAAAACTAATTTCTTCTGCGGATAAAGTGGAGTGAGTGCGGGAAAGTGAAGCCGTTCCGCCGCCGTCTCCGGGTCTTCGCCGTTCACGGCTTCCACATGAAGGAGTCCGAAATACCGCTCGTTCTCTTTGGGCGGTCTGCATTTGCCGGACACCAAATCACCGGACCTCAGATCGAATCGGCGGATTTGCGAAGCCGAGATGTAAATATCCTCGGCACTCGGCAAATAGTTGATCGGCCGCAAGAAGCCGAAGCCTTCCTGCAGCACGTCCAGCACGCCTTGCATAAACATTAAACCGCTTTGTTCCGCTTGAGCGCGGAGAATGGCGAAGATCAATTCCTTCTTCTTCATTTGACCATAATAAGGAATTTGATACTTCTTGGCGAGCTTGTAAAGCTCGGTCAACTTCAGCGCCTCTAACTGCGCCAGATGCATATCCATAATTGTACCAACCACCAGCCTATTATAATTTCTATTATGTGAAAATATACTCTAGCCATGCCCAAAACATATCTCATCTATACCCGGAATCCAACTCTAGTCTTCTTGACGCCAAACTTCCGCGCCCAAATTTGATAGATTGGCAACCAAATGGTCGTACCCGCGATCGATGTACTCGACGCCTGTAATTTCGGTCGTTCCTTCAGATACGGTTAAACCCGCGATAACGAGCGCCGCGCCCGCCCGAAGATCGGTCGCTTTCACTTTCGCCGCGCTCAGCGGACTCCCTTCGATGATGGCGGAACGACCTTCCACTTTGATTTTGGCGCCCATACGCGCAAGCTCGGGTATATGCTTGAATCGGTTGGAATAGACAAAGTCGGACAATATACTAACGCCGCGCGTTTGCGTAAGCAAGCTGCTCATCGGCGACTGCAGATCTGTAGCGAAGCCCGGATACACGAGCGCCTTCACATCCACACTTTCATATTCCGGCTGGCCGACCACACGGATCGACTCGTCCATTTCGTAAATATGGACCCCCATTTCCTGTAGCTTTGCCGTCAAGGCCTCTAAGTGTTTCGGAATTACATTGTCCACGATAACGTCGCCCCGTGTGGCGGCGGCCGCGATCATGTAAGTTCCCGCCTGTATCCGATCGGGAATGATCGAATGCCGGCAGCCGTGCATGCCATCCACGCCTTCAATACGGATGGTCTCGGTGCCCGCGCCTTTGATATTAGCCCCCATGGCATTCAAAAGTGTTGCTACATCTATGATTTCAGGCTCTTTTGCCGCGTTTTCGATAATAGTGACGCCTTTAGCCCGTGAGGCTGCCAGCATGATGTTGATCGTCGCGCCGACGCTGACGACGTCCAGATATATTTTCGCGCCGCGCAATTGCTTCGCGCGGATATGCAAAGCCCCATTCTCAGTCGTAACTTGTGCCCCCAGCGCCTCAAAACCTTTTATATGCTGATCGATCGGTCTTGGCTCGAAATTGCACCCGCCCGGCAATCCAATCACCGCTTCGCCGAAGCGGCCCAGCAGCGCACCCATCAAATAATATGAAGCGCGCAATTTTTTTACGTTTCCGTTGGGCATATGCCTGGATACAAGCCGGCTCGGGTCAATAACCATTTGGTCCCCATCCCACCGAACCGTAGATCCCAATTCCTCGAGCAGCTCCGTATAAATGGCCACATCGCTGAGCGTAGGCAAGTTATCCAAGGTTACTGCAGTTTCCGATAAAATCGCGGCCGGAATAAGCGCGATGGCGCTGTTCTTCGCTCCGCTGATTTGAACAGTTCCCCGCAGCGGGCGCCCGCCGGCGATCATCAATTTCTCCATTCGATGTCGTTCCTCCCACTTCCCACTTTAAAGCATAAAAAAACAAAACAAAAGAGACATATCAACCTTGGTCGGACGGTAAGTATAGTGAATTACATAGGAAGAGAAGGGAAATACACCTCTGCCGGTGTATCTCCCGTATGTGTTTTAGGCTTGGTTGGAGCTGCCGAACAATACAATTTTGGATTTCACAACTTCAACCATAGCTTTGCGGGCAGGAGTGAGGTATTTACGAGGATCATACACTTTCGCATCTTTGTTCAATACATCGCGGATCGTTTGCGTACAAGCCACTTGATTCTCCGTGTTAACGTTGATTTTGCCAACGCCCGCTGCGATCGATTGCTTGATCATCTCATCCGGAACGCCGGAACCGCCGTGCAGGACAACGGGAACCGGAATGGCGCTGGCGACCTTCTCGATGATGTCAAAACGGATGTTCGGCTCGCCCGCGTACATGCCGTGCGCCGTACCAACTGCGATTGCGAGGCAGTCTACGCCTGTTTCCTCGTAGAAACGGATCGCTTCTTCCGGCTTAGCCAGGTTCGCATCGGACTCATCTACGCTGATGTCATCCTCTACGCCGCCGATCGTGCCGAGCTCGCCTTCGACGGAAACGCCCATCGCGTGCGCCGCTTTCACGACTTCTTTGGTCAAGCGGATATTTTCTTCAAAGGAATAGTGGGATCCGTCGAACATGACAGAGCTGAAGCCCGCGCGGATACATTTCATCGCGACTTCAAAACTGCTGCCGTGGTCCAAATGAAGCGCGATCGGCAGCCCGGATTTCTTCGCCGCAGCTTCCGCAATCGCCACTGTAAATTCCATTCCCATATATTTCAGCGCCCCTTCGGATACGCCGAAAATAAACGGAGAATTCAGCTCTTGAGCTGCTTCCGTAATCGCTTGGGCAAACTCAAGGTTATTCATGTTAAATTGGCCAACGGCATATTTACCTGCTTTGGCTTTCGGTAGAAATTCATTCATTGAAACAAGTGGCATGGTGTTCTTCTCCTCCTTTTATATGTTGACCGTGCCAGAGAGCGATCCGCTCTCCTGTCATACTGCGCTATTATATCATAGATGGGGACAAACATTAAACATGAAATCCCCGATCGCGCACCTTTTGTGGCAGAAAAAAAGAGACCCTTCTCAGGATCCCACGGCGAATGAATTGTTATTAGGCGATCTTAACTGCTGGTTGACAGCCTGACGCAGTTCGTCGATGTCGAACGGTTTGGTGAAATGCATGATCGCGCCGAGGTCGGTCGCTTCCTTAATCATGTCGAGTTCTCCGTATGCCGTCATCATGATGACTTTAATTGAAGCGTCGATGCTCTTGATATGCTTCAGAATATCAAGGCCGTCCATACCAGGAATTTTCATATCCAACAAAACCAGATCGGGCGATACGTTTCTGACGATCTCGAGTGCAAGTTTACCGTTGGAAGCTTGATACGTTTCATATCCCTCGCTGCTAAATACTTCCATCAACAAAATGCGGATGCCGTTCTGATCATCGACGATGAGAAGCTTCTTCTTCATATGGTACCCTCCCATTTCCGTTTCCATAGGTCTGGAATTTCCGTCCCTGATTTGTCATTCTTTGTTTTGTATTCGCTACGCAAACATTGATTCCTGCCTGTGTACCGAAAAATATTTTGAAAACTTTAACAAATCAAGCAACAATTTCAGATACGCCCTATGCATGCGGGAGTGCCGCCAAGTCAGAAGCCCTTATTAACGGGCTTGCTGATAGGCTGCTTGTACGAAATGTTTAAAGAGCGGCTGCGGACGGTTCGGCCTGGACGTAAACTCCGGATGGAACTGCACGGCCAGGAACCACGGATGATCCGGACATTCGACAATTTCGACGAGACGTCCGTCCGGGCTCGTGCCCGAAATGACAAGACCCGCCGCTTCGATGGAATCGCGGTACTCATTATTGAACTCGTAACGGTGACGATGGCGCTCATACACAAGCTCTTCGCCGTAACATTGCACGGCCAGCGAACCTTCCTTCAGCTTGCACGGGTACAGTCCGAGGCGCATCGTGCCGCCCAAGTCCTCGATGTCCTTCTGTTCCGGAAGCAGGTCAATGACCGGATACGGCGTCGTCGGATGAATCTCCGAGCTGTTCGCGCCTTCCAGCCCTAAGACCGAACGGGCGTATTCCACTACAGCCACTTGCATGCCGAGACAAATGCCGAAGAACGGAATTTTGTTCTGACGCGCATAACGGATCGCGGACACTTTACCTTCGATGCCGCGGTCTCCGAAGCCGCCCGGCACGAGAATGCCTTGAACGCCTGACAGCAGCTCGCCCACATTGTGATCAAACACTTCTTCGGCGTTAATCCAGCGAATCTTCACTTCGGTATCGGAAGCGATGCCGGCGTGGCCTAGCGATTCCACGATACTGAGGTAAGCGTCGTGCAGCGCCACGTACTTGCCGACGATGGCGATTTCGGTCGTCGTCTTGAGCGATTTGACGCGGCCGACGAGCTTCTCCCACTCCGTCATATCCGGCTCGTTCGTCGTCAGCTTCAGGTGGTTGACCACAATGTCATCCAGCCCCTGCTCGCGAAGCATGATCGGCACTTCATATAACGTTTCCGCGTCGATACATTCAATTACGGCGCCCGGGTCGACATCGCAGAATTGAGCCAGCTTGCGCTTCATGTCTTCGGCGAGCGGATGCTCGGTACGGCATACGATGACATGCGGCTGAATCCCGATGCTGCGCAATTCCTTAACGCTGTGCTGCGTCGGCTTCGTCTTCACTTCGCCCGCCGCTTTCAAATAAGGAATCAGCGTCACGTGAATGTACATCACGTTCTCGCGGCCGATATCGCTCTTGATTTGGCGAATAGCTTCCAGGAACGGCAAGCTCTCGATGTCGCCTACCGTACCCCCGATCTCGGTAATGACGACGTCGGAGTGCGCTTCGCGGCCGGCGCGGAATACCCGCTCTTTAATTTCGTTCGTAATGTGCGGGATGACCTGCACGGTACCGCCCAAATATTCGCCGCGGCGTTCCTTCGCAATGACGGACGAATAAATTTTACCCGTCGTCACGTTGCTGTTCTTGGACAGGTTAATATCGATGAAACGCTCATAGTGCCCGAGGTCGAGGTCAGTCTCCGCACCGTCGTCGGTTACGAACACTTCGCCGTGTTGATACGGACTCATCGTTCCCGGGTCGACGTTAATGTACGGGTCGAACTTCTGGATCGTGACCTTCAGCCCGCGGTTCTTCAGCAATCTGCCGAGCGAAGCGGCCGTAATTCCTTTACCCAACGAGGAAACGACGCCGCCCGTCACGAAAATATACTTGGTCATTATGTAAAACCTCCCTAGTTTAGCATGCCAAATTTGTCGTAAAAAAAAAGAAAAAGCCCCCGCTGTCGGCGGGGCACTTTTCATAGGAAAAGACCGTGTAGGTCTAAACGTCCATCTAAAGCCCAGAAAATAGTTTACTCTGAACGGTACACACTGTCAAGGACAACCGACAAATGGCAGATGATTACTTCCCGTCCTCGTCGTCGTCCGAATCGTTATCAGCCTCGTCCAACTCTTCTTCCTCATCGGACTCTTCTTCATCGATCGCCACTTCATCGAGCTCTTCTTCTACAATTTCTTCGTCCTCGAAAAATTCGGTCTCTTCTTCGATTTCTTCCTCCGTATCGAATTCGTCGCGAGGCGTATCGTAAGAATCGTATTCCTCTTCTTCGACAAACGTATCTTCTTCCTCGGCGAACAGATCCTCGTCGTCCAAATCGTCATCCTCATCGTTGATGATACGCGGACGTTTGCCGCTGCCCATGGAATCCTCGGATTTCTCGACCGGATACCAGCGCTTCAGCCCCCACAAGTTCGTTCCGACGCAGGCGAAGCGGCCGTCGATATTGATCTCAGTATATAGTTGAGCAATGACTTGCATCACTTCATCATCGGACAATCCTTTAATCTTGGCGATTTCCGCCATCAAATCCCGATAGTAATACGGCGTGTTCGCCGCTTTCAAGAGCTCGAACGCCAGATCCACCATTGGCATTTCTTTGGCTTGCTCCGCGCTCATTTTAAGCAGGTTCTGAGCACTCATTACAGGGCACATCCCTTCCGACATTATCAAACAGTTTCATCCGGCGGCTGGCCGCCTTCATACTAAAATATCCACTATCTCCAATAAGTAAACCTTATTTTATGTAAAAAAGCAACTGGTCTGCCGCAAGTCCCGCGCAAGTTTCCGGGTTATCCGTTACTAATGAAACAAAGGACCTCGCCGCTGAGCTGCCGGTCTGGACCGGAGGCTTCAGCAAGCGGGATCCTTCGTCCCGACTGTACCCCACAAAGGCGAGAGAGCGGCCCGTAACCGTTTCCGCGCTTTGACCCTATAGAAAACGGAGTTAAAGAACTCCCTCTCTAAATTATCGTATGTATCCGGCCAAACTTTGACACGGTTGGACACCCATTTATTTTTTATAGGAACATGCGTTTATACGCAAGGAAACGCCCCTACATAAAATAACGCATGGAATAGCCCTAAGTTGACGTCCAAAGCGCCTATGAATCTTCATTTTTCAACATCGCCTTCGGATGAAAAATGCTTTGGCACGATTTTCATAGTAGGGGGGGATCGACTCTGGATCCATCGTCATTCGCCGAATGCCTGCATCAAGCCATGAAGGACACGGCAGAGCTTGAACGTCGGCACATTATCCGATTCGCGACCGCCCAAGATTACGACGCTTTCGCATGTCATATGAACCTCAAGTCGAAATCGTTTCCCCAGCTGCGCCAAGTCCGGCCGCTGCGCTTGATCCGAGCCATCTCCTGTCCGCTGAGCTCCGTGGACAGGATCGCGTCCGCTCCCTTCGTTCAGTCGGTCGAAGCCGATGTGCGCATCCGCTTACACGCACGGGGCCCGAGCTCCGGCTCGTCTTCGCTGTACGCGGGCACACCGGCTGCCGCCGATCCGGAGGCCGTCAAGATCCCTTGGGGCATCCGCCATATCCGCGCCCCGGAAGTATGGTCGAAATCGAGAGGCGACCAAATCCGTATCGCCGTTATCGACACCGGCGCCGATTATTCGCACCCCGATCTGCGTCATTGCTTATCTCGGGGCATCAATGTGTTGAGCCACCAGCCGTACCCGATCGACGATAACGGCCACGGCACGCACATCGCCGGCACGATCGCCGCTTATACCAACCAACGCGGAATCGTAGGGGTTGCGCCGCAAGCGTTGATTCATCCGGTGAAAGCATTCGACAGCCAAGGCGGCGCCTTCGTCTCCGACATCGTCAAAGGCATCGATTGGTGCGTGGCGAACGGCATGGATATCATCAACATGAGCTTTGGCATGAGAACGTACAGTAAAGCGCTTGAAGCTGCCGTGCTCAGCGCCTATCGGGCCGGCATCATCGTCATCGCGTCGTCCGGCAACGAAGGCAAGCGGGCCGAGATCGATTACCCCGCCCGCTTCCCCCAAGTCATTGCCGTCGGCGCCACGACCCGCCGCGGACGGATCGCCAGCTTCAGCAACGACGGCAAGCAAATCGACATTTATGCGCCGGGCGAGAACATTTATTCGACCTGGCTGCAAGGCAAGTACCGGGAGCTGAGCGGCACGTCGATGGCCACCTCGCACGTGACCGGCGTCGTAGCGCTGATGCTTTCCCTCAAGCCCGACCTCAAGCCGCTGCGCATTCGCATGCTGCTTCGCAAAAATGCGCGTCTGATCCTCAAGCCCGGCAAACGCGACTGCATCAAGGAGCTTCATGCGCTGCGCACAGTCAGCGCCTTATTCCGGAAAAAAAAATAATAATAGATCAACCGTGTGTTGGGGAGGCGGTCAACTCGATGGCGTAGTCGCCGGCCGCTTCACCCATAACCGTTAAGTTGTAAGCCCAGCGTAAGGTAACTGGCAGCGCCAGTCCTTCCGCCCGCTCGACGGACAAGCCGTGCGTGCGCGTCTCGATCTCCATTCGGCCGTGCGGCGTCTGCATGTACCCGATATGGCGGCGACCGGCGGCAATCGTCTGCTCGAAGCGCACGTCGCCGAACCGTACAATGCGGATTTCATCCGCTTTGACCTGCAGCGTCGTCACCGTATGGCCCATCTCCGCTTCCTCAGGCTCTTCGTACCGGATATAATAGTGGTCGCCCTTCGGGAACCATTCGCCGGTCATATCGCGCACGATGCGTTCGCCCCCCAGCGTGCTTTGCAGGCGGATGCGGACCGCAATCTTCCCTGACCCGGCCGGCCCCTCTAGTTTGGTCATGTTCTTCATCTCTTTCGCAAAACGTATTCAACCGGGCGTTGTCTATTTGACCCAAGGTTATATAGACGGCTTACCCGGACAACCAGCTCCCGTCTTATATAACAAGGAACGATACGGATGTCAAGGTTCATTCGGGAAAACAAGTAAAACGAAATCTTATCTGCCGGGCAGCAAAAAGGAAACCTAAGCAGCCCCTGCTGCGTCTAACGTTGTACATGGTTTCATCACGATGCCGGAGGCCTATTCCTACATGATACCGAACCCCTCTCCCAGAAAGCGCAAGCTGACGAGAAGATCATTTTTGAAAAAGGCGGCTTTGACCGTGCTCGGCACGATGGCAATTCCGCCAACCGCCCTCGCTTACGCCCGTTACGCCGAGCCGAAATGGCTTGACATCGTCCGCTTGAAGCTGGAAGCCCCGCGCTTGCCGCAGGCGCTGAACGGTTTAACCGTCGTCCAGTTCAGCGATACGCATCTGGGCTTTCATTATAACGCGGAAGACTTGGAGCGGTTGGCGGAGACGATCAACCGACTGAATCCCGATCTGGTCTGCTTCACGGGCGATCTCATCGATTACGCGATCGGTGCCGACGGCCCCGCCTACGCCGAAGCTTTAGGCAGGATGCAGGCCAAGCTCGGGAAATTCGCGGTGCTCGGCAATCACGATTATTTCAGCGGCCCGGCGAACGTCGCCAGGACGCTCGAAGCCGGCGGCTTCCGTACGCTGCGCAATGCCGCCTCCCGCGTGCAAAGCGAGAGCGGCATGTTCTGGGTAGCCGGTGTGGAAGATATGTGGCACGGCAAGCCGGATATTGGGAAAGCACTGGAAAAGGTACCGAAGGACGCATTCACGCTGCTGCTGTCGCATAGTCCGGATTTCGCGGACACGGCGGTACAGCACCCGGTCGATCTGCAGCTGTCCGGGCACAGTCACGGCGGTCAAGTGAGACTCCCGTTCTATGGGCATGTAGTGACGCCGAAATTCGGCAAAAAGTATGTCATCGGCGAATATGCGCTGGGCGCCAATCATTTCCGTTTATATGTCAACCGGGGCATTGGCGTTTCGCAGCATCCGATCCGGTTTCTATGCAGGCCTGAATTAACCTTCATTACTTTGCAGCGCGGGTAAGACGCACCTGCCCTGCGAACGGCTAAAGTCAATCCAGGATACAGCTCTCCAGCCCCATTTCCCTGTACGGCTTCTACGGGTCGCCCGACCAGCTCTACAAGCAAATCGGGCATGCCCCGAGCCGTCCAGTCAACCCAGCGACGGCAATCGCATCAATGACCCCGTACATCGGCGAGCTGTCGCTGGTCAAAGAACACCGCAAGCCGGCCGGCTGCAGCGTTCGGCTCCAACGAAACCAGCGCCGGAACACCCTCGGGACTGCAGTGTCTGCGGATCCGCTCGATCGGGGCATTGGCGGTTCGCTCAACCCGACGCACCCGAACCCCTTCGTCTCCGGGTACGTCTGTCAGCGTCACCTCGACCAAATCATGCGGCGGATTATGAGGCCCCTGGAATGTGACGACGCCAACGGTCACTTCATGTTCCCGGTTGCTGCGGTTCAACTGCCGAATTTGCAAAACACGCTCGCAGTAGAACGGTTCGCGGACACTTTGCATGAGCAAGGGCAGGTAGCGCACGATCAGCGTCTCTTCAAGCAGCTGCTCCTTCGTCGGCGATGACGGCTCATCAGCCGAAACGGACAGTGTGGCGGCAAGCAGCAGAAATCCCGACGTCAGCCCCAAGACGACTCGCTTGATGATGGTGAACTCCCCCTTGACTCGATTTGGGGATATTATGGCCAACCCGCCGCAGCATCACTCAAGGGAAGGGGCAATCGCGCCGCAGCCCCGATGCTTGCCGGCCAAACGAAAAAAAGCCGGCCCCCCGCCCTAAGGCGTGAAGTCCGGCCGCAACTCTTGTTCAACCGCTGTGCAGCTGCTCTCGCTTACTTCACCAGACCCAGCAATATTTCGCGCATCAGCTTGCTGGCGACGATCTGTGTTTGCTCCGTCGGGTCATAGGCGGGAGCCACTTCCACGATATCGGCGCCGACAAAGTTAAGCTCCGACGCAGCCATCGCATGAATGGCAGCGAGCAGTTCCTTCGACGTAATGCCGCCCGCTTCGGCGGTACCGGTGCCCGGTGCGCAGGACGGGTCAAGCACGTCGATGTCGATCGTCAGGTAAACGGGACGGCCGGCAAGCTCCGGCAGCACCTTTTTCAACGGCTCCAACACTTCGAACGGATAGAAATTGATATGCTCGCGCCCGAACTGGAACTCCTCGCGGGAGCCCGAGCGGATGCCGAATTGGTAAATATTCTTGCCGCCCATAAGCGCAGCCGCTTTGCGGACCGGCGTCGAGTGGGACAGCGGTTCGCCTTCATAGTGCTCACGCAGGTCGGCGTGCGCATCGATATGAATCAACGCAAGATCCGGGTACTTCTTGTACACTTCCTGGATGACCGGCCAAGAGACGAGATGCTCGCCGCCAAGACCGAACGGGAATTTGCCGTCCGCGAGCAGGCCGCTTACGTATTCGCCGATCACTTCCAGACTCCGTCCGGCGTTGCCGAACGGCAGCAGCAGATCGCCGGCGTCGAAATACGTAATATCCTCCAAGCTTTTATCGAGGTACGGGCTGTATTCCTCCAGACCGATCGACACTTCGCGGATGCGCGCCGGGCCGAACCGGGAACCGGGACGGAAGCTGACCGTATAGTCCATCGGCATGCCGTAAATGACGGCGCGGGAGGACGCATAATCGTCGGAGCTGAGAATAAAGACGTTACCGGAATATTTTTGATCGATTTTCATGTGGATTACGTCTCCCTCAGCCTATTTCGTCAAGTCTTCCACGAATTTCGGAAGCGCGAATGCCGCCTTGTGCAGGCGCGGCGTGTAGTATTTCGTATCGATCTCCGGAATGGCCGTTTCGTCAACAGCCAGCGGATCGTACTTCTTGCTGCCCATCGTGAACGTCCACAAACCGCTCGGGTATGTCGGAATATTCGCCACATACACGCGCACGATCGGGAAAATTTCCTTTACATCGCGATTGACGGTTTGGATCAAGTCCGCTTTGAACCAAGGGTTGTCCGTCTGTGCCACGAAAATGCCGTCTTCCTTCAGCGCGTCGAAGATGCCCTTGTAGAAGCCTTGCGTGAAGAGATTCACGGCTGGGCCAACCGGCTCGGTGGAATCGACCATGATGACGTCGTACGTGTTTTTATGCTCGTGGATGTGCATGTAACCGTCGTTGACGATCACTTGCACGCGGGGGTTGTCCAAATCGCCGGCGATCGAAGGCAAGTATTGCTTCGAGTACTCGATGACTTTGCCGTCGATTTCGACAAGCACAGCCTTCTCCACTTCCGGGTGCTTCAGCACTTCGCGGATGACGCCGCCGTCGCCGCCGCCGACCACGAGCACGTGCTTCGGATTCGGGTGTGTGTACAGCGCCGGATGCGCCACCATTTCATGATAAACGAACTCGTCTTTAACCGTCGTCATCACCATGCCGTCGAGCACGAGCATTTTGCCCCATTCGGCAGTGTCGATCATCGCGAGATCTTGAAAATCGGTTTTCTCCGTAACCAGCGTTTCTTTAATTTTGGCGGTGATGCCGAAGTTCTCCGTTTGCTTCTCTGTATACCATAATTCCATTGCGCGCAAGCCACCTTTCTGAGTTAACGAACCGCGGGCCTTACATGTCAAATTGTATTATAGTAGATTACCCTGAAAATGCAAATACGAACGCGCTCCGGAACGGTAAATTTAAAAAAAATTAACGTTTTGGACACAGCCGGCTGAATACGTCTTTCTATGTTTTTCCATACTGGTTAATAGCACTTATCGTGAGCATCTTACCGCATCGCTCTTTCCGCAAGGAAGGAGCGGTCGCCAAGGAGGGTCAGCTATTGTCCGGGCAACGCATTACCGATGCCGACGAATTTCATCATAGTCGCAAAAAGGGACGCTTCCGCACGTTCCTGTCGTTCACCTTCACCTGCCTCATCCTCGGAGCCGCCTGCGGCATCGTGGGGCTGCTGTTCATGCGTTCGCAAGCGCTGCCCGTCTCCAAGATGGCGGCGGCCTCGGAGCTGTACGACGTGCACGGCAAGTTGATCGAAGCGTACGGAGGAGGCGGGAAAAACTCGCAAACCGTGCCGCTGCAGGAGATGGCGCCCAGCATCGTGGAGGCGACGCTGGCGATCGAGGACCGCAGCTTCTACGACCATTACGGCTTCGATCCGAAAGGGATCGCCCGCGCCGCAATCGTGAACCTGCAGCATATGTCCAAAGTGCAGGGCGCCGGCACGATTACGCAGCAGCTCGCGCGCAATATGTACTTGACCCATGAGCGGACATGGTCGCGCAAGCTGAAGGAGACGTATTATGCCGTGCAGATGGAGCTGCAGATGAGCAAGGATCAAATTTTGGAGCAATATTTAAATCAAATTTATTACGGCCATTCCACATACGGCATTCAATCGGCTTCCCAGCTTTTCTTCGGCAAGAGCGCCCACGATCTCACGTTGGCCGAGAGCGCGCTGCTGGCAGGCATTCCGAAGGGACCGCGCTATTATTCGCCTTATTATGACCTTGAGAATGCGCTCGGGCGTCAAAAGACGGTGCTGCAGACGATGGTCGAAGCCGGTTACATCACGCAGCAAGAAGCGGATAAGGCGGCGCGCGAGAAGCTCAAAATCATGCCGCTGGAGGCGAAGAAAACGACGGTGACCGCCCCCTACTTCCGCGACTACATTCGCAGTCAGGCGACCGAGCTGCTCGGCATCGAGGAAAAAGAATACGAAGATATGGGGCTGCGCATCTTTACCACGCTCGACTTGAATGCCCAGCAAATCGCGGAAGAAGTGATCCGCAAACAGCTGGAGCCTTACCCTGAGCTGCAAACCGCGCTCGTCTCGATCGATCCGCGCAACGGGTATGTAAAGGCGATGGTCGGCGGCCGCAGCTATGCGGACAACCAGTATAACCGGGCCTTCGCCAGTACTAGGCAGCCGGGCTCCTCGTTCAAGCCGATCGTCTATTTAACGGCGCTGAAGGAGAAGCAGTTCACCCCGGTCTCGCGTTTCAAAAGCGAACCGACCACGTTCACCTACGATCAGGGCCGCAAATCCTATACGCCGAGCAATTACGACGGCAAGTATTTCGATTGGATCGACATGCGGACGGCGATCGCCAAGTCGGACAATATTTTCGCCGTGCACACGGCGCTGGAAGCCGGACCGGGCCGCGTCATCGACATGGCGCGCAGGATGGGCATCACGAGCCCGATGGAGCCGCTGCCGTCCCTTGCGCTGGGCGTGTTCCCGGTGAGCCCGTACGAGATGGCTTCCGCGTTCGGCATCTTCGCCAATCAAGGGGTGCGCGCTGCGCCGACGGCCATTCTGCGCATCGAGGACCGGCGCGGGCGGGTGCTGTACGAAGCGAGCCCTTCGGAGGAAACGATCATTGAGCCGGCCTACACGTACGTCATGACGCAGCTGATGGAGAGCGTGTTCGATCAGGGAGGCACGGGCAGCCGCGTGTCCAGCGTCCTGAAGCGTCCGGTCGCCGGCAAAACCGGCACAACCAACACGGACGCCTGGATGGTCGGGTATACGCCCGAGCTGTCGACGGCCGTCTGGGTCGGGTACGACAAGGACCGCAACATCGGTAATGTCGAATCGCACCTGGCGGCGCCGATCTTCGCCGAGTTCACGGAGCGGACTCTGGAATCCGTGCCTCCGAAGATGTTTCCGATTCCCGAGGGCGTGGTCAACGTCTACATTGATCCCGCAACAGGCAAGCTCGCCAACGACAGCTGCCCGAAATCGCGGATGGAAGCCTTCATCCAAGGCACGGAGCCGAAGGAATACTGCTCGCAGGAGCCGGTGAAGGACGAGCCGGTTAAGCAGGATCCGGGCAAAACCGGCGGCTCGTGGTGGAACGATTTGAAGCGCTGGTGGGCGAGCTGACAGCTGCAATGGCACGCAAGCAAGCGGCCGGCGGCAAGGGCAGACGGTTGAGGTTGATGCAGGCGCAGCTGTACAGACGCATTGGCGGACTGTTGATAGCCTGGACAGACCCCGCGCGCGTAAACAGGCGCAGGGTAGCGTTGGCAGAAGGTTGACGGCAGGTCAAACATAGGCGGCAAGAGGGGCTCCCGGCAAGCCGGATCGTTGATCCGTTTGCCAGAGGGGTCCTTTTCGTTAACGCTCGCCTTTCCGGTGATAACGACAGACGCGCGGCGGAAATAACGGAATTGTCCCGTGCTAGCGATCGCGCAGCCCCTCATGGATGTCAGGCGCATGGCCGCTTTGGCGCAGAAGGCCCGGCTTCGCCGGACAACACAAAAAGGCAGACCGAGAGGTCTGCCTTCCTGCTGTCCTAGTATATGATGCATATACTAGGCATTAGTATACATCGTTATGGATGGTGACACAATACCGTCACATAATGTACAAAAATTTAAGCAAGCGCCGTCTTAAGCGACTCGTCCGACCGTTCCCACATCCCCGGATCGTTCTCGATCAGCAGGTTTTTGAGCAGCGCCTTTTCCTTCTCTCCCAGATTGTCGACCATAATTTTGCGCTTGAGCGCATAGTCCATCCGGTTGACGTGATCGGCAAGAACTTTCCAGCCGCGGCGGTTGTCCGGATCGACGGTCATCTCGCAGGAGGTTACGCCGGCGTAATATTTGCCGTCCTCATGGAAGTCGACGGCCACCCAAACGATCCAGCAAGGCCGGCCGTTCGGCACTTCATCCTTGTTCGGCGAAAACTTGATTCCCTTCTCCACCCTGCTCTTCGCATGCAGCGCGCCTAAGTCCAAGTACGCCTCGTCTCCATCGATAATAACGCTGGACAATTGACTTAAATCAATCGAGCCCTGCCCGAAGCCGCGGTGCTTCGTTTCTTTTTTATTGACGATATTTAAAGCCGGCAGTTTCTTCTTCTCGCCAGACTCCGCATTCGCCTGTCCGCCGGCGCCCAAATCCTTTGTATCCACCGTTACATCCCCTTCCTTTCACTACCTTCATAGATTTAACGTCTACCCGTCTTTCTTTTATTATCCATGAAACAGTGAGGCTTGACAATTTTTTGTTCATGGTTTCTTGTCCCGTTACATATACATGCCTTAGATGCTTGTCAACGGGGTGAAAATCGATGAGTAAACGACTCGGCAACCGACTTGCCATATGGGGCTGCGTGACGGTCCTCGCCTGCAGCAGCGCCCTGCTGCCAGGCGCGATTTTTTCGAACGAATTACGGACAGGCGATGCGGACGGAGGCTGGCAGCTGCCCTACAGCGCTGTCACTGCGGCTTCCGCCAGGCCGGACGCCTCTGCGCCGGGCCCTC
>NZ_VIDW01000064.1:0-23737 GCF_006519665.1 Paenibacillus sp. tmac-D7 | reverse complement strand
GCGCCGCTGCCGCTGCGCGGGGCGAACGCTCCGCCGCCCGCGCGAGCGTTCTCCACGAGTTCCTGCGGCAGCTCGTGCAGGAACCGGGACGGCGCATTCGCCGCCGTCCGGCCGAACAGCGTGCGCATCCGCGCGCACGTCAGGTAGAGCTCTTCCTCGGCGCGGGTGATGCCGACGTAAGCGAGCCGCCGCTCTTCCTCGAGCTCCTCGTTGTCCATCAGCGCCCGGGAATGCGGAAAGACGCTTTCCTCGAGGCCGACGATGAAGACGACGGGGAACTCGAGGCCTTTGGCGCTGTGCATGGTCATCAGCACGACGCCCTGCTTGCCCGCTTCGGGATCCTCATTCATCGAATCGATATCGGCAATCAACGCAAGATCGGTCAAGAAAGAGACAAGCGACTTGTCTTCATTGCGCTTCTCGAAGTCCATGGTCACCGACAGAAACTCGTCGATGTTCTCGAGGCGGGCTTGCGACTCGATCGTGTTTTCTCGCTTCAATTCTTCCCGATACGCCGACATTTCAAGCATTTTCTCCGTTAATTCGGTAACCGACAAATAATCGACCATGCGATACAAGTTCTCGATCATCTCGCGGAATTCCGTCAGCGCGCTCCGCGTCCTGGCGCTGATGTCCAAGCTGCCCACGTTCTCCAGCATCGCGAACATGGATACGCCGTATTGGGCGGCAGCCGCCGCCAGCTTATCGAGGGTCGTATCGCCGATGCCGCGCTTAGGCACGTTGACGATCCGCGCGAAGCTGATGTCGTCGTCCGGATTGGAGACCAGACGCAAATAAGCCAAAATATCCTTGATTTCTTTACGGTCGTAGAACTTTACGCCGCCGACGATCTGATAGGGAATGTCCGATTTGATGAGAATTTCCTCGATGACCCGGGACTGGGCGTTCGTCCGGTATAAAATCGCGTGGTCCTTGAAGCGTCGGCCCTTCTCCACGTTTTTACGAATTTGACCGGTGATGTAGTATCCTTCTTCGTGCTCCGAATCGGCTTGGTACAGGCGAATCTTCTCGCCTTCGCCCTTGTCCGTCCACAAATTCTTCGGCTTGCGTCCGGCGTTGTTGGCAATGATCTTGTTCGCCGCATTCAAAATCGTCGATGTCGAACGGTAGTTCTGCTCGAGCAGAATCGTCGTCGCGTTCGGGTAATCCTTCTCGAAATCGAGAATGTTGCTGATGTCCGCGCCCCGCCAGCGGTAGATCGACTGGTCGCTGTCGCCGACGACGCAAATGCGCTTGTGCTTGTCCGCCAGCATCCGGGTCAGCATATATTGCGCGCGGTTCGTATCCTGATACTCGTCCACGTGGATATATTGGAACTTGTTTTGATAGAAATCGAGCACTTCCGGCACCTGCTTGAACAGTTCGATCGTCATCATGATCAAGTCGTCGAAGTCCAGCGAGTTGTTGAATTTCAGCTTCTTCTGATACAGCGTATACACTTTCGCCACAAGGCCGTCGAAGTAGTCGCCGATCTTCCGTTCGAACAGCTCCGGCGTGAGCAGTTCGTTCTTGGCGTTGCTGATCGCCGCCTGGATCGACTTCGGTTCGAATTTCTTCGAATCGATGTTCAACTCTTTCATACAATTCTTGATGACCGACAGCTGATCGCCAGAGTCGAGAATCGTAAAATTCGATGAAAAATCGAGCCGCGTAATGTCTCTGCGCAATATACGAACGCACATCGAGTGGAACGTCGACACCCAAATGTCCTGCCCCTGCGGGCCAACGAGCGCACTGACCCGCTCCTGCATCTCGCGAGCCGCCTTGTTCGTAAACGTAATGGCAAGAATGCTCCAGGGCGCCGCTTTGCGCGTCGCTATCAGATAAGCGATCCGATGCGTCAGCACGCGCGTCTTGCCGGAACCGGCTCCCGCCATGATCAGCAACGGCCCGTCCACCGCCTGGACCGCCCGCGCCTGCTGCGGATTGAGCTTCTCTATCGCTTTGAAAATATCTATAGGTTCGTTCATCGTTTACCTGCCCTTTCTACACGGATTCCTTGACCGCCTTCACAGTCGCCAGCGCCTGCTCCAAATCGTGGTAAACGGCGTTGCCGACTACGACGGTATGTGCGGACCGGGCCGCCTCGACCGCTTTCTCCGGACTATCCACCCCGCCGCCGTAAAACAGCCTTGCCGTGGCGAGCAGCCCGCGAACCCGCTTCACATCGTCCATATTGCCGAACATTCCGCTGTATTCCATATAAACGATCGGGCAGCGGAATAAACGATCCGCCATGCGTGCGTAAGCCTCCACGTCCTTCAAATCGAGCTCCGCCTCGGCATCGGTCACCCGCGCCGCTGTTGAATCGCCATTCAATATAATGTAGCCTTCGGTCACGATCTGCGACCAATCCATAATGGCGCCATATTCTCGCAGCGCCTGCCGCTGACGGCCGACGATCCATTCCGGATTGCGCGCATTCAGCACGATCGGAATCAGAAACAAGTCGAACCCGGGCACAATCGCCTCCTGCTCGGATACTTCGAGCACACACGGCACCTCGTAGCGGCGAATGCGGGCAAGCAAATCGACGGTGTTGTCGAACGTGACGCCCGACGAGCCCCCGACCATAACCGCATCGGTGCCGGACAGACATATCCGCTCGAGCGCTTCATCGGACAATTCACGGTCCGGGTCCAGCTTAAACACGTGTCTCCACTGCTCCAATTGCAAATGCAAAGCAAAAGCCTCCTGTCCTTCCATCTACAAGTAGTCTATGCTACCCTGCAGGACGTGTCAATGAAACGAATAGAGAATATACGTTCGTATATTTTACCAAATTGCTCCCAAAAAAGAAAGCAGACCGGCGCGCTTCCGCGGACCGTTCTGCTTCGTGTGAATCCGTCCCGTTATGAGACGGTTTTGAACTCGGTAATTCTCAATCGATCTCCCTCGATGAGGTATTCCGACTCGTGCTGCATGACCGACTTGGCCAAATCCTGCTGCACATTCGCCCCGCTGAGCGAGACCCGGTATTTGCTCGCGTCGGGCTGTGATTTCTTCAGCTCGTATTTCCCCCACTCGCTGCGCAGCCCGAGCATGGCCTTCGTGCTGTTCGCCTGATACGTTCCCAGACGATCGTCGCGCCGGTAGAAGTAGGCGAGCATCCGGTCGGCCATCTCCCGGTTATACACCTGCATGAGTGTGGTCCGCATCTCTTCCATCGCGTATTTGTCCATTTCGCCGGTAACCGGGGAGGACAGCACTTGATGCGTCCAATCGTCGATTTGCTTGATCCAGCCGATGATTTGCTCGTCGGACTGGGTCATTACGCTTTTATCCATTGAGGGCGGCGTAATTTGGCCGATCGTTTGCAGGAGACGCTCGCGCCCTACCGTCTTCTGCATCGTTTTCATATCGGCGGCATCGCCGGCGCTTTGCGACTGGCAACCGGCAAGCAGCGCCGCGGCGAGCGCTAAGGTCAGGATCGTTCTCATGGAATGAGGCCCCTTCCGTCATGGCGTTTTTTTCGTATTATGGGTCAAAAACGAAAAAGTATACTTTCCTGCGCCATGTGGAGCCTTTTTCCTGACGCGGGGCGAAGCTGGTGCGGAGCTGCCACCCCCAAAAAAGGAGGTTCCCGCGAATTTTTGCTATCTCATTCAGGCATTCCGTAGTTCCGGATTTAAAAAAGGGGAATCCATATGCAGAAACCGAAATTGTTCCGAAGAGGATCTGCTCCTGCTGGAATCGGACCATCAGGGACGGATGGATACGATGAATTATCTATTATAGCTTGGGTCCCCCGGCTTGTGCCGGGGGATTTTTCAGCCAGAAGGCTGCTCACCTTAAAATACGTATTTACTGGCGTTCGCTTGCTGCTGCGCGGATTGCGCTTTGTTCTGGATACCGTTCGAGCTTGATGACACGCTTGAGCTCGTCGCCGCGTCGGAGGAGCCGTTGAAGCCGTAACCGGTGGCGCTTTGGCCTTGGCGTCCTGTCGCCGAAGCGTTGTAGCCGGTCGAAGCGTAGCTTTGCTCCTGCTGGTTTTGGCTGCCGTATGCCTGTTGGTTCGAACCGTATTTGGCGCCGGCGCTCGCGTTCGTGTAGTCCTGCGACGCCTTGGTCGCGTAATAATCAGAGACGTCCGTGCCGGAAACGGAAGATTTCACATTGTTGTGTTCCGAGTCTTCTACCGAAGATGCGCCGTAGCCGTAACCCGTTTGAACGGACGAGCCGAAGCTCGAAGCTGCCGGCGATTGACTGTAGCCGGCCGATGACGTCTGGCTTTGGTTCTGTTGCCCGGAGACCGACGACGAGAGCATGCCGCCGTAATGTGACGAGCCTGCCGCATAGCCCGGCATCTGGGCGTACGATGGCTGCGAGGGTTGGAACGATGGCTGTTGTTGTCCGAATGGCTGCTGATAAGCGCCGCCGGCGAAAGAACCGTGCACCGCCTGCTGCACAATCGCCTGCAGCTGCTCGGCTTTCTGAATTTGCTGCGAAAGCTCCTGCTGCACTTCCAGCTGCGTGGCCATCTTGATCGAGCCGTAACCGCCCAACTGCGACAGCACGTCAAAGAGCTCCGCCTGGTCTTGCAGCGTCTTTTGCGATAGGCTTGCGAACATTTGGCGAATCGCCGGATGCGTCGCTTCAAGCGCCGCCGTCGTATACTCGCGCGCCGTACGTTTCAATTCGGATAAAACGAGATTGGCGACATCCTGTTCATTCAAGTGCAGGTGAAGCGCTTGGGCTTGCCCCGCTTGCGTGTTGATCATTTGATTTTGCTGGTACATGCTTTGCCGGACCTCCTATGTATGCCTTAATGGGACATTTGTGTATGCTGCTGCAGCGTTCTTAACAATTGGTCGGTGTTTTGCAGACGATCCTGCGCGATTTGCGCCAGCTTTTGCTTGAGCTGTTGGTTTTGGCTCTCCGCTACGCCTTGTACGGCGATTTTGGCGAGCAGCTCTTCGTTTTTCAGGCAATCGGAGATGTAGGACAGCTCCTTGGAGCTTACCGAGTTGACGGATTGTTGTTGGTTATACATGGATGGGTCCTCCTTTCCTCAGTTGACCAGGATAAACGGCTTTGCCACCCTTGTGCTGCAAGGACTGGCGCGTTTTGTTACGGTTGATGCAAACAAACTATACCTTCTAAATCAACCAAGATTAGGATGTCCGGCCAGTGGGAAATTATGTATCGGGGGAATAAAAAAATCACCCCTTCCTCCGGGAACGGAACCATCGCGTCCGCTTGGAGAAAAGGATGAGGGTTCAACCACCTTAATCGTTAGGCCGTCTTCTTGATTACAAGGAGGAGAGAAGAAGCCGAACGAATGGCCACCGCTCAATACATTTGCTCCCTTGGCCATTCCGTTCCTTGAGGAGACGCTTCGATCGAGGGCAAACCCATTTCCTCCAGAGCAATGTTCAAGTAATCGGTCTTGGCACGAATAGGGTAAAGCTCCGGCGCCATTCCCGGAAAGCGTTCCTCCAACCTCTGCAGCGTGTTCAGATCTCGCGGGTAAACCGCTGCATCCCAGCGGACGTTCGAGAGCACCCGCCAAGCGACGGTTTGAGGGATTCCGGTCGATGCCTGCACCCGCTTGGCGGCGCGTGCAGGCTCGCTGCGCATCAGCTGGTGCACCCGAACGTGAGCCTTCAAATAAGCGATAACGATAGCCTCGTTGTTGGCCGCCCATCGCTCGCCCGCCACCAGGCCGGTCAAGTAGTCCTCATACATGCCTTCCTCAAAAAGTACCGTGCCCGCGCCCCAGTGCCGCAGCAGGCTCAAGTACGGCTCCCACATTGCGCTGGCGCCGACGCGTCTATCGACGATGTCTGTCAGGCTTTCGCTCATTGACCGGTGGATGACGTTAGGATGCTCTTGTTCCGCTGCGCCGATCGAGGTAAGAAGCCGATTCAGGCGCATGCCCGCGCTGGAATTGGCAACGGTCGAGATGGTCACGTTCGCAAGATCATCCGGCTTTCTTATGATGCTGTTTGACGGAACGACGACCGATATGCCTTTGCCATTCCGGGTTTTTCCGTCAAAGGCGAGCAGTACGGGTTGAAAATTCGGCAGCAGTTTCCCCAGTGAGCTGCAGATGCGTATCGGGTAATCGCCGAGCGAGGCAATTTGGATCAAGCCCGAAATAAGGCCTTCCACCAGTTCCAGGCCGTTCTCCGCATTATGCCACAAGACCTTAATAGGACGATGCGGAAATTGTTTGCGCAGCTCCTCTTCGAAGAACCCAAGCTCCTTCATAATTAGCGGGCTCCACATATGCGCCGTTCCGCTCTGATACCCGATGGAGACGGTCAGGCTCTCGGCAGGCGCGCTTTCCGGCCGGTCCGCCGCAGCCCCGCATACGGAGTGGGATTTAATCCACATCTGCAGTTCGTCGGGATCAAAGAACACTTCTTTGCCAATCTTGATGGTCGGCAGCTGCTTGCTTCGGCGCCAGCGGTCTATCGTAGCGCGGCTAATACCGAATACGCTCATCGCCTCTTGTAAAGTAATCAGCCTGAAGCCTTTATCCTTGGGAAACAACAAGAACGCCCCCTTTTCCGTTAAATCCGATTATACAAATTGGAATAATTTTATTTTAACGAATGACCTCCCTTGCATCAAGATGAGTAAAATTTCCATTTAATGGATTTGTTGCTCATTGATCGTCTATTGCTGCTCAATGTTCATCCCCTTATTGACTCCCTCAATCGGGGGATGCTATCATTCGGGTTGTGTAATACAAAGTAAACCACTAGGAATTAATTCGATGTCAACTGGTTAACCAGAGACACTGCGCCTTTCTCCAAAGGATCGCTGTGTCTTATTTGCATTGAGGGAGGAGAATAGGTTATGCAGACAAGGGAATATACGACCGATGTGTTGATTGTCGGCGGCGGCACGGCGGGAACGATGGCCGCCATTAAGGCGAAGCAGGCGAATCCTGACGTACAGGTGCTTGTTCTCGACAAAGCCGATATCCGGCGGAGCGGAGCAATCAGTATGGGTATGGACGGGTTGAACAACGCCGTCATTCCGGGGAAAGCCACGCCCGAGGAATATACGCGGGAAATTACCGACTCGAACGACGGCATTATCGATCAACGGGCCGTTTACCGACAAGCGTCCGAATGTTACGACATCGTAAAGGAGCTCGATTCGTGGGGGGTCGATTTCGAGAAGGATGCCGAGGGCAATTATGAGGTTTACCGTGTGCACCGGAAAGGGCGTTATGTTCTGCCGATGCCGAAAGCGAGCGACTTAAAGCTGATTCTCGCCAAAAAGGTAAAGCAGATGCGCTGCAAAGTCGTCAACCGCGTCATGGCGACAAGACTGCTGACGCAGGGTAACCGCGTAGTCGGCGCACTTGGCGTAGACGTAACGACCGGCGAGCTCGTGGTCGTACACGCGAAGGCCGTCGTCCTGACGGCCGGTGCGGCGGGACGTATGGGTCTTACCGATTCGGGCTACCTGTACAGCACCTACGAGAACCCGACGAACTCCGGCGAAGGATTCGCGATGGCTTATCATGCCGGAGCTGAGCTGACCGGAATCGAGTGCTATCAGATCAATCCGACGATGAAAGATTATAACGGCCCCGCCTGTGCCTATGTGGCCGGTCCGTTTGGCGGCTATACCGCCAATGTGAATGGCGAGCGGGTAACGGGCTGCGATTATTGGAGCGGCGAGCTGATCATGAATATGTGGAAGCTGGCCAATAAAGGCGAATGGCCGTTGTTCCTCAAGCTGACGCACCTGGACGACGAGACGATCTCCAAGATTGAATCGATCCTGCACCACAACGAGCGGCCGAGCCGCGACCGCTTCCATGCCGGACGGGGCAAAGACTACAGGACGGATATGGTGGAGCTGCATTTCTCCGAAGTAGGGCTCTGCAGCGGTCACAGCGCTTCCGGCGTTCTCGTCAATCACGAAGCGGAAACGTCGATGGAAGGACTGTATGCGGCGGGAGATATGGCGTCGGTTCCCCATCAATATTTGCTCGGTGCGCTGACCTTCGGCAAAGTCGCCGGTACGAACGCTTCGAACTATGCTGCACAGACGGAACGGCTTGGCGCGGACCCGTCGCAAATCGAGGCGGAAAGAGCGCGGATCGAAAGGCTGCGCGCGAACCCGAACGGTGTTCCGCATCAGCAGGTGGAGTACAAGATCCGCCGTATCGTCACCCAATATTTGATGCCGCCCAAGACCACGACGAAGATGGAAATCGCCCTGGAGAAAATCGAGCACTTCCGCCGCGTCGACCTGGAGCTGCTCGGCGCGAACGATCCGCACGAGCTCGGAAGAGCGCTTGAAATTCACAGCATCGTCGACTGCGCCGAGCTTATGGCGAAAGCGTCGTTGTTCCGCAAGGAAAGCCGCTGGGGCTTTTACCACTATTATCTCGATTATCCGGAGCGCGACGATGCCAACTGGCTGAAGCGAGTCATTGTGAAGAAAGGCGCTGACGGCGAAACGCAGCTGACCACGCGTGATCTGCCGCCGTATATATTCGAGCCCCAACGACCATCATCCGAAGAAGGAGTGAGTAAACATGAGCAATCGGTCAGCTAATTTCGTTTCGCAACGGGTGGAAGCAAGTGTCATCATCGACCGGGATAAGTGCATCGGCTGTGATATCTGCGTTCAGGTATGCCCGATGGGCATTCTCGCACTGGACAAAGACGGAAAAGCGTATATGAAATACGACGAATGCTGGTACTGCACCCCATGCCAAACCGACTGCCCGGTTGATGCGGTGCGCGTGAATATCCCCTATTTGGTCCGATAAACCCATCGGTCAAACGACATCATCTCATTAATTATGATTTCTACTAGGAAGGCGGGGAATCCCCATGTCGAATCGTATCCGAACTGTAAGCTTACTCTTGGTCCTGGTCCTAGCGTCTGTTCTGCTGCAAGCTTGCGGAGCATCCGGCAGCACGTCCGAGACCGCCTCTTCCGCCCCTGCGGGATCTTCCGCCGCACAGGCGGAAGAGGCAACTGTGACGATCGGGTATCAATCTCCTACGGCACAGACGTGGGGAGCACTCATTATAAAGAACAAAAAACTGTTTGAAAAACACTTGAAGGAGGTCGCGCCGGACAGCCGTGTGAAGGTGGAATGGTTCGACGCGCCTGCCGGTTCGGTCTTGAACAACAACATGAACGGCGGGAAAATCCAGATTTCTTTCCTCGGCGACATGCCTTCTCTGCTGAACGGGGTTCTCGGTATTACGCAGCCGAACTACCATTCCGTCTTCCTCGCATTCGACGGTAAAGGCGTTCAAGGCCGCAACCAGGCCATTCTCGTGCCCAAGGGCAGCGACATCAAGGCAATCGCTGATTTGAAGGGCAAGACCATATCGACCCCGATCGGAAGCAGTGCGCACCGTATGCTGCTCGATTCGCTCCGCAAGGAAGGCTTGGTCGATCAAGTGACGGTCGTCGATCAATCGGTAACCGTCGGGATGCAAAGCATCGAACAGAACAAAATTGCGGCTCACTCCACATGGGAACCCTACCCTACCCTCATGCAGCAAAAAGGGATCGGCACCGTGCTGCAGTTCGGCGAAGCGACGCAAATCGATTACTTGGCCGGTGTCGTCGCCAACCTGGACTGGGCAAAGGCGAACAAAGCTTATGTCATCGCCTTTCTAAGGGCGCTGAACGAGGCTCATGAGTTTGCGCGGAATAACCCGGAGGAGACGGCTAAAATTTTTGAGGAAGAAAGCAAGTTCCCGCATGAGGTGTGCGTCAAAATGGTGCAAAACATCCGTTTCGATGCGGCCGTCTACAAGAAAGACTTGAACACGCTGAATGGAAGCATCGAGTTTCTGTCAAGCATCGGAAAGCTGCAGAAGAAGCTGGATCTAAACGCTTTCGTCGACGATTCGTATTTAAGGGAAGCGATCCAATCGACCGGTGGAACGTATTTGACCGACGCTGAGCTGCAGGGAGACTGGATTCAAGGGAAGGTTTACTAAAATGAGACAAACCAGGCTGCAAGTCCCTGGGCTGCTGCTTCGAGCCGTTTCGGTAGCCGCCTTCGTTTTGCTCTGGAAATGGGCCGTGGATGTCAACATCCACTGGCCGCTCCAGTTCGGCAACCTGCCGGACCCTATCGATATCCTGGCGGAATGGTATCGTAATTTGTTTACCCCCCAATATCGGCAGGACATAGCGATCAGTACATCCCGCGTGCTGACGGGCATCGCTCTCGGCTTCACGACGGCGGTGCCTCTTGGCTTATGGATCGGCCTCAAACGGACTGCGAACCATACGCTGTACACCAACCTGGAGCTGTTCCGGCCGATTCCGCTCATTGCTTATTTGCCGGTCGCGATGCTATTATTCCGCACGATCGAAAGCAGCATTATTTTTATTACCTTCATCGGTGCTTTCTTTCCCATCCTGATCAGCTCGCGGGATGCAGCGAGGCGTGTTTCCCCGGCGCTGGTGCAAGCCGCCCGCTGCCTGGGCTGCGGTCCGGTCCGGGCCGTCTGGAGCGTATATTTGCCTGCGATGGCACCTGAAATATTCACGGGCTTGTCTGTCGGCATCGGGGCGTCATGGATGGGGGTCATTACAGGGGAAATGATGTCCGGTCAGACGGGCATCGGCTATTCCACCTGGCAGGCGTATCACCTGCTCGATTACAAGGAGTCGATTATCGGCATGTTTACGATCGGGGCGCTCGGTTATTTATCGTCGGCGTTCGTGCGGACGGTTGAACGGTTTCTTATTCGCTGGCAGTAAGGTATGGAAGGATGCAAGACTTCAGTTATCAAACTAAAAGATCGGGGTGATGGCCCTTGTTTGTCGAATTAAAGCAGGTGTTTAAAGAATACGGGGCAGGGACGAGCCAGTCGGTGCATGCGCTGCAGGATATTCAGTTATCGATAGCCAAATCGGAGTTTGTTTGTTTGCTCGGTCCGTCGGGATGCGGCAAAAGTACGCTGCTGAAACTAATCTCCGGTATTGAGGAACCGACCGGAGGCGAGATCCAAATCGACGGCTCGCCGGTGAAAGGGCCTTCGACCGAGCGCGGCTTTATTTTTCAGGATTACGCGCTCTTTCCGTGGCTCACCGTTCGCGGCAACATCCGGTTCGGCATGGCGATGAAACGTATTCCGCGCCGTCGTCAGCGGGAGCTCCTTGATCAATATTTAATGAAGTTCGGACTTGCCGATTCCGCTCATTTATACCCGAAGCAGCTCTCCGGCGGCATGCGCCAACGGGTAGCCATCGCCCGCGCGTTATGCCTGAACCCGCGAATCCTGCTCATGGATGAGCCTTTCGCTGCACTGGACGCGATCCTGAGGCAAAAAATGCAGGAAGAAGTCGTCCGGATCTGGGAGCGAGAAAACATCACCTTCGTGCTGGTCACGCACGATGTGGAGGAAGCGATCTACATGGCGGACCGTATCGTCGTCATGTCTCCCAGACCCGGACGGATCAAAGAAACGGTCACCGTCAATTTGCCGCGTCCGCGCAGACGGACCGACGCGAGGTTCGTGGAACTGCGCGCCCGGCTGCTGGACTTATTGGAAGACGAGAAGATCAGATCGTACCCGCATGCGGTTTCTCAAACGCTCTTGCAGCAAACGGCGACGGAGTAAGCGTTCCGGGCCGGGAGCCGAGCTACTTAAGCCAGATCCCTGACTTGGCTAAGGTCGGGGATTTTTTGCCGTCCCGGCTCCAGGTTTTTCCCGGCTCATCCAGCTCTGGCCCCAAGACGGTGCAGCACCGGTTCAAATGCGGGTATAGCCGTAGTACCGAGACGAGAGTTACCGGCGTTAACCGCGGTGCATGAACCGGGGGCGTCCCCCACAGCATGAGCCCATTTGAGTTCGCCGTCGATACAGCAAAGGCCGGCAAGCATACCCTGAGGTATCCTTGCCGGCCTTGTACCCTTGGCCTATTGCTGAGCAAGCAATGGCGGATAGCTTTCCTTCGGGCGGGGACTTCGCCGCGAATGCGCCGGAGCTGCGCTTGCAGCCCGCCCGCCGCCTCCTTACGGCGCTGCCTTCGCCTTGTCGGCCAGCTCCTGCACGGCTGCCGTCGGTACGGCAAACGCCCATTCACCGCCTTGCTGCGAGATCCACACGACGTCCCCCGCGGCCTTGCCCGCGTACGCGACGGTCGTCTCCGCGCCTGCGGCTTCGCCGGCGACCTTCAGCTCGATCCGCAGGTCCGGCTGATCAAGCCCCTGCACCTCGGATGCGCGCTTCGCCTGCTGCTCCGTGACCAAAGACGCCGCCCGGTCCAAGAACCCGGTCGCATCCGTACCGGTCAACTCGCGTTCGCCGAGCTTCCACTTGGATTCGAACGACGACTTGTCAGGCTCCGTCTTCGTTAACGTCCAAGCCGCGCCCTTCCAGTCCACGGTCAACGCGCGTACCTTCTCGTACTCTACCTTCACAGCCCGCTTCTCCATAAAATCGACCGGCTGCTTCGCCAGCGACTTCACGGTCGACTCGGCGAGCTGGAACACCTCCGGCGCATCGCCGAGCTTCGCATAATACGAGCCGCCGACCGGGACGAGGTCGCCGACGGCCAGCGTCCGTTCCCCGCCGTCCACCAGCTTCACGGTGAACATCTGCTTCGGCGCGGCCAAGCCGAACTGCTCCAGTTCGGCTGCCGCAGCGGTCACGACCTTATCCTTTTTCACCGAAACGAACGTATCCACCCATGCGTCCGCCGAGCTGCTGTCCAGAGGAAGCGCGGTCGGCTTCGTCATCGTCCATCCGCCGTCCTTACGCTCCAGTACCGTTTCCGTATCGCCGTTCTTAACTGTATAGCTTGCCACTTCTTCCTTCTTCACCGTTACAAGGGCAGGCGCCTCTTGCGTTTTCTCTTTAAAAAAATCTTGACTCGACGCATACCAGAATCCCCCGATGCACAGTACCACCAACACGATCGTCGGGATCAACCGTCTCATCCTTTTCTCCTCCTCCACCAAATGAAGCCGCCGATCAGGAGGAACAACAGCGGGAAGACTACGACGGTACCCAGGAAAATCATGTTCGCCTGCTCGCCCGTCACGAGCGCCGTCGACAAGTTGTCGCCTTCCCGCGGCCGGATCGTCACTTGATCCTTCTGCTCCTGCAGCCAACCGACGCTGTTCAGCGCGAAGTCCCGGTTGCCCTGCTGCTGGATGTATCGATCGACGAGGAATGTCGAACCGCCGAGCACGACCGCCTTCGGCTTCTTCTCCTTATTCTCCACGACGTAGCCGAGCTCGAGCGGTCCCGCCACGTCGGCTGCGTCCTTCTTGCTGGTGCCTTGGCCCGCGAGCGCCTTCAAGTCGGTCTCGCCGTAGGCTTTATCCGTCGTAGACAAAATGGCCGTCGCCGGATAATCCGCATTCGGCTGGTCGACCTTCAACGTCACCGCCAGCGTCATGACTGTCAGCAGGTTATATTCCTGCAGCTTCCGCGTAATTTCATGGCCGCTGTACTCCGGCACGATGCTAAGCGGATCGTACATGGTGCTTTGCTTCGGCTCGATCGCAACCGCATGCTGGTCCTTGATGCCGTAGGCGGACATAAGCGCGTCGATATTTTTCCATTTCGAAGACATGTCCGGGTTAAAGCCAAGCGCAAGGTACAGCTTGCCCTTGCCGTCCATATAGGCCTTGACGAGCTCCGCTTCCTTGTCGCTCAGGTCGGTTTCCGGACCGACAATGACGAGCATCTCGGCGTCGTCCGGAATTTTGCCTTCGCGCAGCAGGTTGAGCTCTTTCACCTCGTAGTTCGCGCTTTCCAGACCCGAACGCCAGAGCGTCATCTGCGTCAGCGGAATTTCATTATGCCCGCTCAGGAAATACAGCTTCCGCTTCTCCTTAACGTTAAAATTCACCAGCGCCTGCGTCAGCTTCTCCTCGCCGCTGAAGCTGTAGCCGTTCGGATTTTGTTGGCTCGGCAGGAACATGTCGTAGAACGGCAGCGTCTTCTTCTGCTCCCCGCTCTGCACCACGAGCGTCCCGGCCGGGTCGACTTCGTACTGCTTCGCGACCGCAGGGTTCGCGACGGCATCGTATTCTTCGAACGTAATCCTGCCGCTGCGCTTCTTGTACTCCTCCACAAGCTCCACCACTTCGCGCTTCATATACGGATTCGTCTCCGTCGTCGTAAACGACAAGATCCGGATATCCTTATCCAGGGCGCTGAGCGTTTGCTTCGTTTGATCGGATAACGTAAATTTATTGTTTTGCGTCAAATCGACCTGCATGTTTTTGGCGGAATTCAAGAAGATCGTCAGCACGATAAAAATGCCGATAACCGCCAGCGACAATACAGTCGCATTCGTTCCGCGGATCCATTTATTCACTTCGCATCTTCCCCCTTCCCGGTTTATCTCCAGCGCTTGCGTTCCAGCACTTGGATGCTAAGCACCAGAAACACCAGAATGAACGTCACGTAGAACAGCACGTCGGCGAAATCGAGCACACCCTTCTGCAGGTCGGCGGCCCGGCTGACGATGGAGAACATGCCGAGAAAATCTTTGACTTTCCCGCCTACCGTATCCCCGAGCCACTCGATCGTCCAGAACACGAGCAGGATGGCGAATGCCGCGATACCCGACACCATCTGGTGCGCCGAGAGTGAAGAGGCGAACAAGCCGACCGCCATCATCGCCGCTCCGACCAGGAACATGGCCAAATACGACAGCCACAGCACCGGCTGATCGAGCGGGCCGTAGGCGCTTAAGATAAGCGGATACAGCAAGCTGCCCGCCACCAGCATCAGCAGCACGGTCAGCGCCGACGCATACTTGCCGACGACGATCTCGGTTATGCTGACCGGCGAGGTGAGCAGCAGCTCGTCGGTGCCCTGCCGCAGCTCATCGGAGACGAGCCGCATCGTCAGCAGCGGGATGATGAACAGAAACACGAACGTCACATTGCCGAACACCGGCCGCACGTCGACCACATAGGGCGGGTACAAGAAATTGGCGCTGAAGAAATACCCCGCGATCACGAAAAAGAAAGCGAACGCCGCATACGCGATCGGCGAATAAAAGTACATTTGCAGCTCTTTGCGGGTCATGGCCATCGTTCTACGCACGGGCGTTCACCTCCTTCTCTTCGGATTCGGCTTCGGCGACTTCGAAGGAATTGGAATCGGAGCCGGCATCAGCATCGTCCAGCTTCTCATCGGTCGTCAGCTTCAGGAAGATGTCCTCCAGGCTGAGGCTCTCCTTCTTCATCGCCAGGATCGGCAGTCTCCGCTCCGCCATCCGGTAAAAGATCGCTTCGCGAATGTCCTCCCGGTCGTTCGCCGCGACAACGGCCTTCACCGTTCCCGACTCAAACCCGGACCCGTCCGCCAAAGACGTCGAACCTTCAGCCGTCGCTTCTTCCCCGGCAGCCGCTTCGCCTGCCCGCTCCTCAAGCGGCGCCGCTATGGCCGGTTGCGATTCGGCCTCGGATGTCAGCTCACGCACCGAGGATACGCCCGGCGTTGCGCGAAGCTCGGCCAGCACCGTCTCGCGCGGACCCTTCACTTCCAGCGACACCTCGAACGTATCGTTCAGCGAGTTCGCCAATTGATCCGGCTGTCCGTCGAGCACGATGCGTCCCTGATGCAGAATGAGCACCCGGTTGCAGAGCGCGTTGATTTCCGGCAAAATGTGCGTGCTCAGCAGCACGGTATGATTTTCCCCGAGCTCGCGGATAAGCTGGCGGATTTCAATAATCTGCTTCGGGTCGAGGCCCGAGGTCGGTTCGTCCAGCACAAGCAGATCCGGTCCGTGCAGAATGGCCTGCGCAAGCCCGATCCGCTGCTTGTAGCCCTTGGACAGGCTGCGAATGATTTGCCGCTCCCGGCCCTGCAGGCCGAGGCGCCCGATCACCTCGCCGATCCGCTGCTTCTGCTCCCGTACGGGAATATCCCGTAGGTCGGCGATGAATTTCAAATACGACAGTACGGACATTTCCGGGTAAAGCGGCGGCGTCTCCGGCAAATAACCGATTTTTTGCCGCGCCTTTTTCGGATGATCCGCCATGGACAATCCGTCAATCGCAATCGATCCGCGCGAAGGGTTCAAGTAGCCGGTGATCATGCGCATCGTTGTCGTTTTGCCCGCACCGTTGGGTCCCAGAAACCCCACGATCTCGCCCCGGCTCATCGAGAAATCGATGTCACGGACGCCCCTTTGATTCTCATACAACTTGCTGACCTGTTTGACCTCAAGCACGTCAAAACCTCCCATCGTTAAAACCTATCCTTCATATGCCCTTTACCTACAGCCATTTCCAACTTAAGGCCGGTCTAACCACAAGCAACAGGATAAGGGCGGAACAATAATGCCAGCTTAACCAAAGCTGAAAATTTGCTTAAAAAAATGTGTCTAACTTGTGAACTTTCGGCACTCATCGCAGAGCTCGAAGCCATTTGGTATAATGGAAGCTACATCCAATCCCTTGCAAGGAGGAACTGCATGGTCATCGCTATCCTCATCCTGCTGTTCGGCATTCTCGTCTTTGTCAGTATCGCCCTGTTGAATCGCGGGCAAACGCAGCGCCGACGCCATCGCGGCGGTACGTCAGGACCCGGCCGTCAGCCGTTGTACGAAGACGGTCCTTTGCCCGAAGCGCTCGGTATCCAGCCGGATCTTCCGCTGAGCCCGGCCGTGGAAAGGCTCGAACAGGCGCTTGCCGGGGATTTCCCGGCGATGCTCCGAGAACGTGTGCAGCGAAAGCACCCGCAAATGACGACGTCCGAATTCAACTGGAAGTTCCTTGAATTAAAACGATATTTTCTGATGACGGCGATATTAAAGGACGTACCGATGTTCAGCGAGGCCGTCGACGACATTTGGCACGAAATGCTGATGTTTACCCGCGAATACCATCGATTCAGCGAAGCTTTCGTCGGCTCCGTCATCCATCACGCACCGCACAGCGGCGGAGAACCGGATCCCGGGGGACGGGCATGGTTCGACTGGGTATACGCGAATCTGTTCATCCCGACTCCGTACTCCTCACGGATTTGGACGCCGTTCTTCCGGTATCCGCTCGACCGCGGGCGCCTGGAGGAACTGCGGGTAGTGGACGAGGCCGAGCTCGCTGACCGCCTGTTCAACCGCAAGGCTGCTGAACGCTATCCCGAGATCGGGGAGACGATCGCCCGCTTGATCCGCAAAGCCAAGGAGCAAGCGGCGGACGCCGAGACCGGCGCCGTCTACTCCGCCGAGAAACCCGCGCACGATTCCGCAAGCTACATGCCGTATTTGGCCGGGGCGCTCATCGTATACTCGGCGGCGGATCTCGGCGATTTCGACGATTTGATGGCGCAGCACTACGCTGAGGAGGAGGCGCGCCGCCGGGAACAGGAGCATGCAGCCTCGAGCTCCTCCGGATGCGGCAGCAGCGGCGGCTCCGGCTCATGGGATGACGACCGCGGCGGCGGCGGGAGCGATGACGGGGGCTCCTCGTCCGGCGGTTCGTCTTCCGGCTGCTCCTCATCCAGCTGTTCATCCGGATGCGGCGGAGGCGGCGACTAATAAAAATAGCGGAACTCTGGTGCGCCATTGCCCTTCTCCCGACCCGTGAGGGTTGATCTCGAGGCAAATCCAGCATCATTGTTCCGCTATTTTCGCTATTTTCGCTATTTTATGGAAGAACCCGGAAACGGGCCGAATGTGGCACTATCATTCCGTTATTGCAGCTGGGCAGAAGCTATTCCCTTGTCGGCAGCTCGAAATACCCGTCCATTCGCTGTCATCCGCTTTACACCATCCGCGGCTTCCTTCTTGGCGCCCGCCCCCGCCGGCTTACTTCACCAGCTGTCCGCGCGTCACGCCGAGCTGGTTCGTCGATTTGAGCGTCTTCCAAACGGTCGTTCCTGTAATCTCGCCCCGCAGCGCCCGTTCGTACAAACCGATCACTTCGCGCACCTTCTCCGGCGTTTCTTCAAGAAACTCTGCGCGGTACCGGCCTACGCCGAGCTCCATGAAATTCGCCAGGTATTCCGCGCCCGATTGGTCGATCGCGTTGTACACGGTGTTGCGGCATCCTTCGTCCACACGCACCGGATGCGAGAAGCCGACGCGGTCCTTCAGCGAAGCGCGATGCTCCTCGCAAGGGCGGCCGCAGTTCGTGTAGTCCGTACCGGGACTCATGAACGTACAGTACACGCAATGCTCCGTGTGGAACATCGGCATGTGCTGATGAATGACAATCTCGAGCCGCGACGTCTCGCTGCGGCGCAGCAGATCGACCATCTGTTGGATGTTCAGGTCGTAAGACGGCGTCACGCGCGAAAGCCCGGCATCCAAGAACAGCGACACCGCCTTATGGTTGGCCACGTTCAAAGAAAAGTCGCCGATCAGTTCCGGCTGCGGCTCGTTCGGATGCTCCGCCAAATACCGCATAAACCAGTAAACCGCCCCCGTGTTGCGCACCAGCACCGCATCCGGTCCGAGGTTCAAAATATTTTTGAAATAGCCCGTCTCTCCGGGCATATGAATGCGCGGCGTCGCAAGCGCAATCCGCTTGCCCGCCCGGCGGCAAGCTTCCACAGCCGCCGGGAACTGCTTGATGAATTCAAAGTCGGCGTAGATCAGATCGACGTTCGTCTCAACGGCCGCCTCCACCTGCGGCAGGCTGCGGCACAGCGCCGTCAGCCGCGCCTGCGCCTTCCCGCCCTGCGGCGTTGCCGGCTTCGCCGGCGCCGCAGGCGTATCGCTATAAACGTCCACCGACCGCTTCACATAAGCGCGCGGGCGCTCCCGCTCGGCGAGCAGCAGCTCCGCCGCTTGGCGGCGCATCTGATTCAGCTCGCGCATCGGCAAGATTAAGTCGCCGTTCAAGTGGACGTCGACCGACTCCAAAGCGAACACCGTACCGCCAAGACGCCCGAACTGCTCTTCGAACAGCGCGGCGTCCATCGGCCGCTTCTCGGCCGGGACGAGCGGAAGCTCGGACTCGACGGTTACCGTGTGCCCGGCGGCCGTGTCCGTCCATACGCTGCGCAGCGGCTGTCCGGCCGCGCCGGTCACCTTCACGCGCACCGGAAAGACGCGGTACGGCTTGTCCGTTTCGTACGTCTGGCGCAGCCGCTTGTCCAGATGCGGATCGTTCGTTTTCCAGATCCGGTCGCCCACATGCACCCGGCTCAAGTCAACATCATTGCGCCCCGGAATAATCTCGATCACGCCGCCCGGCGCCTCGCCCTCGAACTTCGCGCCCTTGCGCCGCAGGTCGTAGACCCGGCCTCCCTCTTCCTTCTTGGTCGGGTCGCCCGCGTCGAACACGATGCCGTCGCCCCGCTTCAACGGCGCCTCAAGCTCGCACACCACGCCGTCGCGGAGAATCTGCTTGACGCGGCCCAAGTAAACGCCCCGGCTTTTCGGATACGTGCCTTCGACAAGCTGTTTATTGTTCGTGCCTTTGAGGAAGCCGTACGTAAAGCCGCGGGAGAAGCTTTGCTCCAGCTCGCGAAGCTCTTCCTTCGTCGGCTGCGGGTTCTCGCCGTCGAAATAACGGTCGATCGCGCGGCGATACTTGCCGACGACGTTCGCCACGTACTCCGGGCTTTTCAGCCGGCCTTCGATCTTGAACGATTTCACGCCCGCCTCGATCAATTCCGGGATCAGCTCAATGGCTGCCAAGTCCTTGGGCGACAGCAGGTACGCCACATCGCCCATCGGTTTCGGCTGCCCGTCTACCATTAAATCGTACGGCAATCGACAGGCCTGGGCACATTCGCCGCGGTTCGCAGAGCGCCCGCCCCACATTTCGGAAGTCAAGCACTGTCCCGAATACGAGACGCATAACGCTCCGTGCACGAACACTTCCATCGGCAGCTTCGCCTGCTCCCCGATCTGCCGGATTTGCTTCAAATTATTTTCACGCCCGAGCACCACAATCTCCATATTGTACGGCTTCGTAAACTCCACCGCTTCGGGCGACGTAATCGTCATTTGGGTCGAGCCGTGAATCGGGAAGTCCGGAGAGATCTCCCGAATCAACCGCACCAGCCCCAAATCCTGCACGATAACCGCATCGACGCCTGCATCGATACAAGCTTCGATCAGCAGCCGCGCATCATCCAATTCCTCTTCGAACACCAGAATGTTAAACGTCAAATACCCCTTGACCCCGTATCGGTGCAAGAACGACATAATGTCCGGAAGCTCGTCCGTATAAAAATTGTTCGCCCGAGCCCGCGCGTTAAACTTCTCCACCCCGAAAAAGACGGCGTCCGCTCCGTTCGCCACCGCCGCCCGCATGCAATCCCAATCCCCCGCCGGAGCGAGCAGCTCGATATCCGTTTTACGTATGTCCCGCATGATAAAATCCCTACCTCCAAGCCGTACAGCCAGTTTATATTCAGCTACCGGTCATCGCTTTTTTCTCTAGTGTACCAGAAAGCGGCCCGGCAAACCATTCGGCGCCCCTGCGGCTCATTGATCCGAAAGGATCAAATTTTAATCAATTCATGCTCGAACTTAAAGGAAAGATGTCAAAACATGACGAATTACATACAGGAGCAGCACTGCCCATCCCCCGCTTCACCTATCGCAGCGGCGGAAATCCCGCGCCCCTTCTAACCGGAAGGGTACCCATTTATTACCAGTTATGATGGGCAAAAGATTCCTGTATAGTAAAAGCAAGTTTAAAATGGTGGAGGACCGCCAATCATGTTCAAAGACTTTATTGCGAACGCGTCGATACTCGTCGCTTCCTTTTTTATTATAGGACAATGGTTCAAAGAACGACCGCTCCACGTGGACTCTCCCTGGCCGACAAAAGTGTTCGCGGGGATCTGCTTCGGGCTGCTGGGCGTTCTGCTGATGATTTTCAGCATTCACGTGGAATCGGACGTCATCGCCGATCTGCGGCATATCCCTATGGTCATCGCCGCCCTGCAGGGCGGGCCGATTCCGGCCATCATCGCAGGCGTATTCATCCTTTGCGGACGCATCGGCTTGTTCGGCGCCTCTTTCGCCGCCTTCACGTCGGGTGGCATGATGCTTCTGATCTCCGTCGTATGCGGCTTCCTGGCAGGACGCAAAGGACTTACCCTGCTGCGTTTCTTCGGGTTGAACGTCTTCGCGATGACCGGCATCTCCATCATCATTCTGATTAACTTGAATCAGGCCGGCAATCTGAGTAAAGCGCCTCTGGTTCTGACGAATCAATGGCTCGTCTCCACGGGCGTCGGACTGCTGTCGGTATACATTTTTCTAAATATCATCCGTTCTCATGCCTCCATTCGGAAGCTGCAGGAAAGCGAGGAGCGATACCGGCACCTCATCGCTTCGTCACCGGACGCTACGCTGGCGATATCCGGCCGCAACATCGTGTTCATCAACGATAAAGGCTTGAAGCTGCTTCATGCCGCGTCTCCGAAAGATATTTTAAACCGTCCGATTGTCGACTTCATCCATCCGTCGCTCTTGGAGAAAGCCTGCCGGGACTGGCAATCCATAAAGGCAGGAACGCTGAAATCGGACTTGATCGAGCAGCGGTTTTTGCGTTTGGACGGAACGACGGTCGAAGTCGAGCTGTCCGTCTCTCCGATTGTTTATCAAGAAGAAGGCGCCTATTTGATTACCATTCGGGACATCACCGCCCGTAAAAATACCGAGAAAAAGCTGCAGGACGCGCTGGGGAAGCTGCAAAAGCTGTCCGACCTCGACGGCTTGACCGGCATTCCGAACCGCCGCAAGCTGGACGAGTATTTGCTGCAAGCTTGGAACGAAGGAGCGGCCGGCGAATCGACGCTGGCTTTCTTTTTATTCGACGTCGATTATTTCAAGTACTATAACGATCACTACGGGCATCTGGGAGGAGACGAGGTGCTTCGCGTCATTGCCGCCGTCGCCAGCGGGCTGCTGCACGAGCACGGGCATTTTGTCGCCCGTTATGGCGGAGAGGAATTTGCCGCTGTCCTGAAAAACGTATCGCTCCAGGAGGCCTTCCACTTAGCCGAAGAGTTTCGTTCCCGCATCGAACGTCTGGCGCTCCCGCATGCGCAATCGAAAATCGCGGAACACGTGACCGTCAGCGTCGGTTTGACTGCAATCGTTCCCGATACGGCCGGCACCCCCGAGCAGCTTGTCGAATATGCGGATAAAGCGCTGTACCGGGCGAAGGCCGAAGGCCGCAACCGCGTAGCCGTCAGCTTCCCGGACTACGACCGCGAAAGTTAACAAAGGCGGCCATCCGTGCTATAATGTCTGGGGTAACACCCAATTTGTTGCTTACGGGCACGGCCGTCTGGGCCGGATCGCCTGCAAGCTGCCTTAATGAGGGATTTGTTTTGAAACGTACTCCTTTCCGCAAGTTGGTTGTAACCGCGCTCGGGCTGCTGCCGCTTGCGGTTCTTCTTGTTGTTCTGTTTGGCCGCGACAAAACGCTCGAGGTGCGCATGCTGTATGCGACGCAGGGCGATGCGTTCGACCCGGCCGCATATGGCCAGCTGCGCCAATCGCTGCTGGCCGGGCTCGTTCTCGAGAAGCAGGATCTCGCCCGTTTATCGGCGCGAAAGCTGCACGATTACGACACGATTTACCTGGACCCGTCCCTGCACCGGTCGTTAACGGATGCTCAGCGCCAGTCGCTTGAGGCTTACGTTCGGGGGGGCGGGCATTTGTTCCTTGAAAATGCGTTCGCCGCCGATTTCGAGCCCGCCTTTCTCGGCGCGGCTCGTCTGGTGGACGTGCCTGCGCCCGATCGCGGGGCGCTTCCGACAGCAGCAGGCGCCACCCTGTGGACGTATCCCGGCGTCGATGCCGATTTGCTCGGCATTCAGCAGGTGCTGCGCACGTTCGCCGATACGTTCTTCCGTCATGATACGGACGGCAGCTTGAGCCGTTTTTCTTGGGGCAAGGGCATGGTGCCTTCAACGGCCAAGACGCTTGTGGCGATGAACGGCATCTCGCTGTATACGGTGAACCGCTACGGAGAAGGCACCGTCTTCCTGAGCGGCACGCTGCTGCCCAACCGCTATTATTTAACCGGCTACGACTTGAGCAGCGGCATGGATCCGGCGCTTGGCTTCGATAAGCTGGCCGCCGAAGAGAATGCCGCGATCCGGCCGAAGACCGGCGCGCTTTATTTCGACCGCAGCCAGCTTCCCGTGGAACCGTACTTTCATTTTACGTTCTCGGCGGGCAATGCGCTGATGCGCACCGAATACGCCGCTTACATATCCAAGCTGAAGCTTGGTTACAGCGTGAAGAAGACGCTCGGCCCGTATGGGCGGCCTGCGATGGCGCATCAGAATCATTTTGAGGCGATGGAGGCCATTCGCGACGGGGAAGGCATCCAATGGGCGGAATTGCTGAAGAAGCATCAGCAGATCCCGTCGTTCTCGCTCGTCCGTTCCGCGTTCACGTGGGGGCGTTGGCAGGAATCCGTCGTCGTTCATCTGAACACGGGAACGAACGCGAAGCCCGCCTTCGCCGGCGAAACGCCGAACTCGTTCTACTCCAGCGGCACGCGGCTGCTGGCGGACGGCGCTCCGATCCGGCTGGCCGCGTACCCGGAGTACCGGTCGCTCGGCGATCCGATTACGCAGCCGGTGCGGGCGGTACCCGCGCTCGCCGATCTGACCGGCGACGGGCGGATCGATTTGGCCGTCGGCTCCAGCGACGGCGGATTGTATCTGTACCCCGGCCTCACGGCCGGCGGCGAGGCCCATCCGGCGCAGGCGCTCCCTGCAGGGCAGGCGCCGCCGCTCAGCTTCGGTCCGCGCGAGCCGCTCCGCGACACCGGCGGCGCTCCGCTGACCGCAGGCGGTCC
>NZ_VIDW01000063.1:0-24370 GCF_006519665.1 Paenibacillus sp. tmac-D7 | reverse complement strand
TTACTAAAAAAGCATTATAGATTTTTTTTAGAATATGTCGGGATTATTGGTGTTATGATTTTACCATGGCTTGTGTTTAATGTTTATCACTATCATGCATTAACGGGCACTAGAGAACATGTTGATTTTGTAAAAAGGATTGTCAATCCTAACCAAATAGATCTGGGCTTGGAATTCGTAATACAAAAAATTCCCTATTTGTTTTATAGTTTTTGGGTTCCTCAAGAAGTGCAGTGGTCAGGAATTTATGACGTAGGGGTTTTATTAGTTAACGGATTGAGTTTTTGTTTGGGTTTGGTATTTCTTATTGGTTTATATCAGATTTCTCGTAATTTGAAGAGTCATCTGTTCTTTGAAGATAGTACACGTTTGCTCTTATCCTTATTTTATTTACTGACAACGTTAAGCATTGTATTGCTCGTTTACGGCACCACTACTCAAGATGTAGATGTTTTAATCGGAAGGTACTTATATATACTGGTAATTCCGTTTATTGTAATTTCCTATCGGGTTTTCATCACTATTTTGAATATCGAACAATTATTTTCTTATAGACTTTTATTGATTTTTGTAGCTACATTCTTAAGTGTTGCAGGACTGACCTATTATGCCACAGGCAACCACAATGTTATCGAATATTTATTGAAAAGAAATCAAAACCAAGTTGAATTAAAAAATTTGAGCCAAGCGAAAGAGCAGGGGATTTTCAAAAACAAAGAACTAGGTAACATTCCAAGGGATCTCGCAAATCAATTAAATGAACGTGACTACAAAGAAAAAATTCCGCTGAACAATGAATATGCTGCTGTAAATGACCTTACTTCAGAAAAGAATAGTTTGTTAAGTGTAGGCTCAGACCCTTATGTAATATGGCGGTCCGAGAGCATGGTTATGAAAGCAGGGGATATGCTGTTGCTGCAGGTCGAGTTTACTGGAGAAAACCGACTGCTGCAGGGTCAAGTATTCTGGGAAGATGACCATAGCGGTTTTTTGGAAGAGAAATCTTATCATTTTATGGTCGTTAATGGTAAAATGTTGGTGCCTGTAGGGTTTCATAATGATTGGAAAGAAGGTTATACTTTGCGTAGCCTTCGATTTGATATTGAGCAGCTTAATCCAAATGACAAAATAACAATTTATGCGCCTGAAATTATTAGATTTTGAATGGAGCACAATATAATGTTGAAAAAATGGGTTCCTTTATCGAATTTATGTCTCTATATATCTGTTATAAGTAGCTTGTTTGTTTCCTTTTTTCTATCTAACCTTATATATAACCAAATAAAAGGCTATAAACAAGCTTATTCCGATATAGTTGTAGGTAATATCACATGGTCGGATTATTTCAAAGACTTGGATTATCTTTTTATTATTTCTTTCATTTTGTCTTTCTTTATACTCTTTCCCGTATTTGTGAGGTTTTGCAATACTTTTTTGGGTGATAAAGAAATCAGTATTAGATATTCCGATTCATTAGCACACTCACTTTTATCGTTTAGAGTTCAGTTTATTTTCTTTATAGCAGCTTATGTTCTAGCCGTAGGTCTATTTTCTAAAGAATATTCTAAGGGGTATCTTATTGGAGTATTGTTGTTGGCGATAGGTACTTCGATTGTAATCAATAACTTAAAAACCTCAAAAAATAAGGATGTAATTTTCAAAAACATACTATCTTCAAGTGTTCTGATTTTCTTTGCAACGGTAGGGATTATCACCGCGTATTTCTATTTCTCAGATTCCCATAATGTACAGAACCTAAAGCATGTTCCTCTTATCGCCGTTCTTGTATCCTGGACTTTTTATTTAATGTTAACATTTGTAAAACCACAATCCTTTAATTATTTATTTACAAAAGTCAATTTAATATCTCAACTTTTTTTACCTTTACTGCTCTTAAATTATACCAATGGTTTTTACTTCTACGATAACAAGTTAGTTAAGATCATCCCTAAAAAGACGGAGATAATCATCGGTAGCATAATTGCTTTATTTATTATGTATCAAATTTTTCATTTAATGAAGCGGCGGTCTACAAATTTAGACCATTGGGAATCTACCATATCAACACCTTCATTAATAGCTGTATCTTTAGCGGTTCTTTATTCCACGCCTATAGCAAGTACTCTGTTATACGATGATTTTCATATGGGGGAAATACTGTTACCTTGGCAGCAGATCTTTCATTTCAAACAAGCGTATAATGTTGATTTTGTTTCTGTTCAAGGATTGCTCGGGATGCTATACAGTGGTATTAACAGTGTTCTTTATGATGGAACGATAGCATCTTTTAATTATTCGCTCATGGTTATACCAGCTCTTATTGGAATTATCATCATATCGATAATATCTAAATTGTATGGAAAACAATGGGGGCTATTGTACTCGGTTATTTATTTGCCAATAGCTTCTTCTACGATTCTAAGTAGATTTTATCTAGTTATACCCATAATGCTAATACTCTTTCATCCCAAAATACAAAAAAAGCTGTGTATTACTTTGTGGCTTTGGTTATCGGCTCTACACTGTTTTTACAATCCGACGGTGGGCACCGCCCTGACCCTTGCTATACTGCCTTTTATGATTTTTAAATTTGTAGAGATGTTACAAAGCAAGCAGGATAAGCAGTATATTATCGATCATAAGAAAGCAATGTTCTTAGCAATCATCGTTCATTTAATTATTGCATGTTTATTAATATCGCCAATAATAGGGACGATAACGTTTTTGCTAGATAATGCATCATCTAATACTCAAGCCTATGGTGTCCCTTTTTTTGGAAATCTACAAATCGTCCCAGATTGGTTCCCTCAATGGTTTAATTCGATAGAAGTTAATAGATTGGTTTGGGAAGCGATTAGGGTAGGAGGATGGTTAGGCTCTTTACTTTTGCTTTTTATACTTTTGTTTAAGTCAATTGGCGAGCAGAAATCTCAAAGTAACAGGGAATTTACATTTTTTCTCATAAGTTTTATTATATTCCTTTTCATGGTAATTCCTTATAGCATGGGGAGAATAGATCCTGTTTCAATGAATCGTTCTGGGTCTGTGAGTCTTTTCTGTATTTCCGGGCTTCTTCCTTTTTTACTGATTTTTAAGCATAAATATCGTATGTTAAGCTTAGGCACGGTTATTTTCTTGGGCTTTACTGTTGGATTGGGCAGTATTTTTGTTATTACAGACTACAGTAAATATGTTGAGAAAGAGATTAAACCGATTTCGGTTCCAAGTCAATTAGCTTTAGTTGATGGTAAGACGATTGGTTTGTCTCATTTAGGAACCATTTTTGTGGACCAAAATCGTTTGGATGAGTTAATCCGAATTAAAGATACAATGGATGGCTTACTTCAAGATGGAGAAACATTTGCGGATCTGTCTAATCGATCGTTGCTGTATTATTTATTGGAAAAAAAGGTACCCTCTTTATATTCAGCGGATTATTTAGCGGCGAATGAATCAATACAAGAAAAAATGATAAAGCATCTGGAAAAGGAAAATCCGCCCGTTGTTTTTATCGGCCCTTCGATAAGACATGACGGAGGACCATCCTCATTGAGATCTTATCGTGTGTATAGATGGTTTCTGGAACAAGGGTATCAGTTCTATACAGCTAAAAACCTACAATTTTTGCTGCGAGCTGATCGTTATGAACAAATGGGTTTAAATAAACCATTGAATCAAATTGCAGAGCTCAAGAAAGTTTTCTCACAAAAAGATATGGTTTTTATTCCTTCTATTTGGGGAAGGAATTATGCAAATATGTCGAATAGATTTTCTGAGATTCCTATAAAAAGAGAACTAGAACACGTTAATCAAATTACGAATGATGCAAATGGTTGGAGTCACATTGTAGGGGATGATCCCTACTTAACATGGAGGTTTTCTTCAGCTATCCGTGGTATGGATGTTGATTTTGTTGCATTCACTATAGAATTGCAAGAACAAGATCAACAAGGATTTCGTTTCCAAGTATATTGGGACCAAGATGGCATCATAAGGGAGCAGAATTCTTTTTATTTCAATGGAAATGAAGGAACTTTCCTGCTCCCTATGGGCTCCGATCCGTCGTGGCTGCTTAATGAAAATATAAATTATATCAGACTAGATGTCGATGGTTTGAAAGAGCCTTTTAAAATTAAAAATATTAAATATTTGAAATTGATAAGATAAGAGGTTATATGATGACATTTCTCCTGTTAATATTCGCTTTAATCTTTAATCTAGCCGCACAAGCTATGTTAAAACAAGCGGTAACCGGTATTCGTTTTGAAACTGTGACCCTTTCTTTCTTTGTAAAGATTGTCAGTAACCCATTGATATGGGGGGGAGCTTTTTTTTACGGGATCAGCTTCTTGTTTTATGTCATGTCTATTTCTAGGGGGGAGCTTAGTAGAATCTCACCTGTTTCACAAGCACTTACCACTTTAGGTGTAGTGTTGATCTCTGTTATATTATTTAATGAGCCGCTTGGCATGCTTAAGATATTTGGTATATTATTACTAATTGCGGGTACGTTTATATTGTTCTTATAAAAGCAAGGGGATGCCTTAATGTTAAATGAAAAATTTGACTACGTAATTTTTGGAGCGGGGATTTATGGTCTATACGCTGCAAAATTTCTAGGGGAAAAAGGTTATAAAGTTGCTTTAATCGAAATTGATTCGCAACCTTTGCAGAGGGCAAGCTATATTAATCAGGCACGTGTTCATAATGGATATCATTATCCTAGAAGTGTTTCGACTGCCATTAAATCAGCACAATACTATAATCGTTTTAACCAAGAATTTGCTTTTGCAATCCACAAACAATTTCGAAAAGTCTATGCTATATCTATGTATGATTCTTTAACCAATGCGGAACAGTTTTTAAGTTTTTGTAATCATGTAGGAATTGCAGCCGAGGAGGTAAATTACAGGAAATATTTTAATGCCGGAACGGTTGAATGTGCTTTTGAAACAGATGAATACACGTATGATGCTGTCGTAATCAAAAATTGGTTTATGGATAAACTTAATCAAATTAACCATGTCACTTGGTATTTGAGCAGCTTCATCAGGAAAGCACAGATTAAAGAAAGCAGTTATTTGATAGAATTAAATAATGGACGATTCATTGAAAGTGACAAAGTGTTAAACGCTACTTATGCAAGTGTTAATCAAATATTGAGTTACTTCGGCTATGAACTTTTCAAAACTAAATATGAGCTTTGTGAAGTTATCCTAACTGATGTATCTCCCAATTTTAAACAGACAGGAATTACGGTTATGGATGGGCCGTTTTTCTCCCTTATGCCTTTTGGGTTTTCTGGAAAACATTCTTTAACATCAGTATTTGATACTCCACATGAGACATCAAAAAGTTCGTTCCCTGATTTTTCTTGTCAATCTCAGAGGAAGGACTGTGATACTTCTCAATTACAGAATTGTAATTCATGTTTATATCGTCCTGTAACTGCATGGCCTCGAATGAAGCAACTGACGAAAAAATACCTAAACTCAGAAATACAAGTGGCTTACCATTCATCTTTGTTCGCAGTTAAAACTATACTCGATACATCTGAAATCGATGATTCAAGACCTACTATAGTTAAGTTTTCATCTACCGATCCTATATTCATATCGGTTCTATCTGGAAAGTTTAATACAATCTATGACTTAGAGGAGGTTTTGAAGTGAAGGCAAAGGTTTTTGTATCCGCTGTTCTTTACGTTCATAATGAACAAGATACGATTAAAGAAGGACTTAGCCAATTAAATCTTATTCTTAAAAATTCATTTGAATATTACGAAATTATTTTGGTAAATGATGCAAGCCAAGATCAGACATTAGAAAGGGCTAGGCAAGCAAGTTCCGAAATCTCTGGGGATCTGATTATTGTCTCATTAGCTCGTAAGCATGGCATTGAGAAAGCAATGATGGCTGGATTAGTGAGATCTATGGGTGATTTTGTTTTCGAACTGGAGACTACAAGGTTTGAATATCCCCTTGATATAATAGTAGAATTGTATCAAAAGGCCCTTTATGACATTGTAGCTGCTTCGCCGGCGCATGGCATACCATGGACATCTAAAGTATTCTATAATTTAGTAAAAAAAGTTTCTTATTTGAAGCTGGATTTAACAACCGAAACCGCACGAATAGTTTCCAGACGAGCACTCAATGCTATGTTAAATTTGAAGGAAAAAGTTCGCTATAGAAAAGCATTGTATTCTTTTATAGGATATTCCAAAACCGTGCTCGTGTATGAGTCTCAGGTTGGGAGATCTAAAAAAAGATCGGAATTAAATAGAGCGAATATTAGCACGGCATTTGATGTAGTTGTATCCTTCTCAAATATCGGTTTGAAATTATCGCATTATTTTTCGATTATATTCTTATTGTTTAGCTTGTTTATGGCCGGATATGCCTTCTTTAATTACTTTTTTAATAAGAATATAGTAGAGGGCTGGACTACACTTATGATATTAATCAGTTTTGGATTTACAGGTTTGTTTTTTATTGTTGGGATGCTGGGTGAATATATCTCTCGGATCTTAGTAGAAATTCAGGACCGGCCTTTCTATACAACACAGTCAGTTGAAAAGGCAAATTCAAAACAAGCTCATGTAACCGAGGTAAAGCAAGAAATCGCAGTAAGGCAGGAAATTGCTGTTAGTCAAGAACGTCATTGAATAAACAAATGTCACCAAATCCAGTAATTAATTATTTATCCGGAGGATTATATGAATAGTGCATTAATTGGTTATACCGGATTTGTTGGGTCAACTTTGACAAAGCAGTATCAGTTCGATGAGCTGTATAATTCAAAAAACATTGAAGAAATAAGAGGAAAAAGCTTCAAGACGGTTATCTGCGCTGGTGCACCGGCCGTCAAATGGAAAGCTAACCAAGAGCCTCAACAAGATTTAATGAATGTGAATATGTTAATGTCTCATCTGGAAACGATTAAAGCTGACGAGTTTATTTTAATCTCGACAGTTGATGTATACAAGAGTCCAATCAATGTGGATGAATCTTCAGAAATTCATCCATATGATGTAGAACCTTATGGAAAGCATCGATATTTTCTAGAACAATTCGTAAGAAATCATTTTTCCAATAGTTTCATCATTAGATTGCCGGGGTTGTTTGGCGAAGGCCTGAAAAAAAACTTTATATATGATTTAATTCATAATAATTGTCTACATCTAACGCATTATCAAAGTGTGTTTCAGTTTTATGATTTATCCCGCCTGTGGATGGATATTCAGATTATTAAGGAAAGAGGAATAAATCTGGTAAACTTTTCAACGGAACCTGTTTCTGCTGAAGAAGTGGCCTCAAATTGCTTTGGTCTTACTTTTAATAATATTACCGAAAAACCACCTGTTTATTACGATATGAAAAGTCTGCATGCAGGTCAATTTAATGACGGGCAACCTTACATGATGTCCAAGGACGAGATCTTTCTGAAAATCCGTGAACTAGTTGAGATGGAGAAGAGCCGTATATGAAGCTAGCCGTTTCTAATATAGCCTGGGATTCAAATGAAAATGATGAAATAGCCAGCCTTTTAAAAGACAACAATGTCACAGGTATCGAGGTTGCTCCTACAAAGATTTGTCCTGACCTGAACAAGCTCAGTGATGAAGTAATTCGAGATTATCTGCATTATTGGAAACAAAGAGAGATAAGTATTATCGCCATGCAATCTTTATTATTTAATCAAAATCATTTATCAGTCTTCGATGAATCCAGCCATCAAATGATGGTATACTTAGAGAAGATTATTAAAGTAGCTAGTCAATTATCTGCAAAAGCTTTAGTCTTCGGTTCGCCTAAAAATAGACTAATAGGTACGCTAGATCCCGCTCTTGCACAGGAAAAAGCACTAATATTCTTTAATCAATTAGGGGATATTGCGTATTCACACGGTGTATATATTTGTATTGAGGCTAATCCGAAACAATATGGATGTGACTTTATCACTAACACTATGGATGGATTAGATTTTGTAAGACAAGTAGATAACAAAGGTATCAAGCTGCAAATTGATACAGGAACCATGCTGATTAATGAAGAAGTACCCTTGTCTATTTTTGAACAATGCCTGCCCCATATAGGACATTTTCATATTAGCGAACCCTTTTTAGATATGGTGGGAAAAAGTAATCATGCAGCAATTGCTGATTCATTAAGGAGCCTAGGCTATAATGGATGGTTATCCATAGAGATGAAGAATAATCTTCATTCCAATAATGTAGCCGCAATTTCTCGTGCACTAGAATATGTTAGAAGCGTGTACTTCTAGAGTTACTCAGTGAATAGGGAGGAGGTTTTAAATGAATGCAGAGTGGGAAATTCCCAAGTTTGATCACCATACTTTTACTACTAGAAAGCATAAATATTGTGTGTGTATTCCAGTTATAAATGAAGGAGAAAAGATTAAAAAGCAACTAGCCAGAATGAAGCCATTTGCTGAAATGATCGATATTATCATTCTAGACGGTGGAAGTACAGACAACTCGCTAGAGCACGATTTTCTCAAGGCACATGGCGTTCGTACATTATTAATTAAGAAAGACAAAGGAAAACTGAGTGCTCAATTGAGAATGGGTTTTGCTTACGCATTAAATGAAGGATATGAAGGTGTTATTACAATCGATGGAAACAATAAAGATAGTGTAGAAAGCATTCCCTTATTTATTGAACAACTAGAACGAGGTATGGATTTTATCCAAGGCTCGCGTTACATTGAAGGTGGTAAAGAAATAAACACACCTCTTACAAGAAAGCTGGCTATAAAACTTGTCCATGCACCATTTATTTCCTTTGTGTCGGGATATAAATATACAGATACAACGAATGGATTCAGGGGACATTCGAGGCGTTTTTTATTAGATTCAAGAGTAAGCCCATTTAGGAGTATATTCGATACTTATGAATTGTTAGCATATCTCTCAAAGCAAGCACCGAAACTTGGTTTTAATGTAGTAGAAATACCGGTTACCCGGACATATCCACTTGGCAAAATACCAACTAAGATTAGCCCACTTCGAGGAAATTTATTATTATTGAAAATATTATGGAATTTATTCCAGAATAAATATGATATCACAAAATAGGAGCAGGTGATCAAGTGAAGGGAATTATTCTTGCAGGTGGTACAGGATCTCGTCTCTATCCTCTAACCAAAGTGACAAATAAGCATTTATTACCGGTTGGGAAGTACCCGATGATTTTCCATGCAGTTGCTAAGTTGAAAGAAGCGGAAATCAATGACATTCTTGTGGTGACAGGCAAAGATCACATGGGTGATGTGGTCAATCTATTAGGCAGCGGCAAACAAATGGGAGTTACCTTTACTTATAAAGTGCAAGATGAGGCGGGGGGAATAGCCCAAGCACTAGGCTTGGCGGAACATTTTGTTGGGGACGATCAAATGGTCGTCATTCTAGGGGACAATGTTTTTTCAGACAGCATAGCTCCATATGTGAAAAACTTTATAGAACAAAAAGGTGGAGCAAAAATTTTAATCCAACAAGTACACGATCCTAAAAGATATGGCGTTCCTGAACTTCAAGGGGAACATATTATCTCTATTGAAGAAAAACCAGAGCGACCTAAAAGTAATTTTGCTGTGACAGGGATTTATATGTTTGATAGCCATGTATTTGACATTGTTAAAACTTTGAAGCCTTCCGGTCGTGGTGAACTTGAAATAACCGATGTTAACAATGCATATATCCAACGTAATGAGTTGACTTATGATATTCTACAAGGATGGTGGACTGACGCCGGTACACACGAGTCCCTTTCGAAGGCAAACGAGTTAGCTAAAGAGTTAATATTCAGCGAAGAGTTTGGAAGGCTAAAACTGTAGGTGGTGTTAAGATGCGGCTTATACAAACTAAGCTAGAGGGCGTCATGATTGTGGAGCCTTCCGTATTTGGCGATAATCGCGGATTCTTTTTAGAAAGCTACAATGAAAAAAAATTTAATGAACTGGGACTCGATTATAAGTTTATCCAGGACAACCATTCCTTATCCGTCGAACCCGGTGTTCTAAGGGGACTGCACTACCAGCTTGATCCCAAGGCCCAAACTAAGTTGGTCCGTGTGGCTACAGGAGCTATATACGATGTTGCCGTCGACATCCGGAGAAACTCCCCGACCTTTGGACAATGGGTAGGTGTTATTTTAAGCGCAGCTAATAAAAGGCAGCTCCTGGTCCCTAAAGGGTTTGCTCACGGTTTCTGTACTATAGTTTCCAATACCGAAGTGTTGTATAAAGTGGACGAATATTATTCGCCGGAGCATGATCGTGGTATTGCATGGGATGATCCGGATCTTGGAATTTATTGGCCGGTAACGAGCCCAATTCTTTCCGAAAAAGACGGCAAACATCCGCTGCTCAAAGATGCTGAGAATAATTTCGAATAACGGAGGTCTTTCATGAAAGTGCTTGTTACCGGTGGAGCCGGGTTCATTGGCAGTAACTTTGTGATGTACATGCTTGAAAAATATCCTGAGTATCATCTGTATAATTTAGATGCATTAACCTATGCCGGGAATTTGGAAAATTTGGCTGCTGTTCAAAACAACCCGAAATACACCTTTATTAAAGGGGATATTACGGATAGCTCACTCATTGAGAGCATCTTTGAGCAGCAAGGTATTGATGTAGTTGTCAATTTCGCGGCGGAATCCCATGTTGACCGTAGTATTTTAGATCCCCAAGTTTTTGTTAAAACGAATGTTCTTGGTACTCAAGTTCTACTTGATGCTGCCAAAAAGCATAAAGTCTCTAAGTTTGTTCAAGTCTCTACAGATGAAGTTTATGGATCATTAGGTGAAGAGGGGCTTTTTACGGAGCAGACTCCACTTTCGCCTAACAGTCCTTACTCGGCAAGCAAAGCCGGTGGAGATTTACTTGTGAGAGCGTATCATGAAACCTTCGGCATGAATGTGAATATTACTCGCTGTTCTAACAACTACGGTCCGTATCAATTTCCGGAGAAACTAATCCCTCTTATGATTGCTAACGCGCTGAATGACAAGCAGCTTCCTGTTTATGGGGATGGATTAAACATTAGGGATTGGTTATTTGTCGAGGATCATTGCAGTGCAATCGATCTCGTTATGCATCAAGGAATTAATGGGGAAGTCTATAATATCGGTGGTAATAATGAAAGAACGAATGTTCAAATAGTAAAAACCATAATGAATCAGTTAGGCAAGCCAGAAACGTTAATTCAGTATGTAAAAGACCGTCCAGGCCACGATCGCAGGTATGGAATAGATGCTTCAAAAATTACTCGTGAACTCGGGTGGGAACCGAAGTATAACTTTGATTCGGGAATTAAGGCTACGATAGACTGGTATCTCGAGAACAGGGAATGGTGGCAAAGAATTCAGTCGGGTGCATATAAGGAGTACTATTCCAAACAATATGCCTCCATACTAGGTACTCAGCAATGAAGGTACTTGTAACTGGGGCAAAGGGGCAATTGGGGCAAGATGTAGTATCTTTATTTCAACAACAGCAGCATGATGTGTGGGGCATGACACGAAATGAATTGGATATTACCGACCAAGAGCAGTGTATATCCAAAATTAGCGAAATTCAGCCAGATGTGATCGTGCATTGTGCTGCATACACAGCTGTAGATCAAGCCGAGACTGATGAAGATCAAGCATATGCTGTGAATGCAGTGGGAACGCGTAACTTAGCTGTGGCTGCAGAACAGTTTGGAAGCAAATTATGTTACATTAGTACGGACTATGTTTTTGACGGACAAGCGAGTAAGCCTTATACGGAATACGATAACACGAATCCAACCGGAGTCTACGGCAAATCGAAACGTGCGGGAGAATGGCTTGTTCAAAATTTATCTTCCAAGTTTTTTATTGTTCGGACTTCATGGGTATTTGGTCTCCATGGAAATAACTTTGTTAAAACCATGCTTAAATTAGCTCAAGAAAGAAGCCAATTAAAGGTTGTTCACGACCAGATCGGATCGCCAACCTATACAGCAGATTTGGCGGAGTTCATCCTTCAATTAGTTAGCACTGAGAAATATGGTATTTATCATGCTTCCAATGCTGGGGTTTGTTCATGGTTTGAATTTGCAAAAGCGATTTTTGAAGAACGTGGGATAAACATAACGGTTGATCCTTGTACAACTGAAGAATTTCCTCGGCCTGCTCCTCGGCCCAAGTATTCCGTAATGGATCATTTGTCTATAAGGACCAATGGTTTTGAGGATATGAGGCACTGGAGAGATGCATTACGGGATTTTCTTGCGAAGTTAGGGTGACATAAAGAGTGAAAAAAGTCAGCGTTCAAATTGTTACTTTTAACAGCGAAAGCTTTATAAAAGATTGTATTGAGTCGATTTTACAGCAAACCTACCCTATTGATCGTATTATAGTGATTGACAATGCATCAAAGGATAAAACTAGACAGATCTTAAATGTTTACCAAGGTAAGGTAACATTGGTTCTCAACCAGGAAAACGTAGGGTTTGCCAAAGGACATAATCAAGCATTATTACTGCACTCGAGTGACTATCACTTGATCCTTAATCCGGATGTCGTCCTGCATCCGGATTATGTGCATCATCTGGTTCTTGAAATGGAGAAGGATACATCTGTCGGAAGTGCAACGGGAAAGCTCCTTCTAAAAGATGAGCCTGAAAAAATTGATAGTACCGGTTTGATATGTACCAAATCCAGAAGATTTTTCGATCGCGGTACAGGGGATTCTTCCATCCATTGGGCGCAGGGAGGAGACGTATTCGGCGTATCGGGTGCGGCGGCGCTCTATTCGAGCGTTATGATCAACGATATAAGCATGGATGGTCGTTTTTTTGATGATGATTTTTTTGCATATAAAGAGGATATTGATGTTGCATGGAGAGGTAGGCTGCTCGGGTGGAAAGCTTATTATTCTGCCGATGCACTAGCCTATCACAACCGTGGCTGGAAAAAAAATTCGCGTGCTAATATTCCACTCCGAATTCGAAGATATTCTTATATCAATAGATATAAAATGATGTTCAAAAACGAAAATGCTTTCTATATATTAAAGCACATTCTTCCCTTACTTGGATATGAAATTATGAGTTTAGGTTATTTTTTAATAAGAGAACCCAAAGTGTTAGGTGCATGGGGGGCTTTTCTTTTAAACTGGAAGGTAGTTTTAAGTAAGAGAAAAAAAATTCAGAGTAAGCGCAGAGTGCAGCATAAGGATATTTACATTTATTTCAAATAGTGCCGTAAGACCACTCATTCTATTGGCAGTTATTCATGCTATAATGAGAGTACATGTTTTGGATGATCGGAGAGTTTTATGGACTTAAGTATTGTTATTGTTAATTATAATACATGTGAATTAACGCTCAACTGCTTGCAGTCTGTATTTTCTTCTATAACAGACTATGAGTATGAAGTTATTTTGGTTGATAATGACTCTTCTGACTTATCCGTACAATCAATTCGGCAACAATTCTCTAGGGTACATTTGATAGCCAATACTGCTAATGTCGGTTTTTCAAAGGCAAATAACCAGGGTATCTATATAGCGAACGGACGTTACGTGCTTTTACTAAACTCAGACACGGTCGTTCAGCCTGACACACTGGATATAATGATTCGTTTTATGGATGAGCATCCCAGGGTCGGTACGAGCGGTTGTAAAGTTGTTTTACCGAACGGTGAATTAGATAAAGCTTGCAAACGGGGATTTCCAACACCATCGGCTTCATTTTATTATGCCTTCGGTATCTCGAAGCTTTTCCCAAATGTGCCACGTTTTAACCAATACCAATTAAGCTATCTTGATCCTGACAAAGACTATCCCGTGGACTGTCTTGTAGGTGCCTTCATGATGGTCCGCCGCGAGACAATCGATCAGGTTGGAATGCTCGACGAGGATTTTTTTATGTATGGCGAAGATATTGATTGGTGTTATAGAATAAAAGAAGCAGGGTGGGGGATTCATTATTATCCTTATACCCAAATTACACATTATAAGGGCGCAAGCAGTCGGCGAAAGCCGTTTAAGATCATCTATGAGTTCCACAGAGCGATGTATTTGTTTCACAAAAAGCATTATGAAAAAAAATATTCATTTATAGTCAATGCCATGGTGTATACTGGTATAGCAATGAAATTAGCTATATCAATCTTGCTCAACAGATTCGGATCGGTGAAGTGAGGTGAGCGCATATTATACGACGAAGTCAAGGTTTTTTATCCCAAATTTATGCATTGACTGACTTTGTTTGTATTCAGGTTGTATTCCTGTTCTCGTGGTGGTTGAAGTTCCGAAGCGGATGGATTCCTTACGAGAATCCCCTCCCGATAGAGAATTACGCATTATGGAGTGTCGTATACGCTTGTCTTGTTGTGGGCATTGGGTACTTGTCTAATTTTTATACACCTAAGCGAAAGAAACGGTTCTCCTACGAGCTTTTCACCATTGTTCAAGTTTATACAATTAGTTTATTGATTTTGCTTAGTTTACTCTTTATCTTTAAAGAACTGGACGTTTCTCGTTCTTATCTTTTATTATTTCTTGTCAATAATATTTTACTTGTAAGCTTTTACAGATATATTCTCAAATCATCATTGAAACGTCTAAGGGAAAGAGGATTCAACAAGCAATTTTTGTTAATCTTAGGTGCAGGCACACTGGGTAAAAACTTTTACCAAAATCTCCAGCAACATCCGGAGCTTGGGTACGAGGTAGTCGGTTTTCTTGATGATTTTCAGCAAAAGCACGAGGCTGGGTTCGAAAGCTATAAACCGATCCTAGGTCGAATTGAAGATTTGGAACAAATTTTAAGCTCATTCCTGATCGATGAAGTTATCATCGCGCTTCCGTTAAATGCCCATAAGAAGTATGGTCAAATTATCAATATTTGCGAAAAAGCTGGCGTAAAGACACTGATTATTCCCGATTATTTCGATTACTTACCTTCTCGGCCCTACTTCGATAATTTTGCAGGTATGCCGTTGATTAACGTGCGGGATATTCCGCTCGATGAATTCCAAAATCGATTCTTCAAGCGTGTATTTGATATAACTTTCGCACTAGCTGCGATAATTATGACGTCGCCCTTGCTGATATTGATTGCCATTGGCATAAAGCTAACTTCGCCTGGACCGGTTATATTTAAACAAGAGCGTGTCGGTTTAAATCGACGAAACTTTATGATGTATAAATTCCGATCAATGAGGGTGCAAAGTGAAGCTTCATCAGATACGAAGTGGACGACGGAAGATGATCCACGAAAGACAAAGTTCGGCGCTTTCTTACGCAAAACTAGCCTTGATGAGCTGCCGCAGTTCTTCAACGTGTTGTTTGGCCACATGAGTGTGGTTGGACCGCGGCCGGAGAGACCTTATTTCGTCGAGCAATTCAAAGAAGAAATTCCGAAGTATATGGTTAAGCATCATATTAGGCCTGGAATTACGGGCTGGGCGCAATCCAATGGACTGCGCGGCGACACATCGATTGAGGATCGTATTAAGTACGATATCTTTTATATTGAAAACTGGACTTTTTTGTTTGATATCAAGATCATCTGGAAAACCATTATCAATGGATTCATCAATAAGAATGCGTATTAACTCCTATAACCGGCCGGTTATAGGAGTTTTTATTTCCTCCCCCAACTTTGTCCGCATAATCGTCCAAGTCCCCACATAGACATGTTATCAAGTTGGACAATGACAATGTGGTGGAGGGATGAGAGCAATGCGGCGATTTAAATGGGCGGTAGCTCTGACGTTGTGCTTGAGCTTGGTGCTTTCGGGATGCGGATTACTTGGGAAGAAGGATGCAGGCTCGGTTGTAAGGGAATTGGACAGCATCGTCAACAAGCTGGATAGCTATCATGCCGAAGGCACGATGACGCTGAATACGGGGACGGAGCCGCAGGAGTATTCGGTCGAAGTTTGCTATATGGCGGAGTCGTACTATCGGATCGCGCTGACGAATGCGAAGAAGGACATCACCCAGATCGTGCTGCGCAACGATGACGGGGTGTTCGTGCTGACGCCGCATTTGAACAAAAGCTTCCGTTTCCAGAGCGATTGGCCGGAGAATCAAGGACAGGTATACTTGTACCAGTCGCTCGTGCAAAGCATTCTGATGGATAACGAGCGTCAATTTACGACGGACGATAAATCGTATGTGTTCGACGTAGCCGCGAACTACCAGAACGGATCGCTAGCCCGCCAGAAGGTGTGGCTGGATAAGAAAAACTATGCACCGCAGCATGTGGAAGTGTCCGACACGAACAATAATGTCATGGTTGTTGTTAAATTCGAGAAGTTTGAATTCGGCACGAAGTTCGAGAAGGACCAATTTGATATGCAGCGCAACATGACGGGCTGGGATATGAAGACGCTGCCGACGCTGGGTCATGACCATGAAGGAGATAAAGCTGGAGCAGCCGATACGCAAGGTACGGATAAGGCTGCTAACGGGCAAGCAACCGGTGATAAAGCAGCAAACGGAGCTCAAGGGTCCGACAGTAAGGCAAGCAGCGGTCAAGCGGGCAGCGCGAATGGTAAAACGACGGATAAATCGGCTGCTGCCGGCAATACCAACAAGCAGCAATCGTTCGGGATCATCGAACCGAATTACATCCCGAGCGGTGTAAAGAAGCAGGATACAACCGAACTGAAGCTTGGCGAAGAGAAAGCGGTCATGCTGCGCTACTCAGGTAAGTACAACTACTCGTTGATCGAGTCGCGTCCTCAGGAGAAAACGGTGTCTATTTTGCCGGGGGATATTCTGGATCTGGGCTTTACGCTGGGCGTAGTGACGGGCGACGATAAGAAGACGTTGACTTGGACGTATGACGGTGTGGAGTTCCGTTTGTCCACGGGCGACCTGCCTGTGACGGAGATGATTAAGGTGGCTCAAGCGGTACAAGGAGAAATGGGTAAGTAAAAATTTCGGAATACTTGCAAGGTGAAGGCTGCAAACAGGGAATTAGTGGTGGAGGAGCAAGCAGATAAATATTACAAATCCCAATAAAAACTACACACAGGAAGTCTTTCTAGGCTGCATAATCGGAGCCAGGGGAGGCTTCTTTTCCTGTTCCAAATCATGGTATGGGGATTTTGCCATCATCATAAAGTAAGAAGAAGACCTGAAAGAATACGGTTTAAAGAAAGAGTCTCTCCAATAAGGCTTAGATACACGCATCGTTCCAGCGAAGCAAACCTTGTTTCGTTTGGGAGTGTGTGACAGAAGCTCTTCTGCAAGCTCGGAACGAATCCCTGTAACCTCAGCACGAACCTCTGTAACTTCCGAACGGACATCAGCAAGCTCGGACCGCACCTGCTTCACATCCGACTTAATCTCCCGCATTTCATCAAGGATCAAGTGCAGCACCTGTTCGCTCGATGTGTTCACCCCCTTTTGTTTGCTAATGTAATCATTATACTGTATTTGTGATACAGCAGTAAACACGAAGGTCCGCTTTGTTCATTAAGCAAGGAGTCGGTTCCATCTCAGTCAGTTGTCAGGGTTCTGTTTGTTGACAGCCGGGAGTAGTCGGATTAACATAGGTAGGGTCAAAGAGGCAGAAGAAGGTGGAATATGTGGATTCTTTTTATAGACCTACACGCGTAGAAATAAGTTTAGATGCGCTGCGTCACAACCTGGAGGCGTTCCGGGCGGTGCTGCCTGCACATGTGCGGATGATGGCGGTCGTGAAAGCGGACGCTTATGGGCACGGGGCGGTTGAGGTGTGCCGCGAGGCGCTGCAGGATGGCGTGGAGTACATCGCCGTCGCTTTTCTTGATGAAGGGTTGGAGCTGCGAAGAGCGGGCATTACGGCACCGATGCTGGTGCTGGGCTATACGCCTCCGGAAGGGCTTGTGACGGCCTGGGAGCACGATATTACGCTAAATGTATATACGGATGAAATATTGGACGCCTGGGAGCGGCTGCAGCCCGCTGAATCCGCCGCCAGGCCGCTGAAGATACATGTTAAACTGGATTCCGGTATGAATCGTCTCGGGATTGGTCCGGAGGACGAGGCGATCCGTTTTATTGAACGGGCGAGACGGACGGCGGGGATCGAGGTCGAAGGTTTGTTCACGCATTACGCTTGCGCTGACGAAACGGACAAAAGCCATACGTTTGGACAGTACGCGAAGTTTGCGCGGGTCGTGGAACATTTCCGCGGTCAAGGGTTCGAATTTCCGCTTGTACATGCGGGCAACAGCGCCGCGGCGATTGATTTGCCGGAATATACGTTCAATATGGTGCGCTTAGGCATCGGCATGTACGGCTTGTATCCGTCCGAGGAAGTGAATAAACAGCAGGTCGCTCTCCAGCCGGTGCTGAGCATCAAGACAGGCGTAGCGATGGTGAAGCAGGTGCCTGCCGGCGAGGGCGTCAGCTACGGGGCGATCTACCGGACGAGCGGCGAGGAGACGATCGCGACGCTGCCGATCGGGTATGCGGACGGGTACTCGCGGATGCTGACCGGGAAGGCCGAGGTGCTCATACGGGGACGCCGGGTGCCGGTCGTGGGCCGGATTTGTATGGATCAGTGCATGGTAAACGCGACGGGTATTGCCGATATTTCGATGGAAGAAGAGGTTGTAATCCTAGGAGCTCAAGGCAGCGAGAGGATCACGGCAGAGGAGCACGCAAGCTGGCTCGGTACAATTAACTACGAAATCGTCTGTATGATCTCCCACCGCGTCCCGCGGGTGTATGTGAAGGACGGGCGGGTCGTAAGGTCGGTGAATCCGCTGCTCAGGCATATGTGGGAACGGGAAGCCTAAGCGGGCGGATGGGCTGCAAATGCCGCATCATCCCTATCGGCACTAGCGCTCGTTCATGGGCTTGGCCGACAGCGAGCGGCAAAATTCGCAGCATGAACGCTAGAAATAGGTACTGGTGACAATTTCCACTCTATTTTTTGCATGCCATTGAGAGGATTTTCTTGTTTTTCCGCGAATATGTATAGCACATACTCATGTGATTATCGGGGGTATAGCATAATTGATATACTTGGCGCATATATTGGTCTTGTATATTTTTTCTGGAAGATTGCCATAATGGAAATAAGCTTTTGGTATGTCTCTTGGGGGTGCATGAACAGGTGGCCAATGCTCATAACACGAAGCGCATCATGATCAGTCTGCCGGATTATTTACTGGAGGAAGTCGACCATCTGGTCGAGAAGGAGAACTCCAACCGCAGCGAATTTATCCGTCAGGCCATGAAACTTTACCTTGTCGAACGCAAGAAAAGACACTTGCGCGAGTCGATGCAGCGTGGGTACATGGAAATGGCGAAAATTAACCTTAACATGGCCTCGGAAGCATTTCAGGCGGAGGAAGAAGCGGATCATACGCTTGACCGTCTGGTTAGCGGGGTGTAGCGAGTGATTGTCAAACGTGGCGATGTTTTTTTCGCGGATCTTTCCCCGGTTGTTGGTTCGGAGCAGGGGGGCATTCGGCCTGTTCTGATTATTCAGAATGATATCGGCAATCGCTTCAGTCCCACGGTGATCGTGGCGGCGATTACGGCGCAGATTCAGAAGGCCAAGCTGCCGACGCACGTGGAGATTGACGCGGAAGCGCACGGTTTTGACAGGGACTCGGTCATTCTGCTGGAACAAATCAGGACGATTGATAAACAGCGTCTAACGGACAAAATTACGCACTTGGATGAAGAAACCATGCGCAAGGTCGATGAAGCTTTGCAGATTAGCGTCGGACTAATCGAGTTTTAAAACAGCGTATGAAGCGGGGGCGTACAGGGGCCCTCGTTTTTTCGTATGTCGGGAGGAGTCGTACGGATGGCCAAAGAGCAAACGATTCAAACGGAACAGCAGGAGGAGCGTCAAGCCTTCGAATTGACAGCGGAGATGAAGGCTGCGATTCAGGAACGCATCCTGAAGCAGATTGCGGCGGAGCTCCAGATCGGAAGCGGACGCGTCAAAACGACGGTCGGTCTGCTTGACGAGGGGAACACGATTCCTTTTATCGCGCGGTACCGGAAGGAAATGACGGGGGAGCTCGATGAGAATCAGCTGCGGGACATTGAAGAGAGGCTGACGTATCTCCGCAACTTGGAGAATCGGAAGCTGGAGGTTATCCGGCTTATTGACGAGCAAGGGAAGCTGACGGGCGAGCTGCGTTCGGCAATCGAACAAGCTGTGAAGCTTCAGGAGGTCGAGGATCTGTACCGCCCTTACCGGCAAAAGCGTAAAACCCGCGCCAGCGTCGCCAAGGAAAAAGGGCTGGAGCCGCTCGCCCAGTGGATCGTGTCGCAGCCTAGGCAGGGCGATATGCTGACGGAAGCATCGAAATACATAAATTCGGACAAAGGCGTTCAGACGGCCGAGGAAGCCGTTCAGGGCGCGATGGACATTATAGCGGAGCAAGTGGCCGACGACGCCAAAATTCGCGCATGGGTGCGCAAGTATACGTTTGATCAGGGCATCCTGCGCTCGGAGGCGAAGAATGCCGAGCTGGAGTCGGTGTACGAGATGTATTACAGCTACCAGGAGCCGGTCCGCAAGCTGCCACCGCATCGCATTCTGGCGATTAATCGCGGGGAGCGGGAGGACGTGCTGAAAGTAACGCTGGAGGTGCCGGTAGAACGTATTCACGACTACATTGGCAAACAGCTGTTGAAGGGACCCTCCATTGTACGCGATACGCTTGCGGCGGTGGTCGAGGATGCTTATAAGCGGCTGCTGGCTCCCTCCATTGAGCGCGAGGTGCGGGGTGAGATGACCGAGAAGGCTGAGGAGAAAGCGATCGAGGTGTTCGCGGAAAATTTGCGGAACCTTCTGCTGCAGCCTCCGGTGAAGGGGAAGGTCGTGCTTGGCGTGGACCCGGCGTTCCGGACGGGCTGTAAGCTGGCTGTCGTCGACGATACCGGCAAAATGCTTGAGATCGCGGTCACGTACCCGACGCCTCCGAATAATAAAGTCGCCGAAGCGAAGGCGGTCTTCAAACGATTGATCGACGCGTACGGCGTAGAGCTGATCGTCATCGGCAACGGGACGGCTTCGCGGGAAACGGAGCAGTTCGTCGCCGGGTTGATCGGAGAGATCAAGCAGCGCAAGCTGGCCTACTTGATCGTGAACGAGGCGGGGGCAAGCGTGTACTCGGCTTCCAAGCTGGCCCAGTCGGAGTTTCCCGATCTGGACGTGGCTGAACGGAGCGCCATATCGATCGCCCGCCGGGTACAGGATCCGCTCGCGGAGCTTGTGAAGATCGAGCCGAAAGCGATCGGCGTCGGGCAGTACCAGCATGACGTGTCGCAGAAGCGTCTGGAGGAAAGCTTGACGTTCGTCGTCGAGTCGGCGGTGAACCATGTCGGCGTCGACGTCAACACGGCGTCGCCTTCGCTGCTGTCGTACGTCTCGGGGATTAACAGTACGCTGGCGAAGAACATCGTGAAGTACCGCGATGAGAACGGGAAATTCGAGAACCGGCAGCAGTTGCAAAAAGTCCCTCGCCTCGGCGCCAAGGCGTTCGAGCAGTGCGTCGGCTTCCTGCGTATTCCGGACGGGGCTAACCCGCTCGATAATACGCCGATTCATCCGGAGTCGTACGCGGTGGTAGACCGGCTGTTCAAGGAGCTGAAGCTGGAGCTGGCGAAGCTGGGCAGTGAGGAGCTGAAGTCGATGCTACAGCGGCTGGAGCCGGAGGTGCTGGCAACGAAGCTGGGTGTCGGGGTTCCGACGCTGCGGGATATTTTGGACTCGCTGCTGCGTCCGGGTCGCGATCCCCGGGAGGAGCTGGAGGCGCCGATTTTCCGCACCGACGTGCTGCAGCTCGAGGATTTGACGCCGGGCATGGAGCTGAAGGGTACCGTGCGCAATGTCATTGACTTCGGCGCATTCGTGGATATCGGGATCAAGAACGACGGGCTGGTACACATCTCCCAGATGAGCAACTCGTACGTGAAGCATCCGATGGATGTCGTCTCGGTTGGCGACGTCGTCACCGTCTGGGTGCTGAATATCGATACGAAAAAAGGCCGCGTCGGGCTTACGATGAAAAAGCCTTAAGTGGCATAAAATAGAGCATAGGCCGGAACAAGGGAAAATGGAGGCAAGTTCCCTTAAGTCTGGCATATGCTCTATTTGACGGTTGGCGTGTTTGTTGATGTTAAGGTTGAAAGTTGGATGCGGACGAATCGGATTCGGATTTACGGGTGCGGTAAAAATACCAGCAGTCGTTAAGCAATCGAATTTGCCGCCGGTTTTTGTTGTAAAACGCACGCATCAGTTGGTTGCAAAGCCATTGTGGCAAGCCCATCAGCCCCTTCCCTCTAACTGCTATACGACTAACATATGGGCGAGAGGGCTATGGGGTGCAGGTCCTCATGATTAGGCGAGTTCTTCTTCCTCTTCGTACCATTGCTCCAGCTGAGCCTGGAGGGCGCGAATTTCCGTGAGGAGGGAAACGAGCGGGTATTGTTTCTCTTGCTGCTGCAGAGCGGCGAACGTTTGCTCAAGCCGATTGATGTAATCCAGGCCGTGCTGCAGCTCGTAGCCGGGACGTATAATTTCTAGCCCTTCAAACTCTGCGATAAAGTACGGAAGCGCGGGAATGCCGGATACCGTTAATTTGTCTAGCTCTTTATGTAAGCGTTGGTTCAGCGCTGCGAGCTGGTACATATGAGTGGAAGGCATTTCCACGAATTCCAGCTGTTCGTTTCTTTGCAGCAGGGCGTATTTTTTATTGGACATGAAGTTTAATCTCTCCTATCGTATAGCGAATCGCGTTTCGGGCAAATTTATGAAGATTCCTACTTGACAGTTTAGCCTAACCTGCGGTTACAATTCAAGTGAATGCATATGTATAGAGAAGAACGTAGGGGTGGGAACATGGGAAATGGATGACCGGCAGCTGCAGCAGTGGGTCGAACAAATTTCGCTGTCGTCGTTTGGACGTCCTTTTGAGCATAAGGCGAGGTTTAACCGCAGGTTGAGGGCGACCGGCGGGAGGTACTTCACACGCAGCCACGATATCGAGATCAGTTGGCACCAGTATGAGCAATTCGGCATGCAGGATGTGGAGAAAATCATTAAGCACGAGCTGTGCCATTATCACTTGCATTTGCTCGGGTCCGGGTATCAGCACCGCGACGACGAATTTAAACAGCTGCTCACGCTGGTAGGCGGGACGCGGTATTGCCAATCGCTGCCGTCTGCCTTACAGCGGAGGGAGCCTTATCGATATAAGCTTGTTTGCGTCGATTGCAGGGCCGAATATTTGCGCAAGCGGAAGACCGATCCGCGGCGGTTTGTGTGCGGCCACTGCAAGGGAAAATTGAAGCTGCTGGCGCTTGACTTGAGCAAACATTCATGATAAATTAACAATTGTCGTTCCCTGATAGCTCAGTTGGTAGAGCACTCGACTGTTAATCGAGTTGTCACAGGTTCGAGTCCTGTTCGGGGAGCCATTATTCTTGGAGAGATACCCAAGTGGCTCAAGGGGACCCTCTGCTAAGGGGTTAGACTGCGCAAGTGGTGCGAGGGTTCGAATCCCTCTCTCTCCGTAAGATTGCAAAAACAACCGCCTAATTAAACTGTACCCTATAGAGTAGACACTTTAAAAAAGTCTCTCTGTAGGGTATTTTGTGTTTATTGAAGAAAATTGGGGACGGGGACATGATCATGAGTAAAAAGACATTTACAGAAAACGAAATCAAGCAATTAACCAATAATCCGTATGTGAAATCCGTTAGTTCGAAAGGAATCACTTATACCGATGCATTCAAGCAACTCTTTATCACAGAAAATAAGAAGGGCAAGCTGCCAAGGGAGATATTTGAAGAATGCGGGTTCGACGTAAACGTCATCGGACGTCAAAGAGTAAAATCCTCTGGAAACAGATGGCGCGCGAGTTACCGGGAAAACGGTGCCCTGGGTTTGCAGGATACGAGAAGCCAATCATCGGGCAGGCCTCTTACCAGGGAACTGACGCTGGAGGAGAAGAACGCCAGGCTGGAAGCTCAAAACCGCTTATTGAAAGCGGAGAACGAACTGTTAAAAAAGATCCGCTTTGCGGAAAGGGGGCTGAGCGACAACTAACATTGTCACCTGACCAGAAATATATCCTGATCCGTTCCGTTATTCAGAGATATCAACTCGAGCGCATGGTGAACAATTTATGTAAGATGGCTGGGGTGTCCAGAAGCGGCTATTACAGGTACTGGTCTGCCGGATCAGAGGAAAAGAGGAAGCATAGAGATCAGAAAGATGAACAGGTAAAAGAAATAATCCTAAAAGCCTTCCATTTCAAAAGACGCAAAAAAGGGGCCCGTTCCATCAAGATGACACTGGAGGGGCAATTTAAGGTTGTCTACAATCTAAAACGCATCA